>JAGUYC010000067.1 GCA_020061515.1 Gemmatimonadota bacterium
AGCCACGGCGGGTGACCGCGGCAGGTGTCCGCGAGAAGCGCAGCCACCGAGGCTCGGCGAATGGCGAGCATCGAGCGGACAGCCGCGGGCAGGCCCCGCGCGGATACATTTTCGAACCAGGTTCCTTAACATTCCCGGGCGCCTGCTCGCGCGCAGGCCACCAAGTGCGTAGGCGCGACTGGCCGGAGCGCGAGCGGGCTGTGGCCGACACGACCGAGCCGGGGCTCCCCGTCGCGAAAAGCGACGGGGTGGCGAGGAAGCTCCTTCGCGCATGCGGCGCGAAGGAGTGACCCCCGCGTCCGACGACTGAGAACGCCACCACGCGCGGGTGTCACTTCTACCTGGTACAGAAACCCTCGGCGGGTCCTGAGGGAGTTCCCGGCCCGCCGAGCGGGAAGGTCGGTCCTCGGCGCCGTGTGATACGATGAACCGGCCATGATCTCTCTTGTCGGCGTATCGAAGGAATACGGGGGGCGCACTCTCTTTTCGAATGTGAGCCTCACGATCGGCGTGTCCGAGCGGATCGGTCTCGTCGGCGCGAACGGCTCGGGGAAGACCACGCTCCTCGAGATCCTGGCCGGACGCGTGGAGCCGGACCAGGGGAGCATCGCGCGGAACCGGCGGGCGACGATCGGATATCTCGTCCAGGAAGTTGCCCAGAAGAGGGAGGTCACCCTCTACGAGGAGATGCTCGCGGGAGCGGAGCGGATCGACCACATGCGAGGCCGCCTCGCTCTTCTCGAGGAAGAGATGCGCTCCGCGAGAGACCCCGCGGAGATCGAGGCGCTCGCGCGCGCGCACGGAGAGATCGAGAGGCGCTTCGATCAGAGCGGGGGCTACGATCTTCCGGCGGAGGCGAAGCGCATTCTCGGCGGGCTCGCGTTCCGCGAGACCGACTTCGATCGCCCGCTCGGCGAGTTCTCGGGCGGCTGGCTCATGCGGCTTCAGCTCGCGCGTCTTCTCCTCACCGAGCCGGATCTCCTTCTCCTCGACGAGCCGACGAACTTCCTCGATCTCGAATCGGTGATCTGGCTCGAAGGGTATCTTCGCGGGTACTCCGGATCGCTCGTGCTCGTCTCGCACGACCGGACACTCCTCAATCGCCTCGCGGGGCGCATCCTCGAGATCGAACGGGGAAAGATCGCCGCCTACAAGGGGAACTACGACGCCTACGCCGAGGCGCGCCGCGTTCGCGACGAGGGGCTCGAGGCGGCGAAGAAATCGCAGGACCGGAAGATCGCCGCGGCCGAACGCTTTATCGCCCGCTATCGGGTGCGCAAGGACACCGCGAGGCGCGTGCAGAGCCGCATCAAGATGTTGGAGAAGATGGAGCGGATCGAGGCGCCGGCGCGGCTGAAGTCGATCGACTTCGCGTTCCCGGAGCCGCCGCGCGCCGGAAGAATCCCGATCGAGCTTCGCGGAGTGTCCAAGGCGTTCGAGAGCCTTTGTGTGTACGAATCGCTCGATTGGAAGATCGAGCGGGGCGAGAGGATCGTCCTCGTCGGCCCGAACGGCGCCGGGAAGTCGACCCTTCTCAAGATTCTCGCGGGGGTTCTCGCTCCCGATTCGGGGGAGAGGGTGCTCGGGCACAACGCGAGCGCCGCCTACTACGCGCAGCACCAAACCGAGGCGCTCGACTATCGAAAGACGATCCTCGACGAGATCCTCGACTGGACCCCCGACCTCACGCAGCAGAAGGCGCGCGCGATCCTCGGACGGTTTCTTTTCACCGGAGACGACGTCTTCAAGAAAATCGAGGTTCTCTCGGGGGGCGAGAAGGCGCGCGTCGCCCTCCTCAAGCTTCTCCTTCGCCCGACGAACGTCCTGCTTCTCGACGAGCCGACGAGCCACCTCGACATCCCCTCGCGCGACGTGCTTGCGGAGGCGCTCGAGGAGTTCTCCGGCTCGCTCGTCATGATCTCGCACGACCGTCATTTCATCGACCGTCTCGCGAGCCGCGTGGACGAGATCGGCGGCGGAGGGGTGCGGACGCATCTCGGATCCTACGGCGACTACCTCGCCCGTATGGGAGCGGCGGCGGAGGAGGCGAAGAAGGCAGGAAAGAAGCCCGCCGAAGAAGAGCGCGAAACCGAAACGGCCGACGAGAAGCGCGCCGCCCACGGTCGAAAGACGCGCGAGGAACGCCGCCGCGAAGCCGAGGAGAGGAACGAACGCTACCGGAAGCTCGCCCCGGCCCGGAAGGAGGTCGAAGCGGCGACGGCGGAGATCGAAGACCTTGAGCGAAAACGCGCCGAGATGGAGCGCGCGATGGCGAGCCCCGATTTCTACGCGAGGGAGGCGGACTTCGGCGAGACCTTCCGCGTCTACCGCGAGATCCAGGCGGAGATCGAGACGAAGACCGCGCGTTGGGAGGAGCTCACCCTCCGTCTCGAGGAGATGGAAAGGGAGGCGGCGCGAGAAGAAGGGAACGAGTAGCCGGGGTCTCCGGAGCGGCCGAAAGAAGGGCGCGGATCGGTCCGCGCCCTTCATGCATCAACGAACGTCGTTCTTCCTACCGGAATAGGTTCTTCACTCCGCTCCACGAGCCGCGGGCTTCCTTCTCCGGACCAGGACCGGTCTTCGGCGTCGTCTCCTGCGTCGGCGCGTGATACAGCTCGGCGAGAACGCCGAATCCCGCGCTCGTGACCGGGCTCGCGATCAGCTTGATGTTGACGAGGTGATCCCCCGCCGGAAGAACGATCTCGTCGTGCGAGTACTGAGCCCCGGCATAGGCGCCGTAGAGCTTCCCCTGCTTCGCGAACGGAGCCGGAGCCCCGACCAAGTCCGGCTTGATTTCCGGGGAACCGCCGTTCGAAACCGAAGGGGTCGTGAGCGCGAGCGCGCCGTTCACGTACACCTCGAACTGGTCGCCCGTGAGCCACGCGTCGGTGATCCGAAAGAGAACCTTCTGCGAGGAGCTGACGAGCCAGAGCTCGTCCTGGCTCGGGGTGCTCATCCAGCCCCCCTGACCGTCCGGCCCGATGATTCCGTTGGAACAGGAGGCGTAGTGCCACACCCCGTTCACGGGGAGGCTTACCGGCGTCGGGATCGAAGTCCGAACCGCGGCGGCCGCGCCGTTGTCCGCTTCGACCTGCGCCAGGGGTCGCACTCCCGCCTGCGGCAGGACGCCGGCGCCGGCGGCCGAGACGACGAAGAGAAGAGCGACCAGGACGTTCGTGGATTTCCTCATGCTTCTTCCTCCTATCAGTGGTTTCTTCGAACAACAGTATTTGCTCGGCGAGGGGGGGGGCCGAGGACAGCCGGAAACATAATGCGAGATCGCCTCGAAGTCAAACGCGCGGAGAAGCTCCGCGGCCGGGTGGCGGCGGCAGGTGTCCGTCCGGCGCGCAGCCGCCAAGCCCACAGGGCGACTGGCGAGCACCGGATGGACAGCCGCCGACAGAACCTGGCCGCCTCAATCGCAAGTGACGGATTGGGGAGACCCGACGAAAGACCGCGTCCTTCCCGACGCCCTCTACACGTCGATTCCCGGAAGCCCGACGCGCTCCTTGAACACCCGGAGGAGCTGCGCATCGACATCGACGATCCGGAGACGATGCGCGCTGCACCCCTTGCGTAGGCACCCCTCGAGGATCCCGCCGCCGGGGAGGTGAAGGACGAACATGCGGGCGGAGCAGGTCGGACACAGGTCCTTCTCGTCTCGCAGAGAGACCGCGCACTTCGGACATCGAAAATCAACTTCTTGACCTTCCGGGATCTCGATGTCGCAGATGTTGTCGAAGCTCCCGTACATCGGATCGAGGTGGATTTTCCCCTTCCAATCACCGAACGAGAAGTCGATGCCGATCGACGGGTGGCCGTGGATCGGCACGTCGGCCGCCATGAGATCGCATCCGTTCGGGCAGCTCGCGGCCGCCACGGCGAGCGACGCGCTCGGAACGCGGATCTCCACCCTTTCCGTTTTCTTATCGCCCATCGTTTGTCTCCTTCTCATCCTTCGAACCGCGGGCCGTGTGGTCATTCCTCCGCGACCGGACTCCAGATCCCGTAGCCTTCCTCGTGAACCGTCCCTCTTCCCTCATAGACGTAGGTCGCGTGCGCGTTGTAATCCCAACCGAGGTACTCGGAGTCGCCGCTTCCGTGCGTCGTGATGAGGAAGCGGTCGGCGAGCCCGCCGAAGTACCGGACTTGGTCCGCCGGCCAAGGCTGGTCGCCGCCGCTCGGATCGACCGGCATCCAGCCGATCCCGGGGAGGTACACCTCGCACCAGCGGTGGTAGACGTCGTCGATCGAGGCGTCGTCGCCGCGGACGACCACGCTCCCCTCGTACCGCGCGGGAAGACCGGCGGAGCGGGCGAGAGCGATATAGAGGAACGCGTACTCCGAGCAGGATCCGGTTCCGCGCTTGATGAGTGTCGTCGGGACATCCCATCCGCCAACCCGGTCGTACTCGAGCGTCTCGATCACCCAATCGAAGATCTTCCGCGCGATCCAGTACGGGTTCTTCTCGTCCCCGACGATCTCGCCGGCGGTCTTCCGCACGAGCTCCGCGTCGAGCTGAAGCCGCGACCTTGGCGCGGTCCCCTTCTCGCGGATCTCCTTCGGGATCGCGTCCAGACCCTTCACGTCCTCGGGAAAGAACGCGTAGTGGAGCGTGCCGAGCCGGACGCGGGTCTCGTATTCGGCGGAGACGGTCGCCCCCGGGGGAACGTTGCGGAAGTTGAAGATGGCGATCTCCTGGCCGCATCGGTCGACGGCGAAACGGTCCGGCTCCGGCGTCCATCGAATCGGCGAAACGATCTTCTGGTTCTCAAGCGTATCGTACGGAACCGCCAGATGGATCGCCGCCTCGGCGATCGATCCCTCTCCGTCGTTCCGGAGCGCGTAGCGATAGCGGAAATCGCGAAGAACCAGGCCGGTGACCCGGAAGGGGACGTCCGCGGAGGCGCGGATCTTGTACGTCCGCTTCGTCTCGAAATCGGAGAGCCAGAGGAAGCCCCCCCCGAAGGCGAGCCCCGATGGGAACTTCCCAGGGGCCTTCGCAAGAAAAAGCACCTTGCCGTCCGAGGGGCGCACCGCGTAGATCTCGTCGAGCTTCCGGTCGACCGCCCAAAGGTACTTCCCGTCGTGAGCGAGATCTCTCCCGAAGTCATGCGGGGCTTTGTAGTAGTTCAGGATCGTCCCGTCCTCGGGGACGAGCTCGTAGATCGTGTCCGCTCCGTCGTCCAGAAGCCAGAGCGATCCGCCGCCGAAGGCGAGCCCGCGCGGCGAGGATTCCGGCGCCTCATACGACCAAAGAGTCCGGTTCGTCTCGGGATCAAACGCGAAGACCCGATGGGTTTCAGAATCCGAGATGTAAAGGATCTTGCCGTCCGAGGCGAGCCCTTCCGGCCGGCGGCAGGGAGCCTCGATCGTTCGGAGGACCGCCCCATCCTCGGTCATCTCGTAGAGGGTCCCGGTCTCCCAATCCGCGAGCCAGAGGCGGCCGCCCGCGTGGGCGAGCCCGGACGGCACCGCGCACGGAGAGGGGAAGGAAAAGAGCGTGTCTCCGATCGCGGCCGGCGCGGCGGCGGGAAGCAGGAGAAGAAGAACGAGGACCGCCCTCGCGGCCCGGACGAACGCGCGCATCCACATGATCCACCTCCGCGTGGGTTTTCTTCTTCCGCTGAGAGTAGACCGAGAGGCGCGCGGAAACAAGCGCGGTCGGGCGAATGCACACGGGGCGGTTCCGAGGGAGAAGAAAAGGGGCGATCGCCGATCGGCGACCGCCCCGGAGCGATGTCGAAAGGTCTTAGCGGAAGAGCGCCTTCACGGAGCTCCAGGTGCTCTCCTCGGTCCCGGTCTCGCACTGCACCACGTAGCAATGGTAGCAGGAAATCACCACGTCCTGCGAGCCGTCGCACGGGAGCTCCCAGATCGTCCCGCCCGGCGTGCTGAGCTGCAGAGCGTCGTTGAAGCTGAGGTCGAGCGGACCCTTGCTGCAGTTGTCCTGCGTGATCCACAGCTCGATGAAGACCTGATGGAATCCCGGGCAGGCCGCGGCGATCTGGGCAAGCGGGATCTCCAGCTCGTCGAAGCCGGTCCCGATGACCCAGTTGATCGGGTTCATGCCGTAGATCCAACCCATCGCCATCGGATCCCACGTCACGAGGTCGCTGTAGTCGGAATCGATGTTCTTGTACGCGATGAAGTCGGGGAGACACTGCCCCGCGAAATCGATCCGCCGATCCCACGGATCCCACGAGCCGCCCTGGCCGTCGATCGTTCCGAGCGCGATCCCGACCTGGACCTGTCCCCAACCGTCGTGGTCGTGTTCGTAGCCGATGTAGAGATTGTTCGCGTCGTTCGTCACGTAGATGTCCCCGAAATCGATCGGAGTGAACTCCGTGTCGCCGCCGTCGATGTCGATGCGGGAGGCCGGCGGGAAGTCGTTCACGCCGTCCACGACCACAGCGAATCCGTACGTGGCGAATCCCAGAACGAGCACGATCGCGCCGACGAGCGAGATTGCCTTAGCCATTTCCTTCTCTTTCTCCTCCTCTCCGTTCACTCCCGGCGAACGGGATTTCGTTTACCGGACCACTCGCTTTCCTTCGGTCAACGGATCGCCGGACGGTTCGACTCTTGGAATCTCAAGCAATCCAAGGGCTGAAGCCGTCGGGCCCGCGCCATCAGACCTGCATTCGCTGATGATTCTCTCACTTACGCGGTTTTTTCGCAAGGAGGGAGATCAATCCGCAAATTGATCTAAATCAAGTAGGGCTACTCTCCCACAGTCCGCCGAAGCGCCGCCTCGTCCCGGACGACGATGTCAGACCGCGAGAGGACGATGACCCCCCGCTCGGCGAGCTCGTGGAGGGTGCGGGAGAAGGTCTCCGGAGTCGTTCCGACCATCTGGGCCATCTCCTTGCGCTGAATGGGGATCGCGAGGCGGATTCCGCCGTCGGTTTTCTCGCCGCAGTTCTCGAGGAACATCACGAGGAGGCCCGAGGTCCTCTCGAGCACCGACTTCTGAGTGAGATCGAGGAGCTGGTCTTCGGAATAACGGAGCTCGCGGGCGATTCGAGCGAGAAGATCGATCGCGAAGGAAGGGGAGTCCCGAAGGAGATCCGCGAGGACCTGCCGGGGAAGGACGCACACCTCGGACTCCTCGATCGACTCGGCCGTCACGGCGTAAAGCTCCTCGCAGAGCAGGGGTCGGTAGCCGAAGGCGTCTCCCGGCCCGAGGACGCGGAGCACAACCTCCTCGCCCCGTTTTCCGCTCCGATAGAGCTTCACGCGCCCCGCGCGCAGGCAGTAGACCGCCAGCGGCGGGGTTCCCTCGTGGAAGACGACCTGGCGCGGCCCGAAACGATGGATCACCTTCGCCCCCTCGACGCGATCAAGCAGGCCCTCCTCCACTCGAGAGAGCAGCCCGTTCTTCCGCATGTCGCAAAGAGCGCAGGGGATCTTCTTGCCCGAGTTCTGTTTTCGCGTCATGAATGAGAGCCCTCTCCCCGGACCGATTATGCCACGTCCGGAACGATCTGTCATGATTCCTGGAAGGCGGGTCGGTTCGGTGTCCGATGCCGCCCAGTTGCCCCGGCCGAGAAAACACCTGACGTATTTCTGTCGGATCGAGGGTAGACTGGCGGCGAGGGGAGAGCCCTCCGCGCGTTCTCGCCGTCCCGAGTCTCGGCCGAACGGGCGGGCGGGGCGTTCCCGCCGAGAAGGAGCAAAACCGATGAGCCGATTGTCCATGGATTCCTTCGCCGTGCGCCGTCCCCTCTCCGTCGGGGGAAAGAACTACGACATCTTCAGCCTGAGACGTTTGGAGGAGTCCGGGTTTCCGGTCGGAAGGTTGCCGTTTTCTCTCCGCATCCTTCTCGAGAACTTGCTCCGGCACGAGGACGGGTCGGCCGTCCGCCGCGAGGAGATCGAGGCGCTCGCCCGCTGGCATCCGCGGGAGGCTCCTCGGATGGAGATCGCCTTCACGCCTGCGCGCGTTCTTCTTCAAGACTTCACCGGTGTTCCGGCGGTGGTCGATTTGGCGGCGATGAGGGACGCGGTGGCGGCGATGGGGGGCGATCCGGCGCGCGTCAACCCGGTCTTCCCGGCTGAGCTCGTGATCGATCATTCGGTGCAGGTCGACTCGTTCGGGCGCCCCGACTCGTTCAAGGAGAACGTCGAGCGGGAGTTCGAGAGGAACGGGGAGCGCTACGCGCTGCTCCGCTGGGCGCAGGGCGCTTTCCGGAACTTCGCGGTCGTGCCTCCCGCCACCGGCATCGTGCATCAGGTGAACCTCGAACATCTCGCGCGGGTCGTGTGCGACGCGGACGGCGTCGCGTTCCCCGACACGCTCGTCGGGACCGACAGCCACACGACGATGGTCAACGGGCTCGGCGTGCTCGGCTGGGGGGTCGGCGGGATCGAGGCGGAGGCGGCGATGCTCGGCCAGCCGCTCTCCATGCTGATTCCCGAGGTGATCGGATTCCGGCTGCACGGATCTCTCCCCGCGGGAACGACGGCGACCGATCTCGTCCTCACGGTGACGGAGATCCTTCGCAAGAAAAAGGTCGTGGGAAAAATCGTCGAGTTCTACGGCGAGGGGATCGCGAACCTCTCTCTCCCGGACCGCGCGACGCTGGCGAACATGTCCCCCGAGTACGGATCGACCGCGGCGATCTTTCCGATCGACGGCATCACGATCGACTATCTCCGGCTCACCGGGCGGAGCGAGGAGAGGGTGCGGCTCGTGGAGGCGTACGCGAGGGAGCAGGGCCTCTTCCGCGAGGCGAACGCTCCCGATCCGCTCTTCAGCGACATCGTCACGCTCGATCTCGGCGATGTAGAGGCGACCTTGGCCGGGCCGAGGCGGCCGCACGACCGGGTTCCGCTTCGGCGCGCGAAAGAGGCGTGGGCGGAGTCGCTCCCGTCGCTCGCGGCGCCGTCGAAGGACGTGGCTCCCTCCGAGGAGACGCTTCGCACCCGCGCGCGCGTGACCCTTGACGGCGAAACCTTCACGATCGGCCACGGATCGGTGGTGATCGCGTCGATCACCTCCTGCACGAACACGTCGAACCCGTCGGTGCTCATCGCGGCGGGGCTTCTCGCGAAGAAGGCGGCGGCGCGCGGCCTCCGCGTGAAGCCGTGGGTGAAGACGAGCCTGGCGCCCGGGTCGAAGGTGGTGACCCGATATCTCGCCGACTCCGGGCTCCTCGCGGCGCTCGAGGAGCTCCGGTTCCATCTCGTCGGCTACGGCTGCATGACGTGCATCGGGAACAGCGGTCCACTTCCCGACCCGATCCGCGAGGCGGTCCGCGCGAACCGGCTCGTTGTCGTCTCGGTCCTCTCCGGGAACCGAAACTTCGAGGGACGCATCAATCCGGACACGCGCGCGAACTTCCTCGCGAGCCCCCCGCTCGTCGTGGCCTACGCGCTCTCGGGACGGATCGACATCGACTTCGACAACGAGCCGATCGGAACCGAGACGAACGGCGAGGAGGTCTTTCTCCGCGACATCTGGCCGCATCCGGAGGAGATTCGCGCGGTCGCCCTGAAGTGCGTGCGCGCCGAGATGTTTTCGAAAGAGTACGCGGACGTCTTCGCTGGAGACGAGAGATGGCGCGCGATCCCGGTCCCGCGGGGGGACCGCTTCGCATGGGATCCCTCCTCGACGTACGTGCGAAAACCCCCCTTCTTCGATGCGATGGCGGCGGAGCCGGAGCCGCCGATCGACATCGAGGGGGCGCGCGTCCTCGCCGTTCTCGGGGACACCGTCACCACCGACCACATCTCGCCCGCCGGCTCGATCCCGCGCGACATGCCGGCCGGAAAATACTTGATCGCTCAAGGGGTCGATCCGAAGGACTTCAACTCGTTCGGCGCGCGCCGCGGAAACCACGAGGTGATGATGCGGGGAACCTTTGGGAACGTGCGGCTTCGAAACGCGCTCGCGCCGGGAACCGAAGGAGGGTGGACGACCTTCCCGCCGGGCGGAGAGACGATCACGATCTTCGAGGCGTCCGAGCGTTACCGGAAGATGAACATTCCGCTTCTCGTCCTCGCCGGAAAGGAGTACGGATCCGGATCGTCGCGCGACTGGGCGGCGAAGGGGACCGCGATGCTCGGCATTCGCGCGGTCCTCGCCGAGTCGTTCGAGCGGATCCATCGGAGCAACCTGATCGGGATGGGAGTGCTGCCTCTTCAGTTTCTCGACGGGGAGGGGAGGGAGAGCCTGGGACTCGATGGACGCGAAACGTTCGCCGTGCGCGGAATCCCGGACCTTCGCACGGGCGGGCGGCTTCGGGTCGTCGCCCGGGGCGAGAAAGGGGAGCGTTCGTTCGAGGTCCTCGCGCGCATCGACACCCCGATGGAGCTGGAGTCCTTTCGGCACGGAGGGATCCTCCGTTTCATGCTCCGGCAGCTTCTTGCGGTGTGAAGGATGAAGGAACGGCTCGAACCGGGCGACGCGCTTCTTCTCGTCGACGTGCAGAACGACTTCTGCCCCGGCGGCGCGCTCCCGGTTCCTTCCGGCGACGAGGTGGTTCCCGTCCTCAACCGATGGATCCAGGAGGCGAAGGCGGAGGGAGTTCCGGTCGTCGCCTCCCGCGACCGGCATCCTCCCGACCACCGGAGCTTCCGACCGAACGGAGGGATCTGGCCGGCCCACTGCGTCCGGGGGACGGAGGGGGCGGAGATTCGAAGCGATCTGGCGCTTCCGGAGGAGGCGATCCTCGTCGACAAGGGGAAGCGGGCGAAGGAGGAGAACTACTCGGCGTTCGACGGGACCGGACTCGCGGCGAAACTCCGGAAGGCGGATGTGCGGCGGGTTTGGGTCGGCGGGCTCGCGCTCGACTACTGCGTGCGGGCCACGGTCCTCGACGCGCTCGAAGCCGGCTTCGAAATCTTCTTGATCCGTGAAGGAACGCGGCCGGTCGACGCGAACCCGGGGGACGGGGAGCGCGCGCTCGAAGAGATGCGGCGGGCGGGCGCGAAGATCGTTTAGATAAGAATGAATCAAAAAGCTCCTCTCACGTTCGCCCTTCTTTCGGTCGTCGCCGATTGGCTCGCGCTCGCGCTCGCGCTCGCGCTCGCCTTCTGGATCCGATTCGATTCCGGTTGGATCGCCGCTCCGAAGGGGATCCCCTCCTTCGCGAGTTACCTTCCCGGGTTTCTTTTCACGGCGTTCGGCTGGGTCATTCTCTTCGCGTTTCTCGGCCTCTATGATCCGCGGCGCGCCGTTGCCTGGGGGGAGGAAGCGCTCCACGTCTTCAAGGGGGCGGTCCTCGGGACGCTCGTCCTGATGTCCTCCGCTTTTCTCTATCGGGGGGTCTCGTATTCGCGTCTCTTCTTCGCGTTCGCCGTCCTTCTCGCCTTTTTCGCGGTCCTTCTCTCGCGCGCCCTCATGCGGAAGGCGAGGAGCCTCGCGCGCTCGCGCGGGATCGGGATCGAGAACGTGCTCCTCGTCGGCGGGGGCGACCTCGCCGACGCGATCCGCCGGAGCATCGAGGCGCGGCCGGAGCGCGCCTTTCGGATCGCCGGCGCCCTCTCCGAGCCGGATCTCCCGCCGCCCGAGGGGATTCAGGACCTCGGGTCGCTCGACGCGATCGCGGAGGTCTGCCGGGCGCACCGCATCTCGCGCGTCTTCATCGCGCTCCCCGAATCGAAGCGCGAGCGGATCGTCGAGATCCTGCGGGCGTGCGAGAATCTTCCTCTCCAATTCGAAATCGTTCCCGATCTCTTCTCGCGCCTCGGCGAGAGGATGCGGCTTTCCGAGATCGACGGGATCCCGCTCCTCGGGATGAAGGACTTCCCGCTCCAATCGTGGAACCGATTCGTGAAGCGCGCGTTCGACATCGTTCTCTCCATCGTGCTTCTTCTCCTCTTCCTTCCGGTTCTTCTCGTCCTCGCACTCGCGATCACGATCGATTCCCCGGGCCCGGTCTTCTTCCGTCAGCGAAGGATCGGAAGGGACGGGCGCGTGTTCCGCATCGCGAAGCTCCGCTCGATGGTCGCGAACGCCGAGGAGAAGACCGGCCCGGTCTGGGCGGCGGAGGGGGACGCGCGGGCGACCCGAGTCGGCGCGTTTCTCCGGCGCGCGAGCCTCGACGAGCTGCCGCAGCTTTGGAACGTGCTTCGCGGCGACATGTCGCTCGTCGGACCGCGTCCGGAGCGCCCGTATTTCGTGCGCGCGTTCGAGAAGGATGTGCCGCGCTACTTCGACCGGCACCGCGTGAAGTCGGGGATGACCGGTTGGGCGCAGGTGAACGGGCTTCGCGGCAACACGCCGGTCGAGGAGAGGACGCGCTACGACGTCTACTACGTCGAAAACTGGTCGCTCCTCTTCGATCTCCGCATTCTCTTTCTCACGGCGCTCCACGTGGTGCGGCACGCGGCGAGCCCGCAGGGGCGCGGGGCTCGCTCCAAATAGAGCTCCGGGATTTCGGTGCCTGGCCGTGAAACTCCCTCGCGCAAACCTGCCGTCGCCACCCGCCGTGGTTGCGTCATCGGACGGCGGGTCCTGAGTGCCAAGTGAACCAGGTTCAGGAGCAATTAACGTGCCAGAACAGCTTGAACCAGGTTCCTTGACAATTCAGGTTCCGGGGGATAGGTCGGCCCGCCTCGCTCGGAGGCGTCGTCGGACGGCGGGTCCTGTCGGCCACAGCCCGCTCGCGCTCCGGCCAGTCGCGCCTACGCACTTGGTGGCCTTCGCGCGAGCAGG
>JAGUYC010000212.1 GCA_020061515.1 Gemmatimonadota bacterium
GCCACCAAGTGCGGAGGCGCGACTGGCCGGAGCGCGAGCGGGCTGTGGCCGACAGGACCCGCCGTCCGAAGACGGAGCCACGGCGGGTGGCCGCGGCAGGCGTCTGCGAGGAGCGCACGTTGAGCGGCGAAGATTCGAAGCCCCGCCTGCGACCGATCGAGGCGATTCCCACCCTTCACGAGGGACGATCGTGCGTCGTCCTTCGCGACCCGGAGGGCTTCTCCGAGAACCCGCTCGTCGTCTCCGATCGCGCCGCCTTCCTTCTCGGCTTCATGGACGGCGAGCACACCCTTCTCGATATCCAGGCCGCGTATGCGCGCCGCTTCGGCGACCTTCTCTTCTCCAACGACATCAAGAAGCTCCTCCGGCAGCTCGACGGCGCCCTGCTGCTCGAGAGCGATCGGTTTCGCGCGAAGAAGGAAGAAACCGAACGCGCCTATCGCGAGATGAAGACGCGCCCCGCGGTTCACCTCTCCGCGATGGAAGCCGACCGAACGACGTGGAAACGCTGGATCGACGGTTTCTTTGTTTCGGCGGGTGATCCGAAGTCGCCGCCTCCGAAAGGCCGAATCCGAGGGCTCGTCGTGCCGCACATCGATCTTCGCCTCGGCGGGCCCGTGTACGCCGCAGGATGGAAAACGATCGATCGATCCGAACCGCCCGCGCTCGCTGTTCTCCTCGGCACCTGCCACGCGCCGCTCCGCTCGCTCGTGGCCGCGACCGAAAAGGACTTCGATACGCCGCTCGGTCCCGTCTCTACCGACCGGCGGTTTCTTCGCGAGCTCGACCGCGAGGCCGGCGGGCTCTTCGAGGACGAGCTCGCCCACAGACGCGAGCACACGATTGAGTTTCAGGCTCTCTTCGTGCGGCGGCTCTTCGGGCGGAAGACGAAGATCGCCCCGCTCCTCTGCTCGTATGCCTGGCCTCATCTCGAACCGGATGCGCCGCCGGAGGCGCGCGGACGGATCAAGCAGACGATCGACGCGACTCGAGCGATACTCGATCGCCGCGAGGAGAGTGTTCTTCTCGTAGCGAGCGCGGATCTCTCGCATGTGGGTCCTCGTTACGGAGACAAGGCCGCACCCTCGAGCGGAGAGAGAAAGCTCCTCGAGACTTCCGACCGCGCGTTCATCGACTCCATCCTCGCCGTCGACGCGGGCGCCCTCAGCCGACGCATGAAGCGGACGGGCGACCGGACTCGCATTTGCGGCTATCCCCCGATCCACTTCCTGCTCTCCGTCCTCGGCGAAGGGAAGGGCGCTCTCCTTCGCTACGAGCAGGCGGTCATGGGAGAGGAAGGATCGATCGTCTCGTTCGCCGCGATCGCCCTCTCGTAGCTTAGCCTCGCCGTCCCCTTGTCGGCGCGCGTAGGGACCGCTATACTCCGTCGCCGGACGAGGAGGCGTTCATGAAGCGATCGCGCACAACGGGGAGCTCGGCGGCGAAGAAGCAGCCCGACCTCTTCCAGGAACCGGAAGAGAAGAAGCTCTCGCCCTCCAAGAAGAAGAAAGAGGAAAAGGCGGAGACGATCGTTCTCCCGGTCCCTGAAGAGAAGACGTCTCCGGCGAAACGGACCTCCGCTCCGCGGCTCCCGAAGCAGCGCGAGATCTCGGTCAGCGAGTTCTTCGCGAAGAACCGCCACTTGCTCGGCTTCGACAACCCCTCCAAGGCGCTCCTCACGACCGTCAAGGAAGCGGTGGACAATTCGCTCGACGCCTGCGAGGAGGCGGCGATCCTGCCGAAGCTCGACGTGCGGATCGACGAGCTGGCCGAGGACCGCTTTCTCGTGACGGTCGAGGACAACGGTCCGGGGATCGCGCGGAAGGAAGCGCCCCGCATCTTCGGGTCGCTCCTCTACGGGAGCAAGTTTCACCGGCTTCGCCAGTCGCGCGGCCAGCAGGGGATCGGCATCTCCGCCGCCGGCATGTACGGCCAGATGACCACCGGCAAACCGATGATCGTGATCTCCCGGCTCGGCGCGAACAAGCCGGCCCATCGGTTCGCCCTTCTCCTTGATACGAAAAAGAATCTTCCGGTCATCGCGTCGGAGGAGGAGATCGATTGGCCACTGGAGCACGGCACGCGCGTCGCAATCGAGCTGGAGGCAAGCTACAAGGCAGGCCACCATTCGGTCGACCGATATCTGCGGCAAGTCGCGCTCGCCAACCCGCACGCGGAGATCGTCTACCGGTCGCCGAAGGGCGAGACCTTCCGCTATGAGCGCGCCGTCGAACGGCTTCCCGCGGAAGCCAGGGAGATCAAGCCGCATCCGCGCGGAGTCGAGCTCGGAACGCTGATGAAGATGCTCAAGGAAACGAAATCGCGGAACGTGCGCGGCTTTCTCACGACGGAGTTCAGCCGAGTAAGCGGGAAGGTCGCGGATGAGATCCTCGAGAAGGCGGCGCTCAAGCCCGAGACAAGCCCGGCGCGCGTGCATCGAGATGCCGCGGAGATCCTCTACCGCGCAATTCAGAAGACGAAGATCATGAACCCCCCGACAAACTGCCTCTCGCCGATCGGCGAAGAGCAGCTCACGCTCTCCCTCAAGGCGCACCACGAGCCGGCGTTCGTGGCGGCGGTCACGCGCCCCGCAGCGGTCTACCGCGGGAATCCGTTCCTCATCGAGGCGGCGCTTGCGTACGGCGGGCCCTCGTTCGAGGCGGATCAACAGGCGGAGCTCTACCGCCTGGCGAACCGCGTGCCGCTGCAATACCAGAAATCGGCGTGCGCCATCACGAAGAGTGTGATCGACGTGGCGTGGAAGAACTACATGGTCCCTCAGAGCCGCGGCGCGCTCCCGACCGCACCCATGGCGATCGCCGTGCACATCGCCTCCGTATGGGTTCCCTTTACGTCCGAATCGAAAGAGGCGATCGCCTCGTACCCCGAAATCACCAAGGAGATCCGCCTCGCGCTCCAGGAGTGCGGTCGAAAGCTCGGTGTCTACATCCGGCGCGGCCGGCGTCTCGCCGAGGCGGAGAAGAAGAAGAGCTACATCGAGAAATACCTCCCGCACATCGGGATCGCCCTGCAGGAGATCCTCGGGCTTTCCGACGAGCGCCGTGACCGACGGATGAAGGAACTCGAAACGATTCTCGAGAAGAGCCGGAAGGCGTAGCCCTTCCGGCTGGAGAAAGACGGTGCCGAAGACGAAGAAGAGCGCGGATCGGAAGAAGCCGCCGAGGATCCGGGAAACGCCGGTCGCCGGCAAGATCGTTTCGGAGGCGAAGAACGTCGAGGAGAAGATCTCCAAGGGGAAGAAGCCTTCTCTCCGCTTCCCTATCCGCTCCCTTCGAAACGTGAGCTATCAATCGCAGAAAGGGTTCTTCGAGATCCGAGGCCGCACGAAGGAGCGCACGCTCACGGTGAACACGGTGAAGACCTTCGCGCAGACGCTTCGCATGATGGCTCTTTCGAAAGAGCTCGTCGAGACGGACGACATCGCCACGAAACGGGAAGCGTATTACGTTTCGAAGAACTGGGGAGACGCCCGCTTCAGCGAGCAGCCGGAATCGGACACGGTGATCGAGGATGTGGAGGCGCTGTTCCGAGTGAACCGTGAGCAGCTCGGTTTCATCCCGGAAGAGAAGGGGGGCGACGTCGCGGGCGAGCTCGTCGTCGTCGACCGCGACGCGGAGACCGGAGAGAGCCTTCGCATCGATTGCCGGAAGTTCGGCTCGGGCGCCTACTCGATTCCGATCTCGGTGGAGCATCTCGGTTTCGAGACGAAGGCCGAGTTCGTCCTCGTCATCGAGACGGCGGGGATGTTCCAGAGGCTCGTCAAGCACAACTACTGGAAGAGGGGAAACTGCATCCTGGTCTCGATGGGCGGCGTGCCGACGCGCGCCTGCCGGCGCTTCATCCGGCGTCTCGCCGACACGAAGAAGCTCCCGGTCTACGTCTTCGTGGACGGCGACCCGTACGGCATCACGAACATCTACCGCACCCTCAAGGTCGGTTCAGGGAACGCCGCTCACCTGAACGAGTTCTTCTGCGTGCCTCAGGCGCGTTTTCTGGGCATCACGCCGCAGGACATCGTCGACTACAAGCTCCCGACGCACCCGCTCAAGGACGTCGACGTCAAACGGGCGAAGGACGCTCTCAAGAACGATCCGTTCGTTCTGCATCACAAGGCGTGGCAGCGGGCGATCCAACAACTCGTTCAGATGGGGGTTCGCGCCGAGCAACAGGCGCTCGCCAAGCACGGCCTGAATTACGTGATCGACGAGTACCTTCCCGAGAAGATTCGGCATCCGGAGCGTTTCCTCCCCTGATCGCGCCGGGGGCGGGGCAGATGCCCCTCGCCGATCCGCGCCCCTTTCGGAGCGCGCGAGAATTGGCTAAAGTGTTCGGAGGAGCCCCCGCAATGCGGGGAATGTCAACTCGCACAAACACAAGGAGTTCCAGGCTCGTGAGCCGCGCGTTCTTCTCGCTCTTTCTCTTCGCCGCGCTTCTTTCCCTCGCTTGCGACAACGGGATCGATCCGATCGATCTCGATGCGACCCCCTCCGCGCCCGGCGGGATTTCGCTCGAAAACGGTTCGGGGCGCATGCTTCTCCGCTGGGACTTCGTCGACGAGGTGAGCCCGGGGGTCAGCTTCTCCGGCTATAAGGTTTACTTGAAACGTGAAGGTTGGGACGCGTTCTACGTGTGGAGCGCATTCCAAACGAAACCGGGGAGCGTCTCGAACCTCCCGCTCCTGCAAGAGCAGAACTCCTTCGTCCGGGACCGCATGGAAGTATGGATTGTCGATCTCCCGAACGGGCTGCGCCACTGGGTGTACGTGAAGGGCGTGCAGAACGGGAACGAGGGACCGCCTTCGGCGACGGTGGACGACGTTCCTTACCGACTGCACACGACGATCTCCATCCAAGAGGAAACGCGCACCGTCGCGGACTGGTTCGTCCCCGGATATGCGACCGCATCCTTCGGCGCCATCGGATCGGACCGGATCGGCTATCGATACGACGATGCTTCGGAGAAGCACTACCTGCGCTTCCGTTCGATCGACGACGGGGGATGGCTTCGCCTTCAAGACGCGGGACCGAGCGCCGAGATGGAAGACGCACCGACCGACGGCTCCGGATCTCCCATCGACTTCCACGACGACGGCGCGATCGATCGCATGGAGATCGAGGAAGGGGATTATCTCTTCGTTTGGAACACGAACGGGACGGCGACATCGAGCGAGGACGACCATTTCTCCCGGATCTGGATCCGCAACATCGTCTCGATTCCTTCGGATCGAAAGGTCCTGATCGACTGCGCCTACCAGCCGCGCGCGAACACGCCGAACTTGTAGAAGCGGGGGTCGCCCTTTTACTCCTGCGCCCTCTCTCTTCTCGCCTCGATCTCCCGCTCGATGAGCCGGAGGCGTTCGCCGTAGGTGTCGTTTTCGGGAGAGAGATCGAGCGCCTTCCGGGCCGCCTCGCGCGCGCGGGCGAGATCGCCCCGCTTGAAAAGAACCCATGCGAGCGTGTCGTGGTGAGGAGCAGACGGATCGAGCGCGACCGCCCGCTCGGCGAAGCGGAGCGCCTCGTCGAGATCGACTCCCCGCTCGGCGAGAAGCCAGGCGAGCGTGTTCCATGCCTCGGGATGCTCCGGATGAGCCGACGTCGCGCGCCGAAGAAGAGCGACCGCTTCCTCGTAATTCCCTCTTCCCGCTTCGAGAATCGCGAGGTTGTTGAGGGCGTCGATCGATTGCGGCGCGATCTCCAGCGCCTCTCGATAGACGGCCGCGGCTTCCGCGTCTCGTCCGAGCCGCGTTTCGAGCATCCCGAGACCGATTCGAAGATCGGCGCGTCCCGGGCTTCTCGCGGCCGCCTCGCGCAGGTGGCGCGCGGCCTCCTCGACGCGACCCGCGCGAAGATACGTCTCGGAGAGACGAAGCCGTGCGTCCGGATTGTCGGGATCGTTCCGAACCTCCGTCAATCTTCGCGCAAGCTCGCCCTCTCTTCTCTCGCGCGCGATCCGCACCGCCGGATGAACGGGAGTGATCTTCTCCGCCGCCTCGAAATGCTCCCACGAATCGGGATCCCCGCGAAGACCCTTCGCCATGCCGCGAAGCACGAGCTCGTTGCTCCGAAGATAGCCGCCGAGCTCCCGCTCGAGAGCTCGCCTCTCCTCCGGATCCTCGGGCAAGTTGACGAGAAGCTCGCGCACATCCGAGCGATAGGGAATGAGCGATTCCAAGATCGCCGCCCAAGCGAACTCGTCGTTCACGACGAACTTGGGGGCGAGATACTCGAGGAGCGGATGATCGTCGGTGTTCAAGCGCGCTCCCTCGGAATACTCGCGAAGCGCATCCTCGTTCATCACGAGGCTGCTGAGGAAGAAAGTCGGATCGTTCAAGCCGACGACCGAGAGATCCGCCTGGATCTCGGGACGCGTGATCCGATGAAGATAATCCTGATAGTCGATCCGGAGCGGCGCGTCGTCGACGGGAGCGAGGAGAAGCGCGTGGCGGTTGACCATGTTGTACGCCATCCACATCGTCGCGCGCGGAAAGACGGTACGGAAGGACCGCACGATCATCCGAAGCTCCTCGGGGCGGAGCCCGTACACGGGGAACCAGCTCGACATGAATCCCCCCGGAGCGATGCGGCGCCGGCAGTCCGCGAAGTAGTCCACCGTGTAGAGGCTCGCGTTTCCGCTCACCCGAGGATGGATCGAGTCGTTCATGATGATGTCGTAGGTCTCGCCGGTGAGGAGAGCGTAATTCTTGGCGTCCATGATGATGATGCGAACGCGCGGATCCCTGTAGGCGAGCCCGTTGATGTCGGCGAAGAACGGCGCGGCCTGAACAAGGCCGGCGCAGATCTCCACCGCGTCCAACTTCGAAGCCCCTTCGAGGAGAACCACGCGCGAGGTTTCCCCGCTCCCGAATCCGATCTGCAGGACGCGCGGCCCGGAGTTTGGATGGAAGAGAAGGGGAAGGTGGCCCTGAAGAAGCTGCGTCGTACGGAGCATCGAGTCGGTGCCCGCGACGTCCACCCCGGTCGTGCAGATGACCCGCATGTCGTCTTGGAAGTTGTAGCCCGGCGGATATTGGTGAACCGTGATCGTGGCTGTGACGTCCTCGCTGCAGTAGATGAGCTCGGTTCCCGGATGAGATTGGGCGAAGAGCCCGTGGAAGGCGCGCGGCGGGATGACAAGCGCTCCGAGGAGAAAGCCCGCCGCCGCCACCGCCGCCGCACCCGCGACGCCCC
>JAGUYC010000066.1 GCA_020061515.1 Gemmatimonadota bacterium
GGCCGAGACGTCGCGCACCTCGCGGTCGATGGAGCCGCGCACCTCGCGCACGGAGAGAGCGGGAAGAAGCGTCGCGAGCGAGAGGCCGGGACGGTCCTTCACCATCATGGCTCGCTCCCCACGAGCGTGCACGCGATCCCCGATCGAAGAAGCGTTCCCGGCGCGGGATCCTGCGAGGCGACCGTCCCCGACCCGCGGACGCGGACCGCCGCCTCGGCGCGAAGAAGCACCGCTTTCGCCTCGCGGAGGAAGCGCCCCGTGCAGTCGGGCATCGTCTCCGGAAGGCACGCGGCGAAGGAGGGCTCGGGCTCGGCGCGCGCAGGCTCCCCCGCGTGGGCCCAGGTCGCGACCGCTTCCCGGCGAAGCGTGGGGAGGAACGGCTCGGCAATCTCCGAGCACGCCGCCTTGAGGAAGATCTCCCGGACCACCGGGCCCGCGACGGCTCCCCCGTAATAGACGCGGGAGACATCGACGAGGACCACGGCCAAGACGATCCTCGGGTCGTCGGCCGGCGCGTAGCCGATGAACGAGGGGGTGAACCGCGTGTCCGAGTAGCCGCCCCCCTCGACGATCATCTCGGCGGTCCCCGTCTTCCCCGCGAGACGCCAGAGGGGAACGTCGAGGCCCTTGCCGGTCCCGCGGAGCACGACCCCCCGCATGCAGTCCCGCATGAGCGCCGCGGTCTCCGAGGAGACGACGCGGCGGACCGCCCGCGAGCGGAAGCGTTCGCGAACGGTCCCGTCCGGATTCAGGATCGACTCGACGATGCGGGGCTCCATGAGAACGCCGTCGTTGGCGATCGCGGCGTACGCGGCGGTGAGCTGGAGAAGGGTGACCGCGATCTCCTGTCCAAACGCGACCGTTCCGAGCGAGCGGCCGCTCCACTCGCGGGGGCGGCGGAGAAGCCCGGGGAGCTCACCGGGAAGCGCGATTCCGGTGCGCGCCCCGAACCCGAACGCGCGCGAATAGGAATAGAGCTTCTCCACCCCGCGCGCGTAGGATCCTTCTCCGCGCCCGCCGAGGCGGTAGCCGATCTGCGCGCTCACGATGTTCGACGACTTCTCGAATCCCTGCCGCCCCGTGAGCCGATCGTAGCGGCTCGTTCTCGCCTCGCGGACCTTGTAGCTGCCGAAGCTCATCTCGCCGTTGCCGGCGTCGAAGATCTCGTAAGGGGAAACCGCTTGTTCCTCGAAGGCGGCGGAGTAGGTGACGAGCTTGAACGTCGAGCCCGGCTCGTACTGCGCCGCGATGCAGCGGTTCATCAGGATCGATCCGCCCGAGCGTCTCCGCTCCTCCTCGGAGAACGAGGTCGCCATCGCGAGCACATCGCCGGTGGACGGCTCCATCGCCATCGCCATCCCCCACGCGGCCCCCGACGACTCGACCGCCTCGATCAGCTCCTGCTCGACGATCGTCTGGAGGGACGCGTCGAGCGTAAGCTTTACGTCGCAACCGTCGACGGGCGGACGGTAGGGAAAGCCGGGAAGGGAGCGTGGGCCGACCTTCGGGATCGCCTGGAGGACCTTCCAGCCGTCCTCGCCGCGGAGGATCGGCTCGAACTCCTTCTCGATCCCCTCAATCCCCTTCATGTCCAGGTCGGTGACGCCGACGACCTGAAGGGCGAGGTTCTCGAACGGGCGCGTCCTCTCCTTCTCCGGAATGCAGTAGACGCCGGGAAGATCGGCCTCGGCGATCCGGTCGCCGACCTCCGGGTCGACCTTGCGGGCGATGTAGGCGAAGCGGGAACGTTTCCCGAGCTTCTCACGCACGGCGGATGGACGAATCCCGAGGATCCCTCCGAGAACCGCGCCGGTCTCGTCCAGGGCGCCGAGCTCCTGAATCCGCGCGGGGTCGGCGATAATCGTGTTCGAGGAGAGCGTCCGCGCGAGCACCTCTCCGTTCCGGTCGTAGATCCGCCCGCGGTTCGCGGGGATCGCCACGCGGTACTCGTGCTGCTTCTCCGCGCGCTCCCGGTAGTGCTCATGCTTGAGGATCTGAATGTTCATGAGGCAGGCGACGAGGTAGACCCAGAGGCATGCCCCTCCGACGCAGACCAGAAACAGACGGTACCGGGCCTGATACGGACTCACCGATCCCGCTCCCCTCCCCTCGTCTCCTTTCCGAGTCTGCCGACGCGCTCCCAGAAACGATCGAATCTCCGGCCGGCCGAGCCGAGGATGCCGGCGGCGAGCGATCCGCCGGCCGGCTGCACGGGCGGAGTCTCCCGCCACTCGGGCAGATACGCCTGCCGCTCGGGCTCCGGGAGCTCGAGCGCAAGAGTGGAAAGCGCGATCTCCTCGATTCGCTCCCGCTTCGTGAGCGAGGAGATCCGTCCGCGCGCGCGCTCCACATCGTCGCGAAGCCTCTCGAGACGCATCTCAAGATCTCTGTTTTCCTGGTGGAGGCGGGTCACGGAGAAGCGCTGGTTGACGCAGGCGACAAGCACGATCACCGACACGACGAGAATGGGAGCGAAGCGGCCGGTCCGGATCCCCGCCCGGAGACCGCTTCGCACGAGGGCTCTCGCGTTCATCCGTTCCCCCTTCCTTCTCTCCCCTCGGGGGCGATCCGAACCGCCGCGCGGAGTCGGGCGCTCCTCGCCCGCGGGTTCCTCGCCACCTCCTCCTCGGACGGTCGGATCGCCCGGCGGGAAGATAGATGGAGCGCCGGGGTGCGTCCGCACCGGCAGACTGGCAGGTGCGGTGGACAGACGCAGCCCCGGGCCCACTCCTGAAAACGTTGCTTGACGACTCGATCTTCGATCGAGTGATACGCGATCACGGCGATGCGCCCGCCCGGCGCGAGCACGTCCACGGCCTGCGACAGTCCTTCCTCGAGCGAGGCGATCTCCTCGTTCACCTCGATGCGGATCGCTTGGAACACGCGCGCGAGTCCCTTGATCCTTCCTTGGGCCGGAAGACGCGAAGAGACAACCTCGGCCAGCCGGCGCGTGCCGGCGATCGGAGCCGTCTCTCGCGCGCGCACGATCGCCCGCGCGATCGCCCCGGCGTTCCGTTCTTCCCCCCAGCGGCGGATCATCCTCGCGAGTTCCTCGGCCGAGTAGCCGTTCACCACGTCGTAGGCGCTCCTGGTCCCGCTCCGGTCCATCCTCATGTCGAGCGCCCCCTCGGTCCGGTAGGAGAACCCGCGCTCGGAACGGTCGATTTGGAAGGAGCCGATCCCGAGGTCGAAGAGGATTCCCCCCACGCGCCCTTCCGATCCGGGACCGAGGAGCGCGCGAAGATCCCGAAAATTCCCTCGCACCAGATCCACGGGAACCGCGGATCGCACGAAGCGGCGCCCGGCTTCCTCGAGAATCTCTCCGTCGCGATCGATCCCCACGACACGCTCGATTCCCTCCACGGCATCGAGGACCGCGGCCGTGTGGTTGCCCAGCCCGAAGGTCGCGTCGACGAAGACTCCGCCCGGGAACGGCCGCAGCGCCTCGGCGACCTCGCGCGCCAAGACCGGTTCGTGGCCCCCTCCGCCGAGGGCCGGGTCATCGGATCTCATCGGGACGCGACTTCTCGTGCAACCGAGCCAGCTCCTCGGCGGCCCGCTCGAACGTCATGTCCGATCCGGAGTGGTACGCCTCATAGATTTCTGGGTTAAATATTTCAATATGTTGGAACACACCGAGCACGAGCGCCTCGCGGTCGATCTTCGCGTACTCGCGAAGGTCCTTCGAGAGGACGATCCGGCCTTGCGCGTCAAGAACGCACGGCTTCGCGTGATACCCCATCATGCGGGCGATCCGCCGGACGTTGGTCGATGTGAACGGAAGACGGTGGATCAGGCTCTCTTCTTCCTCCCATCGGTCGGGAGGATAGAGAGCGATGCAGTGCTCGTAGCCGAGGGTCAGGGTTCCCGAGCGGCCGGGCTCGGGGAAGAGAATCTTGCGGAAAGCCGCTGGGATGATCACGCGCCCCTTCGAGTCGACGGCGACGCGATGGGAGCCGAGGAGCCGTTCCACCGTTTCCCTCCGGGTGCGGCGGAAGGCGGGTGCACTCGCGATTTCCCTTCGCTCGTTTCGGGCGCCGTGCTATCCTTCGCCCGCACGGCTGTCGAGATCCGGCCCCCCGGATTCCGCTCGACAGCGATGCGAGGAACCCATGGCCTCTGCGCTCCTGCTCGGGGGCTCCGAAACAAACAATAGAGGGGACCGCGCCCCACTTCCACCCACGGATCCCCACTTTATGCCCCCGCTTGGGAGCGTGTCAACACTTTTTTCCCTCTCCGGCGCCCTTTTCCCGCACGTCTTCCCCGCGGCGAAGCGGCTCCCCCCCCGGCTCTCGAATCCGATCGAAGGAAACGTCGCAACCTCTTATCGAAAGGCGAATTGACCCTCGGCCTGCGAAGGTGGGGAGAAGTGGGAGAAAGAAGAGAAAGACCGGACGCGCCTGTCCGGTCTTTTGATGGTTCAAGAATCGCGGGTCAGTCCCCTCGGACGACGTCGCGCCCGATCGTGCTTCTCTGGATCTCGGACGTTCCTTCGAAGATCTCCGCCGCCTTCGCGTCGCGGTAGATCTGCTCGATGCGATACTCGCGCATGTAGCCGTAGCCGCCGTGAATCTGGATCGCGCGGCTCGCGGTGCGGGTCGCCGTCTCGGTGGCGAAGAGCTTCGCCTGGCACGCCTGCCTGGCGTACGGAAGGTCCTTCTCCTTCCGCCAGCCCGCCTCGTACGTGAGCAGGCGCGCGGCGTCGATCTCGGTTCTCATGTCGGCGAAGAGCCACTGGATCCCCTGAAAGTCGGCGATCCGTTGCCCGAACTGCTCGCGCGCGCGCGCGTAGTCGCGCGCCGCTTCGAAGGCCTCCTCCGCCATGCCGACCGCGGAGGCGGCCACCGCGATCCGTCCGCCGTGGAGCGTCTCGATCGCGATCCGAAGTCCCTTCCCCGGCGCGCCGAGGAGCGCGCTCTCCGGAACCTCGACGTCGCGGAAGATCAGCTCGCACGTGGGCGAGCTCTTCAGCCCCATCTTGTTCTCCACCGTGCCGACGGAGAAGCCCGGCGCGGTCGCATCGACGAGAAACGCCGACATCCCGCGGATCGCGCCGCCCCCCCGATCGATCTTCGAGAAGAGGATCACGAAATCGGCGACCGAGCCGTTCGTGATGAAGATCTTCGTTCCGTTGATGACGTAGCGGTCTTTCTTCTTCACCGCGGCCGTCTTGATGTGGGTCGCGTCCGATCCGGCGTCCGGCTCGCTGAGGGCGTAGCACCCGAGAAGCTCTCCCGTCGCGGAGCCGCGGAGATACTTCCGCTTCTGCTCTTCGGTGCCGAAGACGAGGAGCGGATAGTTGAGGAGCGAATTATGAAGCCCGAGAGTCATCCCCTGCCCGGCGCTCGCGCGGGAGATCTCTTCGGTGGCGATGAGATAGCTCGTGAAGTCGAGCCCCTGCCCGCCGTATTCCTCCGGGACGCACATGCCGAGGAAGCCGTTCTCGGCAAGCCTCTTGGTGATCGGGCGAGAGAACTCCCCCTTCTCCTCCGCCTCCGCCGCCTCCTCGCGGATCTCGTCCGCGAACTGGCGCGCCATGTTCCGAATCATCTCTTGCTCTTCGGTCCAACTGAAGTCCATCTTCTTCTCCGGCGGCCGGGCGGGGCGCACGAACCCTTCGCGCCCGGGCAAGGAGCGGATCCGGGGCCGCCTACTTCCCGCGGAACTCCGCTTTCCGTTTCTCGAGGAACGCGCGGCACCCTTCCTTCGCGTCCTCGGTTCCGCACACGAGCCCGAAGAGGGACGCTTCGTAGGCGCTCCCCTCCTCCAGCGTCATGTCGAGACCGTGATGGATTGCGTCGAGGGCGCAGCGCACCGCGATCGGTCCGACCTTGTAGATCGGCTCCAGGATCTCCCCGCACGCGTCGAGAAGATTCTCTGGCGGAACGACGCGGTTGACGAGTCCGATTCGAAGCGCCTCGTCGGCGAGGACCTTGCGTCCGGTCGCGACGATCTCCGAGGCGATTCCTTTCCCGACGAGCCGCGCGAGGCGCTGGGTCCCGCCGTAGCCGGGGATCACCCCGAGACTGACCTCCGGGAGCCCGAAGACCGCCTTCTCCGAGGCGACGCGCATCGTGCACGCGAGCGCGAGCTCGCATCCTCCGCCGAGAGCGAAGCCGTTCACGGCCGCGATCACCGGCTTTCCGATCTTCTCGATCAGCCCGAACACGTGCTGCCCGGAGAGGGAGAACGCGCGGGCGCCTTCCGCGTCGAGCGCGGCGATCTCGTTGATGTCGGCCCCCGCCACGAAGGCGCGGTCCCCCTCGCCGGTGACGATCACGCCTCCCACCGAGGAATCCCTTTTGAGTTCAAGGAAAACCTCGCGGAGCTCGTTCATCGTCTCCTTGTTCAGGGCGTTCAGGACCTTCGGGCGGTTGATGCGGACGACCGCCGTCTTTCCGGTCCGATCGACGACGAGATGCTTCGCCTCCATGTTCGCCTCCCCTCTCTTCGTTCGAATCGAGAAGCGCCGCGCTCCGTCCGGACGGTCCGCCGCCCGGCCGGATGCGTGTCCCTTGCCTCGCGCGGAGAGCGTGCCGGTCGGTCCGCCGCCGGAAAGAAGCGCCGTCCCTTCCGGAGCGGAACGGTCACGCTCTCCCAGGCTACCGGCACGGCGCGCGGGGTGTCAACAGCATTCTCCCCGAGGCGCGGCGCGTAACTCGTTCGAAAGCAAAAGGGTTATCCGATTGACGCGGCGCCCCGCTTCCCGCTAGTCTCCTCGCATGGAACGCGACAAGGGCCCCGAGGATCCGCGCGAGCGCCGACGTCTTCTCGACGAGTGGAGAGAGAAGATCTACGAAGCGTCCCGCGCGAAGCTCCCGGAGCGGGAGAAGGAGTTCCGCACCCCGTCCGGCCTTCGGGCGGAGCCGGTCTACACGCCGCTCGACCGCGAGGAGCGCTTCGAGCTTCCCGGCGTCTATCCGTACACGCGCGCGATCCAGCCGACTCTCTACCGCTCGCGCCTCTGGACAATGCGCCAGTACTCCGGCTTCGGAACCGCCGAGGAGACGAACCGCCGCTTTCGGTATCTGCTTGAGCAAGGGCAGACCGGCCTCTCGACGGCGTTCGATCTGCCGACCCAGATGGGGCTCGACTCGGACGATCCGCTTTCCGAGGGAGAAGTGGGAAAGGTGGGCGTCGCGATCGATTCGGTCCGCGACCTCGCGGTCCTCTTCGAAGAGATCGCGCTCGACCGGGTGAGCGTCTCGATGACGATCAACGCGACGGCGCCCGTGCTTCTCGCGTTCTACCTCGTGCTCGCCGAGAGGAACGGCGTCCCTTGGGATCGGCTTCGCGGAACGGTGCAGAACGACATCCTCAAGGAGTACGCGGCGCGCGGAACGTACATCTTCCCTCCGCGCCCCTCGATCCGGATCATCACGGACATGTTCGCGTTCTCGGAGAGAGAGGTCCCCCAGTGGAACCCGATCAGCGTGAGCGGCTACCACATCCGCGAGGCGGGGGCGACCGCCGTCCAGGAGCTCGCCTTCACGCTCGGGAACGCCGCCGCCTACCTCGAGGCGGCGCGCGCGGCGGGGATCGATCCGGAAGGGATCGTCGGGCGCGTCACCTTCTTCTTCGACGTGATGAACGATCTCTTCGAGGAGGTCGCGAAGTTCCGCGCGGCCAGGCGCCTTTGGGCGCGGATCTGCCGGGAGCGTTTCCAGGTCGATCCGGAGAAAGCCAGGCTCAAGTTCCACGCGCAGACGGGAGGCTCGACGCTCACCGCGCAGCAGCCGGAGATCAACATCGCGCGCGTGACGATCCAAGCGCTCGCCGCCGTCCTCGGAGGGGCGCAGTCGCTCCACACGAACGCGTACGACGAGGCGCTCGCGCTCCCGACCGAGAAGTCGGCGCGCATCGCGCTCCGCACGCAGCAGATCCTCGCGTGCGAGACCGGCGTGGCGAACGTGGTCGATCCGATGGGAGGATCGTACTTCTTGGAGTCCCTCACCGACCGGATCGAGGAGGAGACGGAGACGCTCCTCCGGCGGATCGACGAGATGGGAGGCATGCTCGAGGCGGTCGAGAACGGTTTCGTGCAGCGCGAGATTCAGGCGAGCGCGTACGAGCACCAGAAGAAGGTCGAGTCGGGGGAGACGAGCGTGGTCGGCGTGAACCGCTACGCGACCGACGAGCCGGTTTCCGCGGAGACGTTCGCGATCGATCCGGAGGTCGAGAGGGCGCAAAGGGAGCGCCTCGCGAGGGTCCGCCGGGAGCGGGACGCCGCTCGCCACGGAAAGGCCCTCGACGCGGTCGAACGAGCGGCGCGCGAGGGGACGAACCTCATGCCCCCGATCCTCGAGACCGCCCGCGCCGAGGCGACCGTTGGGGAGATCTGCGCGGTTCTCGGGCGCGTGTTCGGGAAGCACAAGGAGACCATCACGATCTAGCCTGGCCGGGGAGGATGCCTCTTGAAGATCGTTCGGGTCGATCATGTCGGGATCGCGATGCAGGAGATCGAGTCGATCGGTCCCCTTCTTCGCGCCCTCTTTCCCGATCGGGATCCCCACGTGGAGACGGTTCCGGATCAGGGGGTGAAGACGACCTCCCACCGCGCGGGGGAGACGTCCCTCGAGTTCCTCGAGGGGTCCGGCGCGGATGGCCCGGTCGATCGGTTCCTCGCGAAGCGAGGGAACGGGATCCACCACATCGCGCTCGCGGTCGAGGATCTCGAGGGGGCTCTCGCGGAGCTTCGAGAAGCCGGCATCCCTCTCATCGACGAGACGCCTCGGCGCGGCGCGGAGGGGAAGCGAATCGCTTTCCTTCATCCGAAGGGGACCGGCGGGATCCTGATCGAGCTGTGCGAGGCGTGATCCGGGCCGCGCGGCGGCGCGGGTCCTTGTTCTTCATTTCTCAAGGATCGAGAGGCGGCCGAGACCGGTGACCACGTTTCTTCTTCCGATCGGTGCGCTGTTCTTCCTCGCCGCAACCCTCCTCCTCCGGCAGCCTCCGGGGCTCGCGATCACCGCGCTTCTTCTCTCCGCCGTCTCGTTCGTCCCGATTTCGAGCGAGTTTCCCCGGACCTTCGAGCGGGCGGGCGCGCGGGTCGAGCGACGCTTCGCTCTCCTTCTCGGTCTTCTGACGGCGGCGCTTGTTGCGTTCTACGCTTGGCTCTGGGGATTCCACGCATACCGGTTCCAGCCGGTCGTTCACGACGAGTTCGCCTATCTCTTTCAGGCGAAAACCTTTCTCGCGGGCCGACTTCTCTTTCCATCCCCGCCCGAGCCGCTCTTCTTCGACGCGTTTCACATCCTGACCGATCCGGTCTACGCGTCGAAATACCCGCCGGGACACGCGCTTCTTCTTCTCCCCGGAGTCTCGCTCGGCGTGCCGTGGCTCGTCCCGATCCTCGCGACCGCCCTCTCGCTCGCGCTCCTCGGGATTCTCGCGAGGCCGCATCTCGGCGCCGCGGGATCCCTTCTTCTCGTCCTTCTCTTCGGCTTCGCTCCCGCGGGGATCCAAACGGCGACTACCTACCTCTCGCAGACGTCGTATCTCCTCTCGTTCCTCCTCTTCGTCTTCTTCTTGACGCGCTGGGTGCGGAGCGGCGGGCGCGCGAACCCTCTTCTCGCGGGGCTCTTTCTCGGTCTCGCGTTCCTCGTCCGGCACTGGAATGCCGTCGTGCTCGCTGCGTTCGCAGCCGCGTGTCTTCTTCTCTTCCGCGAAGCGCGCGCTTCCTTCCGGAGACCGGCGCGGACCGCGCTCTTTCTCCTTCCTCTCGCGCTCGCTGCGTTCTCGGTGCTCGCGTACAACCGCGCCGTCACCGGCTCGGCCTTCACGACCCCCTGGGAGCTTTATGCCGAAAGGAGCCAGCCCGAGGACCGGTTCGGGTTCTACAGAGGGGAACCGATCGAGGAGCGCTCGGTCGCCGCGGGGAAACGGATCTACAACGAACGAGTGCTCTATCCGAACCGCACGCGCTACACGCCGGACCTCGCGATCCGATCGCTCCTTATCTTGCGGATCCCGATGTCCGCGTGGGAGGCGCTCCCGCCGGTCGGCTTCCTCTTTCTCGTGCCGTTCCTCCTCGCGCTTCGGGGCGCGCGGCGCCAGGCCGGTCTTGCGGCACTCTCGTTCTCGTTCCTTCTCCACGCGGCGTACCTTCTGTATTGGTTCCCGTGGGGACCGTACTACCACGAGATCACGCCCCTTCTTCTCGCGCTCCCCCTTCTCGGCGCGCGGGAGACGATGGAGCGCGCGTCGCGAGAGAGGCGTCCCGGCGTCTTCCTTTCGGCGATCCTTCTCCTCTCCCTTACCCTGGCGGCGGCCGCGGCCCGTCTCCCCTTCCAGATCGACTTCCGAAGGGAGAAGGCGGCCGTTCACGCCCGCTTCGAGCGCCTCGCCCTGCGCCGAACGCCGCCCGGATCGATCCTCTTCCTTCGCTACGGACGGGGTCACAACCCGGACCTCGACCTCGTGAACAACGAGCCGGACCTCGCGCGCGCGGCGAGGATCTACGTCCACGATCTCGGCGAGGAGAGAAATCGAGCGTTCCGCGAGGCGCACTTCCCGGACCGCGCGCCGTTTCATTTCGACGAGGATCGCCGCACGGTCGCGCCCGGCTACGCGCCCCCCCAATAGAAAGAGGCCGCGGGCGGTCCCGCGGCCCTTCGTCAAGAGCTTGAGATCTCGATTAACGATACAGAGTCTTCACCTGGCCCCAGCTCGACTCCTCGGTCCCCGTGACCTCCGCGCAGACCCAGACGTCCCACGAGGTGAGGTTCGTGTCGTCGCCCGCCGCCGCGTCGCCGATCTCGAGCCAGAAGTTCCCGCCCGTCGGCGCGCCGATGAAGGCGGCGAAGGGGAAGGGGGATTCCGGCGCCGGCAGGTAGCAGCCGGTCGGGATCAGGGACGGGCAGGTCGGGTCGCCGAGGGCCGCGAGCGCCTCGTCCCCGAACGTGTAGTAGCCGTTCACGTCGCCGCTGCAGCCGCAGCATCCGTCCGGCCAGGGACAGCCCGCGAGGTTCGGGCGACAGAGGAGCGCCACCGGCCCGATGTCGTAAACGTTGTCTCCGTCCACATCGTAGTAAAGCCAAGCGACGAGGTCGCCGACCCAGGTCTGGGTGAGCGTCAGGCTGCCGATGATCTTCGTGATCACGCCGCCCGGGGCGGTGGGCAGAGGACCGAACGTGTACAGGACGTCCGAGACCAACACCTGGCCGACCGGGAAGACATACTGCGTGCACCCGGTCACGTCGCACTCGACGCGCTCCGCCGGCTCGCCGCCGTCGTTCGGGATCTTGACGTCGTCGGCGTACGCGCCGATGGCGATCCCGAGGAGGAGAATCACGATCGCCGTCTTCTTCATTCCACACACCTCTCGGCAAGGACCCTTGTGTCTTCCGCTCGGAAGACCCGCGGTTCGCGCGCGGCCTGCGCCGGGAGCCCGGAGAGGGTCCGTTCTCCGGACGGGGGGCAACAAGGCCGCCCTTCCACCATAACAAACAGAAACTATCGAAGAGGCCCGCCCCCCACCGTCCGGGGCGATGCTCTCCTCGTCCACGGGGGTCTCGAAGCGGTGATAGGTTAGCATGAGGACCTCTGCGATGTCAAGGGCGTTCGGGAGCCGGGTTCGGAGGTCCCCACGGCGACGGAAGGGAGGCCTCTTGAGGCCACGATCCGCGTCCGCAGTAGGAAACGCGTGCATCGTCCAGGCGGAAAAGAAGGAGCCGCGGCTTTGAACCGCGGCCCCTTCACAAAGAGCTTGAAGGATCAGGCTAACGATAGAGCGTCTTCACCTGGCCCCAGCTCGTCTCCTCGGTCCCCGTCGGGCAGTCCAGCGTTCCGGTCAGGGTCCAGGCCCCGCCGCCCGAGAAGTTGTCGAGGATCAGGTAGTACGTGCCGCCCACGGCGAACACATGGTTGATCACCTCGGTCCCGCCCGAGAACGTTGCGTCCGCGCCGACGACGCAGGTGTTCGCCGGATCGGCGCAGTCGGTCACGATGTAGAACGACGCGTCGGCCGCCGAGTAGTAGGAGAGGCCGATCGTCGCGCCCGCCGGAACGGTGAACACGTACGTGATGTCCTTGCCCGCCGCGGAGTACCCCGTGCAGGAGGTCGGGTACACGCCCGGCGAGTAGTCGTTAATCGCGTACGTCATGTTCCCGGAGAGGTTGATCGTCGTGTTGCAGAGGATCTCGATCGCGCCCTCGCAACGGTCGTTCTCCGGCGGAGGAGGCGGCGGCTCGCAGGCCGTGCAGGTCATCGTGAGCGTGAACGCGCCCTGGGCCGTTCCGTAGCCGTCCACGACGATGTAGTACGTCCCCGGACCGACGCAGCCGGTGAGCGCGGAGGCGTCGCCGTACGCGATGCAGGCGTTCTCGCTGCACGAGCTGAGGATGAACACGTCGAGGTCGACCGACATGCCGGAGAGCGCCGCGCGGATCGTGTTCCATCCGGTCGTCGTGAGAACGAACACCTTCTCGGGTCCGCCCTCGTTCCAGGAAACGCAGTTGTAGGTGTTCACGTTGTTCACGCCGCCGACCGTCGTGCTCTGGATGGCCTGGCCGCACGCGATCACGGTGGCGCCGGTACAGTCGAGCGCGCGGGAGTTCTCAACGGGCACGCCGATCTCCGCCTCGATCTTCTTGTCCCGCTCATCGGCGAACGCCGGCAGAGCGAACACGAGACACAAAGCGATCACAAACAGGTTTCTCAAGATGCTCCCTCCTTTTGCGGCTCTCGTCTTGTCGGGACAAGACCGCCGCGCATCAATCGCCACGAACTCTTGCTATCACGGATTCGTACACCTTGACTTCCGCAATCACCTCCTCGCTTCCAGTCGCTTCGGTCGAAGATGCTTCGATCCAGTCTCCTCTTTTTGTCGGTGTTTGCATTGTATCATCCCGGAGACCTCGGGGTCAACTGCAAAAGCGCCTTTCCCTTGAGCCTGCAAGGTCGGTGCGTCCCTGCGGCGACTTCGGGGGAATCCCCCGGTCCCGTCCGACCATTCGGATCGGCAGGCGCCCGGAAAACCTTGAATGGACAGGCGTTGATCGAATGGAGATCGAGTCTTCCGCCCCTCCCATAACTTCTGAGAGGAGCCTCGTATTCAGTTCATTTAACTAATGTTACGAACAGCCGGCCGAAGAGGATCTTCCGGAGGGGGACTGCCGCCTCCTCGTGCGACCGGTTTGCCCGCGACGGCTCTCTCGGCCTCCCTCCTCTCCCCTCGGCAGGTAGAGATCGATCTCTCCCCGGGACGGATCCGCGCGCGCGATCCCCACGCGGACCCGATCGCCCATCCGAAAGACCGTCCGGGTGCGCCGCCCGATGAGGCGCGCGTTCCTCTCGTCGAACCGGAACTCGTCCCCTTCGAGGAGCGAGGTCCGCACGAGCCCCTCGGCGCCGAGGCCGTCGATGCGAACGAAGAACCCGAACCGGACGACGCCGGTGATCCTCCCTTCGAACTCCTCGCCGAGGCGCTTCGCGAGGTATCTCGCCTGCAGCATGCGCACCGCGAGCCGCTCGGCCGCCTCCGCCGCCCGCTCCGTCTCGCTGCAGTGCTTTCCCACGGCGTCGATTCGCGGCGCGAGGCGGCGCGCGTACGAGGGGACATATCCGGACCGCCCGCGGAGCGCGCGCAGCATTCGATGGACGAAGAGGTCCGGGTAGCGACGGATCGGAGAGGTGAAGTGCGTGTAGTGCCGAAAGGCGAGACCGAAGTGGCCGATGTTCTCCCGCTGATAGACCGCCTTCTGCATCGAGCGGAGCATGAGCTCGTGGACGAGGTCCGCGTCGGGAGCGAGCTTGATCTTCTCGAGAAAGCGGGCGAAGCGGATCGGGCGCATGTCGTCCGAGACGGGGAACGAGTATCCGAGGCGATCCATCATGTAGGAGAAGAACGCGAGGCTCTCCCGATCGGGCCGGCCGTGCACGCGGTAGAGAAGCGGCTGTCCCTTGCGCATCACCTCGACCGCGACCGCTCGGTTCGCGGCGAGCATGAACTCCTCGATCAGACGATGGGACTCGAGGCGGACCCGCCGGCCGATCTCAACGACCTCTCCTCGCTCGTCGAGAACGACCTTCGCCTCGGGAAGATCGAAATCGAGCGAGCCCTCCTCGGAGCGCCGCCGGAAAAGGAGGCGCGCGAGCGTGCGCGCGAGGAGGAGGTTCTCCGCGACGCGAAGGGTTTTCGCGTCCGCTTTCCCCTCGTCGAAGAAGCGCTGCACCTCCTCGTACGAGAGCTTCGCGCGGGAGCGGATCACGCTCTCCTCGAAGCGCCACTTGATGGGTGATCCATTCGCATCGAAATCGATGACGATCGTATGCGCGAGGCGCCGGCGGTTCGGGCGGAGCGAACAGACGTCGTTCGAGAGGGGCTCGGGGAGCATCGGGATCACGAAGCCGGGAAGATAGACCGAGTTCCCGCGGCGGAACGCCTCCCGGTCGAGCGCGCTCCCCTCCCTCACGTAGAAGGAGACGTCCGCGATGTGGACGCCGAGCCGATAGCCGTCTTTCCGGCGCTCGACGGAGATCGCGTCGTCGTGGTCCTTCGCGTCGGACGGATCGATCGTGTAGACGAGATCCTTCGTCCGATCGACCCGCCGCGATTCCTCCGCCGCCGTCTCCTTCGCCGCCTCGCGGTCCGCCTCTCGGAGAACGGAAGCCGGGAACGCGGTCGGGAAACCGAATGTCCGAACGACGGATAGAAGATCCGCGCCGGACGCGCGCGGTTCGCCGGGCCTCGCCTCCCTCGGCCCGCGCGCTTTGGCCGGGCGCCCGGCCGCCTCCCGGCTTCTCCTTCGACTCTTCCACTCCTTCCTCATGCGGGGAACGGTAGTGCCCGCACGGGAGATCGTCAACGAGGGACGCATCCCGCGGAAAGAACCGCAGGGAAGGAGAGCGACCGAGGCGCCGGCTTTGCTTGCGGCGCGCCGACTCCGCGCTTATACTCGCTCCGGATATTCGATCAACGGTCGACGCCCGGGACCTCCCCGGGCCCCGGACGGCCATCAACGGCATTCTTCAACCCCATCGATTGGGATCCAACGTCTGCTGAAAGTGAGAGGAACGAGATGGCAGTCAAGGGATCGTTCAACGCCTTCGAGATGGCTCGCACTCAGTTCGATCGGACCGCCGAACGGATCGGCCTCGAGCAGGCCGCGCGTGACCTGCTCCGATCTCCCCTGCGCGAGTACCACTTTCTGATCCCCGTCCGGATGGACGACGGGACGAGCCGGGTCTTCCAGGGTTTCCGGTGCCAGCACAACGATGCTCGGGGTCCGTGCAAGGGGGGCATCCGCTTCCACCCGCAAGAGACGATCGACACCGTTCGCGCCCTGTCGATGTGGATGACCTGGAAGTGCGCGGTCGCCGATCTCCCCCTCGGCGGCGGCAAAGGCGGCGTCGTCTGCGATCCCCATGACCTCTCCGCCCGCGAGCAGGAACAGATCTGCCGCGGCTGGGTGCGCCAGATCGCGCGGAACGTCGGGCCGGTCACGGACGTCCCCGCGCCCGACGTCATGACGAACACGCAGCACATGCTCTGGATGCTCGATGAGTACGAGCGCATCCACGGCGGGCATTACCCAGGCCTCATCACCGGCAAGCCGGTCGGCATGGGCGGCTCGCTCGGGCGAAAGGAAGCCACCGGCTACGGCGCGGTCTACACCCTCCGCGAAGCCTTGAAGGAGCTCGGCATCCGGCCCGAGGACTCCACGGCGAGCATGCAGGGATTCGGAAACGTGTCGCAGTACGCGGCCAAGCTGTTCCGGGAGATGGGCGGGACGGTCCTCTGCGTCTCCTGCTGGGATCAGAAGGACCAGACGTCCTACACCTTCCGCAAGAAGGACGGGATCGACGTCGATCGCCTCATGGGGATCACCGACCGATTCGGGGGGATCGACAAGACGAAGGCGCCCGATCTCGGCTACGAGGTGCAGGGCGGGGAAGCCTGGCTTTCCGAGGAGGCGGACATCCTGTTTCCGTGCGCGCTGGAGAATCAGATCACCGGGGCGAACGTCGGCTCGATCCACAAGCGCGTCAAGATCATCGTGGAAGGCGCCAACGGTCCGACCACGCCCGAAGCGGACGAGGCGATCCATGCGCGCGGGATCTTCATGATCCCCGACTTCCTGGCCAACGCCGGCGGCGTGACCTGCAGCTACTTCGAGCAGGTGCAGAGCAACATGAACTACTTCTGGACCGAGGAGGACGTCCTCGCACGTTTGGACCAGAAGATGACGCACGCCTTCTCGGCGGTGAGCGAGGTGGCGAGGAAGCGAAAGCTTTACATGCGGGACGCCGCCTACATGCTCGCGGTGACCCGCGTCGCGCAGGCCTGCCGCGACCGCGGTTGGATCTAGCCTGGATGATGCACGCGTTTTCGTCGCGAGGGTGCGGAGCGCGAGACGAGAGGCCGAACTGGACGAGCCGCTCCCGGAATCGTAGTCTCGGCACTACGATGAGGAAGCGGCGACGGAAGAGAGGCCTCGTAGGCCGCGATCCGCAGCCGCAGTAGGAAACGCGTGCAGAATGCAGGCTAACTCGAGGGGAGCGGAATGGAGAAACCGCCTCGGCCTCGACACGAGATGCTCGGCGACCTCCAGGAGCGGGCCAAGGAGCTCAACTGCCTGTACGAGGTCGAGAGACATCTCGGCCGGTCCGGCGCCCCCCGGGACGTCGTTCTCCAAGAGGTCGTCGAGGCGATCCCGGGCGGCTTTCAGCACGTGAAGGCGTGCCGGGCAATTCTCGTCTGCGGCGGCGAGGAGTACCGCTCCGAGCCGTTCGACCCGACCCCTTGGGTGTTGTCCGCGCCGCTCGAAATCCAAGGAGAGCCGCTCGGCCGGCTCTCCGTCTTCTACATCGAGGAGATGCCCCCCGAGGACGTGGGCCCCTTCCTCTCCGAGGAGGAGCGGCTGGTCAACATCGTGGCCAACCGTTTAAGCCATTATCTTTTCTATCAGAAGCTTCGAGACATTCAAAGAGACATTGAAGAGACGCGGAAGGCGAACGTGTACGATCCGAAGGAGGATTGGCGGGCGCCGATCCGCCTCCTGCGCGAATCGGACCGGAGCGTCTACCTGCGGATCGCCCGGCGCATGCTGAACCACCTAACCCGCATCGGGATCGACGAGGCGCGAACGCTCCTCGCCGGCGGCGGAGGGCCGTGCGGCGAGGAGGTCTCGGGAGAGACGAACGTCCCGAGCCGCTGCCTGGAGCCGGACGGCGCCGTTCTCATGAGCGACCGGCCGTTCGAGCTCGCGAGCCGGCATCTCTCCGGCGCGGAGATCCTGAGGCGCGTCGAGCGATGGCTGGTGGAAGACAAGGCCGGGTACTTCATCAAGATCCTGAACAGCCCTCGCTCTTCGCTTCCGGAGCTGGCGGACGCCATCCGCCGCTTCCACGTCCTCATCTCCGGCGGCGCGGGGCTTCCCGATTCGACGCTGAAGAGCCTCCGCGTCTCGCTGACGCAGCGTCTCTTGACCGAGCAGCTCGACTTCGTCCGAACGGCGAAGGACTTCATGGAGATCACGGACTTCGTCGACCTGATCAAACGACTGATCATGCCCCCCGAGAGCCACGGCAAGCTGGGCGGGAAGGGCGCGGGGCTTCTTCTCGCCCACAAAGTCCTCCAGAGCACGCTCACGAAAGAGCGGCCCATCGGGGACGTGAAGATCCCCAAGACCTGGTACATCGCCTCCGACGGGCTCTTCGATTTCGTGGGACACAACGACCTCCAGGACGTGATCGAGCAGAAGTTCAAGGAGATCGATGATGTACGAAATGAATACCCGAGCATCATTCGACTCTTTAAGAGCGCCTCGTTCACGCCCCGCGTAGTGAGCGGCCTTTCGCTGGCGCTCGACGACCTCGGCGAGGTTCCTGTGATCGTGCGGAGCTCCAGCCTGTTGGAGGACCGTTTGGGCACCGCCTTCTCGGGCAAGTACAAGAGCCTCTTCCTGGCGAACCAGGGAACGAAAGAGGAGAGATTGGACGCCCTAATGGACGCGATCGCCGAGGTCTATGCATCGATCTTCGGGCCCGACCCGATCGAGTACCGGCGCGAGCACGGCCTCCTCGAGTTCGACGAGGAGATGGGGATCCTCATTCAGGAGGTGGTCGGCACCCGAGTGGGACGTTACTTCTTTCCCGCGTTCGCGGGGGTCGCCTTCAGCAACAACGAGTTTCGCTGGTCGCCCCGCATCAAGAGGGAAGACGGGCTCGTTCGAATCGTCGCCGGGCTCGGGACGCGTGCGGTGGACCGCGTGGCGGACGACTACCCGGTCCTCGCGGTTCCCGGGAAACCCGAACTGAGAGCGAACGTCTCCATCGACGAGATCGTTCGCTACGCCCCCCGCAAGATCGACCTCATCAATCTGGAAACCCGTACGCTGGAGACGGTGGACATCGACAGCCTGATCAAGGAATGCGGGAGCGCCTATCCCGCAATGGATCTCGTCTTCTCCATCGTGCAGGACGACAGGCTTCGCAAGCCGATCGATCTCTTGGTCGATCCGGAGAAGGACGACCTCGTCGCCGCCTTCCAGGGGCTTTTCGCGGACACTCCGTTTCTGAAGCACATCCGGAACATCATGACCATTCTTCAAGAGCACATGCACACGCCGGTCGACGTGGAGTTCGCCCACGACGGGCGCGACTTCTATCTCCTCCAGTGTCGCCCGCAGAGCTATGCCGGCGAGACCGCGCCCGCGCCGATTCCCAAGGATATTCCCCCGCAAGACGTCGTCTTCTCCGCCCATCAGTACGTCTCCAACGGTTTCGTCCCGGATATCACGCACGTGGTCTACGTGGATCCGGAGGGCTACGGCGAGATCGAGACGCGCGAGGAGCTTCTTGCGGTCGGACGCGCGGTCGGCCGCCTGAACAAAATGCTCCCCAAGAGGCAGTTCATCCTGATGGGGCCGGGACGTTGGGGGAGCCGCGGCGACCCGAAGCTGGGCGTCAGCGTGACGTACGCCGACATCAACAACTCGTCGATGCTGGTGGAGATCGCGCGCCGAAAGGGGAGCTACGTGCCCGACCTCTCCTTCGGCACCCACTTCTTCCAGGATCTCGTGGAGTCCCGGATCCGCTTCCTGCCTCTCTACCCGGACAACCCCGGCGTCGTCTTCAACGAGACGTTTCTGAAGAAGTCCGCGAACTTGCTTCCCGAGATCCTTCCGGAGTTCGACGTTCTTTCCGGAACGGTTCGGGTGATCGATGTTCCCGCCTCGGCCGAAGGCCGCGTGTTGCGCGTGCTCCAGAACGCGGAAATCGACGAGGCGGTGGCCTTTCTGATCGCGCCCGCAGAAGGACCCCGCGGAAGACCCGACAGCGGAGCGGGCGCGGAAGCTCTCCGCAAGCCTCTCCAGTATTGGCAATGGCGGATGAAGATGGCCGAGCGGATCGCGGAGGAGATCGACGCCGCGCGGTTCGGAGTTCAAGCGATGTACGTCTTCGGAAGCACGAAGAACGCCACCGCCGGCCCAGCGAGCGACATCGATCTTCTGGTGCACTTCCGAGGGGACGAATGCCAGAGGAGGGAGCTCCTCAGCTGGTTCGAGGGATGGAGCCTCTGCCTCGCCGAGATGAACTATTTACGTACCGGTTATCGAAGCGACAGGCTTCTCGACGTGTACCTCGTCACCGACGAGGACATCGCCAACCGAACCAGCTACGCCGTCAAGATCGACGCGGTGACCGACGCCGCCCGCGAGCTGCCGCTCGGAAAACGGGAAGATCGCGAAGATTAGGAGCGAAGAGAAGCGGGTCCGACCCCCGTGGAGAGCAGCCACGACGAGGATTCGGGCGGCCCGACCGGAAGCGGGGAAGCTGGTCCGTGGGCGGGGGGAAAGGGCGGGCCGTCCCGACGGATCAAGGCATGGGAACGTACTTCGCGAGCTCCTCAAGACCCTTGTCGATCCTTCTCGGAGCGAACTCGACTTGTTGATTGAGCAGGAAAGGCCTGGGAAGTTCCAGCGGACGGATTCCGGAAGTGAACGAGATGAGCCTTGCGCCGGGTTTCCGTCCCATCAAGATATTGGTTGTGAAGAAACTCCTCCACTCGAACTCGACCCACGGCCGTCTTAGCCTGGATGATGCACGCGTTTTCGTCGCGAGGATGCGGAGCGGGAGCCGAGAGGCCGACCGGTACGAGCTGCTCCTGGAAACGTAGTCTCGGCACTACGCTCTAGGAAGCGGCGACGGAAGGGAGACCTCGCAGGCCGCGATCCGCAGCCGCAGTAGAAAACGCGTGCATAATCCAGGTTAGGTAGTCCGGTCGGGTTGCGACTGCAATCAGCGACGTCGCGGCATCCAACGCATCATCGATGATTGGCGGAAAGAACGGGCACCTGATGTCCTGACTGCTGCAGATTGCGGAGATCCGTCGATCTCCGAGAGAGGGGCACACCAAGAGGACCGATTCCAAGGACAAGGAATCGGGCGCGGCACATCCCCGCCCCACCATGCTCCGTACCGTTTAACCCGGAGACGAGAAGTCTCGGGGCTTCGCCCGAGTCCACGGACGAGTTCCGGAGGTCCGCACGAGCAACGAACGCCCTCCGGAAGAGGCCCCTTCGCCCTCACCGCCCGGTCCGGCGCGCAGCCCTTGCGAACTCCGCGAGCTCCCTCTCCACGCGATCCGCGAACGGATGCCCCGCGCGGCGATAGGCGTCCGCCCTCTCGGCGAGGAACGCGTGCTCCCAGGGAACGTGCGGCTCCCAGAGGACGATGGCGGAGGAATGCGCCTCCGGACCGAGGGCGCGCCCGATCTGGACGAGCGCGGTGAGGCGCTTCTCGTCGAGGACGTACGCCGCGAAGGGATCGCCGAGCGCGTCGAACAGCGTCCGCCTCGGCCATCTCGACGGAAAGATCGAGACCCCGCTCGATGAGATGCGGCAGGGCCCAGGGATCTCGCCGGCACGTTTCGAACGCCCGCGCGAGAAGCGCCGCCGCTTCCTCGCGCCTCTCCCCTCTCCACCTGAGAAGCGCCTCGAGAACGTCCGCGTCGGCGGCGTGCACCTCGCGCACCCGCTCGATCCAGGGCGCCGCCTCGTCCGACCCCGCCTCCGCGAGGAGATGCGCCCGCACGGTCGTTTCCATCGTCCCGAGAGATCCCGGGTCTTCGTCGAGGAGAGCCCGGGAAGCGCCCGAGATGTCCCCTTCCGCGTAGAGACCGTACGCTTCCGCCCGGCCGGCCGACGCGCTCCCCGCACCCGCCTCGGGCGGCGGCTGAATCCCTTGAAGGATATACATTCCGAACCGCTCCCTCGAGACCCGCTCCCAATCGACCCGGCCGCGCGTTCGCTCCGGTCGGTGCTCGGAATGGGCAAGGGCGCTCCTTCTCAAGTCCTCGATGTGCTGGAGACCGCTCTGGCCGACCGTGCGAGCAAAGCCGAACTCGACGACCGGGCGGTTGTCCGTGTTCACCGGCGAAGGCCCCCAGAGGGGCGCGCGCCTCGCGAGGGGATGCCCCGCGACGAACCGGGAGAGAAAGCTCTCGAGACCGCGCGCGCGCCAGGCGTGCGCGAGGGCGGATGCGTACGGCTCCTTCTCCAGCCGGCCCCGGAGCGCCGGGACGTCGTACTCGATCGGCGTTCGGGAACAGACGAGAAGAAGGTCGTGGACCTTGGTCTGCCACGTCTCGACGTACGGAAAGACCGAGGCGAGCGTGGCGTAGATCGTTCGGATCGTTTGCCCGTCGACTTCATACGCCTGAACCCACTGAAGGAAGAGACCGCCGTCGGAGAGGCGCGAGGAGACGGCGCGGTAGAACTCGGCCGTGAAGAGATCGGCGATGCCGGCCCGGTACGGGTTCGAGGGCTCCGACGTGATCAGGTCGTATCGATCCCGGGAGACGAGCACGATCTCGCGGGCGTCTCCGACGAAGACCCGGACCTTCGGGTTCTCCATCGCGCGCCGGTTCACCGAAGAGCATGCTCTTGCCACATCGAGAATCGCCGGTTCGATCTCCGCGACATCGACTTTTTCCATCGTGGGGATCGACGCGAGCCATCCGGCCGTGCTTCCGGTCCCGAGGCCGATCACGAGCGCGCGCCTCGGTTCCGGGTGGAGGATCCCTCCCACCATGCCGTACATGACCTGCGTCGGAGCGTCGAGCCGCGCGTTTCCGTCGCTCTTTCCGTTGATGAGGAACGCGAGGCCCGACGTCGTCTTGAGCGCCACGCTGCTCTCCCTCCCCTCCGCTTCCCAGAGGATGCCGCGGCGGCCGGCGTGCAGCCAGTTGCGCGCGCCGTTCTCCGTCGCGTCCGGAAGCTTGACCCGGCCGGCGCCGATCGGCGTGTGCCGCCACGCGGCCGTCGGACCGGGCCCGCGAAGAAGAAGGAGCGCGATCCCCGAGACGATCACGGGGAGGAGGATCGACCGAAAGCGCCTCCTCTCTCGAACGGCGAGGACGAGCGCCGCGGCCGAGAGCGCGAGGAGGAGAAGAACCGCGAGCCTCCACGTTCCGGGCGCGGTGAGCGTTTCCATAAGAAGGAACCCGGCCGCGAGCGAGCCGGCGATCGCGCCGATCGTGTTCCACCCGTAGGCGAGGCCGACCTCGCGCCCCACCTTCTTCCTCCCCTCGCCGAGGAGCGCGACGAGGAGCGGGAACTGATAGCCCGAGACGAGCGCGGCGGGAAGAACGACGAGGGATGCGACCGCCGACCAGACGGCGACGCGCGGGAAGAAGTCTTCGGCGCCGAAGGGCTGCAAGCGAAGCGCGAGAAGAGCGACCCGGTCGCCGAGAGCGAGGGGGAGCGCGATCCACGCCGCTTCCAGCGCGCCGGTGAGCGCGAACGTCTCGAGGGTCGCGGGACTTCGCCGCCCGGCGACGGCATAGAGCGCGCCGCCCGCCCCGATTCCAAGTAGCACGAGCGCGAGGATGAGACCGAACGTGTACGTCGATCCGCCGAGAAGAGGCCCGAGCATTCGATACCAGACGATCTCCATCACGAGAAAGACGAAGCCGACGAGGGCGGCGGCGGGGAGGACGAAGAGCGCGGTCGGGCGGCGGGTTGCGGCGGCGACGATCTCCGTTCCTTGCTCGTCGGCGGACCGATCCGCGGCGGCGGGCGCGGAACGCGCGATGCGAAGAGCGAGAAGCCCGATCGCTCCGTTCAGCGCGCACGCGGACCAGAGGGTTTCGCGGATTCCGATCGCTTCGAGGAGAAGAAAGGTGGCGAGAAGAACGCCCGCGACGCCGCCGAGCGTGTTCGCGCCGTAGAGGAGGGCGACACCCGTCCGGTTCCGATCCTCGTCGGTCGCCGCCGCCCGCGCCGCGGCCGGAAGGGTCCCTCCCATGAGAAACGTCGGAACGCCGATCACCATCGCCGAGAGGAGGAGCCGCGCGACCGTCGCCGTCTCGATCCCGAGCGAGGGGGAACCGCCCGTCAGCACATAGAGCCGGCGAACGAGAAGGAAGAGCCCGGGCGAGAGCGCCGCGCACGCGGCGATCCCGATCTCGAGACGGCCGTAGAAGCGAAGCGCGTTCCCGATTCGATCGACCCGCCGTCCGAGCGCGAGGCCGCCGAAGCCGAGCCCCGCCATAAAGATCGCGAGCACCGCCGCGGACGCCGGAGTGGAGGCGCCGAAGACCAAGCGAAACTCGCGAAGCCAAACCGCTTGATAGACGAGCGCAGAGAAGCCGGACCCGAAGAGAAGAAGAGCGACGGTTCGCGTGCGATCGCGCAAAGCAGATACCTCCGATCCGGACCGGGACATCGAGAGGACGCTAGCCGGGCGGCTTCCCGCTGTCAACGGATCGGGGACGCGGGTTCGCGCGTTTCGCGTCTGCGACTCGCCTCCTCTCGGTCCGACCGGCCCAGCATCGCGCGATCGAAGCCGCTCCCGCGGAGGTGCCGGATTCCTGTGGACACGCGCGTTCGGCTGTGCGAACAATCATCATGCACACAATCGATCGTCTCGCCCCCCGCACTCGGCGACATGGACCGCCGCACGGACCGAGGTCGTTTTTCGGAGGACCCAAATGAAGACCGCCCGCTCACAGTCAAAGAACCGTCGGCTGAAGCCGATCGATCGCTACCTCCGCGCCGTGAACTTCCTCGCGGCGGCGCAGATCTATCTCAAAGACAACACGCTTCTCGAGAAACCGCTCCGTCCATCACACATCAAGGATCGCCTGCTCGGACATTGGGGCACGTGTCCCGGCATCAACCTCGTCTACGCGCACCTCAACCGTCTTATTCTCGCGACCGACGCGAGCCTCCTCCTCCTCACCGGTCCCGGGCACGGAGCGGCGGCCAACCTCGCCAACATGTATCTCGAGGGATCCCTGGAGGAGTTCGATCCGGAATACACGCGCGATCGGGCGGGGCTCGACCGGCTGGTCAAGCGTTTCTCGTGGCCGGGAGGGTTCGCCAGCCACCTGACCCCCGCGCTGCCGGGAGTGATCCACGAGGGGGGCGAACTCGGGTACGCGCTCGCTACCGCCTTCGGCGCCGTGCTCGACAATCCGGATCTCATCGCCGCCTGCATCGTCGGGGACGGCGAGGCGGAGACCGGGCCGACCGCCGGCGCGTGGCACAGCGCCAAGTTCCTGAACCCCGCGACCGACGGCGCGGTTCTGCCGATCCTTCTGCTCAACGAGTTCAAGATCGCCAACCCGACGATCTTCGCGAGCCTGACCGACGAGGAGCTCACCGCGCTCTTCCTCGGGAACGGATACGTCGCCCGCATCGTGGGACACGACGATCTCGGCTCGGCGCTCGATTCGTCCTACGAGGCGATCCGATCGCTCCAAGGAGCGGAGCGAAGAGGAAGGGCGCCCGCGCGGCCTCGGTGGCCGATGATCGTGCTCCGCACTCCGAAAGGCTGGACCGGCCCGAAAACGATCGACGGCAAGGCGATCGAGGGGACGCATCGCGCGCACCAAGTGCCGGGGAAGGACCTGAAGACGAATCCAGCTCATCTCAAGGCAGTCGAGCATTGGCTCCGCTCCTACCGACCCGAGGAGCTCTTCGACAAGAAAGGCCGGCCGGCCGAGGACATCCTCGCCTTGTGCCCGAGCGGCGAGCGCCGCATGGCGATGAACTCGCATGGCTTCGGCGGCCGGGTCCGCCGGCCTCTCGACCTTCCGCCTCTCGATGATCATTGGGTGGCGCTCAAGGCGCGCGGGGAGCCGCGCGTCGGAAGCATGGAAGTGCTCGGGCACTACCTGCGCGAGGTCGTCGAGCGGAACGCCGCCGCCCGCAACTTCCGCATCGTTTGTCCCGACGAGCTCGAATCGAACCGGCTCGGCGAGGTGCTGAAGGCGACGAAGCGCCAGTACGCTTGGCCGGTGCCAAAGGAATCGGAGAACATCGCGCGGGACGGCCGCGTGCTCGAGATCTTGAGCGAGCACAACTGCCAAGGTTGGCTGCAAGGATACCTCCTCACGGGCCGGCACGGGCTCTTTCCGTGCTACGAGGCGTTCATCACCATCGTGGACGGTATGATGAACCAGTACGCGAAGTTCCTGAAGTCCGCGATCGAAGTTCCATGGCGGCGGCCCATTTCATCCTTGAACTATTTGCTCACCTCCGCGACGTGGCGCCAGGATCACAACGGCTATTCGCATCAGGGACCCGGCTTCATCAACAACCTGCTCACCAAGAAGGGGCACACGTACCATATCTACCTGCCGCCCGACGCCAACTGCCTGATCTCGACCGTTCACGAGTGTCTCGCCACGACCGGGTTCATCAACCTCATCATCGCCGACAAGCAGCCGATGCCGCAGTGGCTCTCGATGGAGGAGGCGCTCGATCACTGCCGGGCCGGCGCGTCGGTTTGGCGATGGGCGAGCACGAACGAGGGAGAGGACGCGGAGGTTCTTCTGGCCGGCTGCGGCGACACCACGACGATCGAGGTAGTCGCGGCCGCGCAGATCCTGCGCGAGGAGGTCCCCGATTGGCGCGTGCGCGTCGTCAACGTGACGAACCTCATGGTTCTCGGGATCCCGCAGAAGTACCCGCAAGGAATGGACGAAGCCGCTTTCCAGCGGATCTTCCCCCTGGATGTTCCGGTGATCTTCAACTTCCACGGCTACACCGCCGCCATCAAGCAGCTCTGCTGGGAGCGGCCGCAGCAGGAACGTTTCGATCTCAACGGTTATCGCGAGGAGGGGACGACGACCACCCCCTTCGACATGCAGGTGCTCAACCGGACCAGCCGATACGATCTCGTGATCCAGACCGCCTGGAAGATGGCCGCGCGAAACCCGAGGGTTTCCGCGCGAGCCGAGGAGCTCATGCGCACGTACGCGCGAAAGCTCCGCGAGCACCGGCGGTTCATTTGGAGCGAGGGGTTCGACCCGCCCGAGATCACCGATTGGCGGTGGCGTGGATGAGTTTCGCATGAGCATCCTCGCGATCAACGCCGGCACGAGCACGCTGAAGTACGCCCTCTTCGACGACTCCTGCCGCGACGAGCGGCGGCGAGGCGTCGTGGAGTGGGACGGCGGGAGGGCGAGCGAGGCGGCGGAGACGGTCTCGCGGCTCTTGTCGCGGGAGCTCCGCGGCGGCGAGATTCGAGCCGTCGGGCACCGCGTCGTTCACGGCGGCGCGACGTTCACCGAAAGCGTTCGCGTCGATGCGGACGTGAAGCGCGAGCTGGAGCGCCTCGGGCATCTTGCACCGTTGCACAATCCGCCGGCGCTCGCGGCGATCGAGGCGGCGGAAGCGGCCCTCCCGGGCGCGACGCAGGCGGCCGTCTTCGACACCGCGTTCTTCGCGCGGCTTCCTCTCGCGCGAACCGTCTACCCGCTGCCGTACGAATGGCACGAGAAGTGGGGCGTGCGGCGGTTCGGATTTCACGGAATCAGCCACGCCTACTGCGCGGGGCGAGCCAAAGAACTGCTCGGCGGCCGGCCCGCGGAGCGGATCATCACGTGTCATCTCGGGAACGGGTGTTCGGCGGCGGCGGTCCATCGAGGCGCCGCCGTCGCCACGACGATGGGCTTCACGCCGCTCGAGGGATTGATGATGGGCACGCGCTCCGGTTCCGTCGACCCCGGCATCCTCCTCCACGTCCAGCGGCGATGCGGTCTCGGGGCGGCCGAGCTTGAGGAGGCATTGCTTCATCGCTCGGGTCTCGTCGGCGTCTCCGGCGTATCGTCCGACTTTCGGCGCGTGCAGGATGCCGCCGATCGGGGAAACGAGCGGGCGCGTCTCGCGCTGGAGATCTACGCCGACCGGATTCGGTCTTCGGTCGGAGCGCTGGCGGTCGCGCTCGGAGGAGTCGACGCTCTCGTCTTCACCGCGGGCGTCGGCGAGAACGCCGCACGCCTTCGCGCCGCCGTCTGCGAGGGCCTGTCCTGCCTCGGGCTTGCGATCGATCCAGAGAAGAACGCGGACTGCCGCCCCGACGCCGATGTCGCCGCTTCCTCATCGCCCGCGCGGATCCTGGTGATCCGCACCCGGGAAGAACATGCGATCGCCCGTGAAGCCGCTCGATGGGTGTCGACGACGTAGTTCCCCGTGCTCCGAGCCCCGCGCCGCTCGCGCCCTAGTCCGCTCTGCCGGCCGGAAAATCTGTGCGTGAGGCCGCTTCGTAACTCCGACCATCCCCGCGATGCGACTTCGCCGCGCCCGCCTGATGAAGCAAAGTGCCGAAGTCCTCCAAAGTCAACCGGGCGTGAGTTTCTGGAAAGGGAACGGTCGGAATCGGCGAAATCCGCAGCAGGCCGCCGATGGAGCTTGAAGAGCTCCTTGGTCTCCGGTAGGCTCGTAACGGTCCTAGGCAATCCCCTGTGCGTCCCCGGTTTGGCTCTCATGCGCCGCGCCGAACATCGCAAAACCCGATGGAGGACTTCGTCATGCGCGCTCTCTTTGACGGCTGGAAGAAGTGCTTGTTGTTCCCCGCAGCGTTCCTTCTGGCAGTTGGTCTCGGTACCGGCTGCGGCGGCGATGACGACAACGGCACCGGCCCCGACAACGGAGGCGGCGTCAATGAACAGATCGCGTTCACCTTCGACGGAACGCAATACACAGGCGATCTATGCATGGCCAATTACATGGTCGGTGACGACGCAACCAGCCTTACCACCGGAGACGGGGACAGCTGGGCTCTGCTTATTGACTTCCCCGGAAGCAGCACAGGATCCTTCAACGCGGCCGACGGGGTATACGCCATGCTGACCCTCGCGCCGCACCTGTACCAATCAGAGGAATTCGTGATCGCGGTAACGGCCTATGGCGGGATCGGCGCGGCAGTCACGGGAACCTTCTCCGGGACTCTTGTCCATATCGCGGACGAGAATGACGTGAAGCAGATCACCAACGGAACCTTCACGGCGGAGAGACTGTCGAACGTCCAGTAGTTCCGGTGACAGGCTACCGAACCCGCGGAATGCAGGGACGCCATACCCATTCTCGCCGGGATCCAACGACGAACCTTTGGGATCCGGCCACGCTTCCTTGGAAGAAGGGTCCGGCGAGCGGGTGATCGAAAGGGCGGGAATGCCTATGGCGTCCCCGAATTTGCGAATGGGCGCGCTCCGGGTTCCCGAGGCTCCGTCCTCTCACGAGGCGGAGCCTGCGGGAAACTCGGAGCGGTTCACCTCGCCTACGACCGGCGAAGATCGAAGCGGTCTAGGTTCATCACCTTGTTCCAGGCCGCCACGAAATCCCGCACGAACTTCTCTCCCGCGTCCGCCTGGGCGTAAACTTCCGCCAAGGCGCGGAGCTGCGAGTTCGAGCCGAACACCAGATCCGCGCGAGTGCCCGTCCATTTCGGGCCGCCCGTCTTGCGATCCACGGCCGCGAACGTGTGTCCGGCTTCGGACGTCGGCTTCCACTCGATGTTCATGTCGAGCAGGTTGACGAAGAAGTCGTTGGTGAGCGCGCCGACCCTCGTCGTGAAGACGCCGTGCGTCGACCCGCCCGCGTTGGCGCCGAGCACGCGAAGGCCGCCGACGAGCACGGTCATCTCGGGAGCGCTCAGAGTGAGCAAATGCGCCTTGTCCACCAGCATGTGCTCGGCGGGCACGGTGAGGCCCTTCTTCGTGTAGTTGCGGAAACCGTCGGCCAGTGGCTCCAGGACGGCAAAGGACTCGATTTCGGTCTGCTCTTGCGAGGCGTCCATGCGGCCCGGCGCGAAGGGCACTTGCACCGCGTGGCCTCCCGCTTTCGCCGCCGCCTCCACCGCCGCGGCGCCGCCCAGCACGATCAGGTCGGCCAGGGAGACCTTCTTGCCGCCTTTCTCTGCGGCGTTGAAGTCCTTCCGAATCTTCTCGAGCGCGGCAAGCACCTTGGCCAGATCTCCCGGCTGGTTCGCTTCCCAGTCCTTCTGGGGCGCGAGGCGAACGCGCGCTCCGTTGGCTCCTCCTCGCTTGTCCGAACCACGGAAGGTGGAAGCCGAGGCCCAGGCGGTGGAGACCAGCTGGGCCACCGAAAGGCCGGATGCCAAGATCTTCGCCTTGAGTTCGGCGATGGCCTTCGCGTCGATCAGGGGATGAAGGGCGGCGGGGACCGGGTCTTGCCAGATCAGGTCCTCGGCCGGGACTTCGGGGCCGAGGTAGCGGACCTTGGGCCCCATGTCGCGGTGGGTCAACTTGAACCAAGCGCGGGCGAACGCGTCGGCGAACGCCTTCGGATCCTTGTGGAAGCGGCGCGCGATCGGTTCGTAGGTCGGATCGAACCGGAGCGACAGGTCGGCCGTGGTCATCATCGGCCGGTGCTTCTTGGACGGGTCGTGGGCGTCCGGGATCATGTGCTCCGGCTTGACGTCCTTCGCCAACCACTGCCAGGCGCCGGCCGGGCTTTTCACCAACTCCCACTCGTAGCCGAACAGCATGTCGAAGTAGCCCTGGTCCCACTGGGTGGGATGGGGTTTCCAGGCGCCCTCGATCCCGCTCGTGGTGGTGTGCACCCCCTTGCCGGTCTCGAAGCGGTTGGTCCAGCCCAGCCCCTGCTCTTCCAGGGGAGCCGCTTCCGGCTCCGGACCGACGAGCTTCGGGTCGCCCGCGCCGTGGGCCTTGCCGAATGTGTGTCCGCCCGCGACGAGCGCCACCGTCTCTTCGTCGTTCATCGCCATGCGGGCGAAGGTCTCCCGCACGTCCTTTCCCGAGGCCACGGGATCGGGATTGCCGCCCGGGCCTTCCGGGTTCACGTAGATCAGCCCCATCTGCACGGCGGCCAGCGGGTTCTCGAGCTGGCGCTCGCCGCTATAGCGCTCGTCGCCCAGCCAGGTCCGCTCGCTCCCCCAATAGATATCCTCTTCGGGCTGCCAGATGTCCTCGCGACCGCCCCCGAAGCCGAAGGTCTTGAAGCCCATCGACTCCAGCGCGCAGTTGCCGGCCAGGATCATGAGATCGGCCCAGGAGATCTTGTTGCCGTACTTCTGCTTGATGGGCCAGAGCAGGCGGCGCGCCTTGTCCAGGTTGACGTTGTCCGGCCAGCTGTTGAGCGGCGCAAAGCGCTGGTTGCCGGTCCCCCCGCCGCCGCGCCCGTCGGAGATGCGGTAGGTGCCGGCGCTGTGCCAGGCCATCCGGATGAACAGGCCGCCGTAGTGTCCCCAATCCGCGGGCCACCACTCCTCCGAGTCGGTCATCCGCGCGTGGAGGTCCTTCTTGAGGGCCGCAAGATCGAGCTTCTTGAACTCCTCGGCGTAGTTGAAGCCGGGGCCCAGCGGGTTGGAGGCCGGGGAGTGCTGGTGAAGGATGCCCAAGTTGAGCTGGTGGGGCCACCACTCGCGATTCGACGTGCCTTTGCCGGATTTCCCCGTGACGGGGCACTTGCTCTCTTCACTCATCTTCCATTCTCCTCTCAACTAACACACGAAACCGACCCCGATCCAGGAACGGGTCGAGCGGCGATCGGCCTCTTCGTCTCGAACCGGGAGACATCACCGTTCCACGGTTCCCACTGACCCCTCTTCCGGATCCGGGCGTGCCGACGGATCATGCTTCCCTCTTCTTGAAGCGTCCTCGAATCACGATCATGTAGTCGGTGATCTCCGCGTCCTTGATCGAATCGAGACCGGAGACCGACAGCTTCTCCCAGGGGACGTCCCGCATCTCCCCTGTCTCCGAGTCGATGAAATGGTGGTGCCTGGAGACGTTCGAGTCGAAGACCGTCCCGGGTCCGAACGGGTGCTGGCGCAAGAGGCCTTTCTCGTTCATGAGGTTCAGCGTGTTGTACACCGTCGCTCGGGAGATGACGGGCAGGCGCTCTCGAACGTTCCGCAGGACCGTCTCCGCGCTCGGGTGCGTCTCGTTCCCCAGCACATAGAGGGCGATGGCCACCCGATGAGCGGAAGGCCGAATCCCATGCGCGCGAAGAAGATCAACGACTTCGATATCCGTCATGGAAGATAGACTAGTTCCAGATCTTGACTCTGTCAAGAGGACAATCGAACTAGGTAGAACTAGGGACGTAGTTCCGCACGTTCCGTTCAGCGCGACTCGTTCTCGGTCATGACCGACCGGTCGAGCATCGTCGCTCCACGCTCCACCGCCCGGAGGACGCTGGACTGCGAGACATGAAGTTCGCGGGAGAGGACGGCTACCGAAAGGCCCAGCCGGTGGACGCCCAAGTGGCAGGCGATGCTCCGCGCTTGCAGGACGCTCCTTCGTCGCCCGCCTCCGGTGATTTCTGAGATGGAGAGTCCGTATTGGGCCGAGATCGTGCCCAGGATCTCCTCGAACTCTCTCATGCGCTTTTCTACCGAACGGGATCTCTCCCGAGCCTCCCGCTCGGCTTGCCCAAGTACGGACTCCACGAACTGCCCTTCGCCCAGGATCCGATCGTCGCGGGCCTCATTCGATCCCGACTCTGTCCTTGGAGGACCCCACGGATTCTCCTCGCCGGATGAAGTCCCGCCGCCGGCAAACGTTTGGACATCCGCTCGCCCCGCATCCGATCGCATGAAATCTTCGAGGCGCTTGCGTGCGGGCCCGACCCTGCTCCCGAACCGGGACAACACCGCCTCCGTATCCTGCCAGGAGCGCTCGACCTTCCCCATGAGTGCGCCGTGGCCGCTCCATGGGTACGACTCGAGCCCGGCGAGGTCGGGCACGATGCCGGCACGCACGGGGTTCAGATGAATGTATCGGACCAAAGCAAGCAGGTACGGCTCCTCGTCGACCACCTTCGAGCGGTAGCGGTTCTCGAAGAGATGGCCCACTCTCCGATGCGTCTTGTTGAACCGGATTGCGTAGCCGGTCAAGAGACGCTGCATGATTCTCGAGAGCGGCTGTGTACCGGTCCTGATCGCGAGGTGGATATGATTCGGCATCAGGCACCACGCGTAAACGAACGCAGCATCCTTCTCGCAGCTGCTCTGGAGACGATTGAGGAAATCGTCACGGTCGCGGCCGGACCGGAAGATCACGCAACGGTCGATTCCGCGGGCACGAACGTGATGGAGCAAACCGGGAATATCGATTCGAGGCTGTCTTGGCACCCGTGTCTCCATTTCGGGGGAGCGAACGGCCCGAAGAATGCGAGAAGTCACCACGCTCGGTCGATGACGACGAACGGAAGCAACGGAACTACGTCCCCGAGAGAGGATTCGCGTCTCAGCCTCCCTCCCTCCACCTCGGGCGGTCGAGGGAGCGGTACTGGATCGCCTCGGCGAGGTGCGGGGCGCGGATGCTTTCGCTCCCAACGAGATCCGCGATGGTTCTTGACACGCGAAGGATCCGGTCGTGCGCGCGCGCCGAGAGCCCGAGCTTGTCCATCGCGGCGCGAAGGAGCTTCCGCCCTTGTTCATCCGGCGCGGCGAACTTCCGAATCTCCCGCGGCCCCATCCGCGCGTTCGTGAAGAGCCCCGGAATCGCCGCGAATCTTGAGTGTTGAACCATGCGCGCGCGCTCCACGCGCTCCCGCACCGCCGCCGACGACTCCCCCGGAGCGATCTCCGAAAGATCCTTGTACGCCACCGGCGGCACCTCAACGTGGATGTCGATCCGATCGAGCAGCGGCCCGGACACGCGGCTCGCGTACCGCTGGATCTCCCCCGGCCGGCACGCGCACCGGGGATCTCCGAAGTAGCCGCAGGGGCAGGGGTTCATCGCCGCGGCGAGCATGAAGGCGGACGGAAAGACGAGAGAGACGGCCGCGCGCGCGATGCGGATGCTCCCCTCCTCGAGAGGCTGGCGAAGAAGCTCGATGACTTTCTTCTTGAACTCGGGGAGCTCGTCGAGGAAGAGGACGCCGTGGTGGGCGAGCGACGCCTCCCCCGGGCGGGGATACGCGCCCCCGCCGACGAGTCCGGCGTCGGACGTCGAGTGGTGCGGCGCGCGAAACGGCCTCCTCCGGACGAGCGAGGAGCCGGCGGGAAGAAGCCCCGCGACCGAATAGATTCTTGTGACATCAAGCGATTCCTCCCGCGTCAGCTCCGGAAGAATCGAGGGAATCCTTTGAGCGATCATCGTCTTTCCGGAGCCGGGCGGACCGATGAAGAGGAGGTTGTGTCCGCCGGCCGCGGCGATCTCGACCGCCCGACGCGCCTGCTCTTGCCCGCGGACATCCTCGAGGTCGAGAGAGAGGCTCGAACCGTCTTCAGACCCTCCGGTCGGAAGATAGGGAGGGCCTTTCTCCGGCGCGCGGAGATGCTCGATTGCGTCGCGGAGCGAGCGGACCGGATAGACGCCGATCCCCTCCACGATCGACGCCTCCTCCGCGTTCTCGGGAGGGAGAAGCATCGCCCCGACGCGCAGTCGGCGGGCGAGCATCGCCATCGAGAGGACGCCGCGCACCGGACGTAGATTCCCGTTCAGCGAAAGCTCGCCGACCGCGAGAACTGAGTCCGATCCGAACGGGTCGATCTGCTCCGAGGAGACGAGAATCCCGAGCGCGATCGCCAGATCGAAGAGCGCGCCTTCCTTTCGGATGCCGGCCGGGGCGAGGTTCACGGTGATCCGCCGCGCGGGAAAGTGAAAACCCGAGTTCTTCACCGCCGCGGCGACCCGCTCCCTCGATTCGCGAACCGTCGCGTCCGGAAGCCCGACGACCGAGAACGCAGGGAGCCCTCCGCCGAGATCCGCCTCCACCGTCACGCGGTACGCGTCGACCCCGATGAGCGCGCTAGAGAGAACGCGGGCGAGCATCGTGTTCGCTGCCCGGACGGCCGCGCGATCCCGAGAAACGTCGAAGCCGAGATTCGGCCCGCGGCCGTCTTACCTCCACCTCGATCCTCTCTGTCTCCTCCTCCTCCGCACCCCTCGGCCTTCTTGGACGGGGAACCGCCGGAATTGACGCGTGAAGCTCCACTCGCTATGTTCCTCCTGTTCTTCGGGGGAAGTCGATGCGGAATCGGAAATGGACAACCGCCGCGCTCGCCGTTTTCATCGCCGCGCTCGCGATGCGCCTCCTCTTTCTCGGCGACTTCCGCGCCTCCCCCTATTTCGACAACCTCCTGATCGACCCGGCCTCCTACGACCGCTGGGCAGAGAAGATCGCGGCCGGCGATTTCTGGGGGGAGCGCGTCTTCTACCAGGCTCCCCTTTACGCGTACATGCTCGGAGGACTCTACGCCCTCTTCGGCAGGGATCTCCTTCTCGTTCGGATCGTGCAGTCGATCCTCGGGTCCTTCACGTGCGTTTTCCTGTTTTTGCTTACGTCCAAAGTTTTCTCGCTGCGGCGCGGCATCGTCGCGGGACTTCTCGCCGCGCTCTACACCCCCCTTCTCTTCATGGACCTCATGATCCTGAAGTCGGTGGCCGAGATCTTCTTTCTCGCAGCCGCCCTCCTCGCGCTCGCGATCGCCGCTCGAGGCGCGAGCCTCATCCGCATCGGCCTCGCGGGGCTTCTCTTCGGCGTCGCCGTCACGGGACGCGGAAACCTCCTCTTCGCGGTCCCCTTTCTCGCGGCGTGGCTCCTCCTCCGCGAGCCGCGCCCCTTCGCGCGCGCGTCCGCCGCTCGCGCCGGCGTCTTTCTTCTCGGGATCGGCCTCGCGATCCTTCCGGTCACGATCCGAAACCGCGTCGTCGGGGAGGACTGGGTCCTCGTGGAATCGGACGCGGGGATCAACGTGTACGTCGGGAACAACCCGCGCGCGACCGGGATCCACACGCCCCCCTTCGACATCCGCACCGTTCCGGAGCATGAGGAGGAGGACGCCGCACGCTACGCCGAGAGGGAAACGGGGCGCCGGATGAAGCCCTCCGAGATCTCGAGCTTCTGGACCCGGAAGGCGATCGCGTTCGCGCGCGCGCATCCGGCGGAAGAGGCGCGCCTGATCGCGCGGAAGTTCCAGCTCGCATGGAACGGCTACGAAGTTCCGGACAACTACGACCAGAAGTACTTCGCGCGGGTCTCCTGGATCTTCCGCGGCTTTCTTCCCTCGTTCCTATGGATCTCTCCCTTCGCGCTTCTCGGCTTCCTGCTCTCCGCGCGGGATTGGAGAAGAACCGGGATTCTTCATCTGTTCGTGATCGCGTACCTTCTCTCGCTCCTCGTCCTCTACGTGACCGCGCGCTACCGCCTCCCGATCGTCGTCGGTCTTCTCCCCCTCGCCGCGCACGGGCTTCTGGGATTTCTCGAGATGCTCCGCGCCCGAGCCCTCCGGCGCGCCGCCCTCGCCGGCCTGCTCCTCGTCTCGGTCTGGCTCTTCGGGCGCGCGGAGCTCTTTGCGTACCGCGGCTTCGTCAAACAGGAGACCGAGATCGCCACCTTCCTCGCCGACCGTGGGGATCACGCGGGAGCGGAGAGAGCGTTCGAGCGGGCGATCGAGGAGGGGAAAGGTTCCGGGAGCCTCCATCTCGTCTATTGGAACCAGGGGGCGTTCTTCGCCCGCGCCGGCCGCCTCGCGGAGGCGGACAATGCCTTTCGGAACGCCCTTCGCGAGAACCCGGCCTTCACCCCCGCGCGCCTCGAGCTCGAAAAACTTCAGGCTCGAAGAAATGAGGCGCCCGGCGGGGAACGCTGACCCGCGACCGACGAGCCGCGCCTTTCGCCGCCCCGAAGAGATCGCCGCCGGCTATCCGGGGGGAAGAAGAATCACCTTCCTCGTCTCCGTGTACGCGGGGCCCACTCGAAAGCGTAGGAAGTAGACGCCGGCGGCCGCCTCCCTTCCGCTCTCGGTCCTCCGGTCCCAAACGACGGACGCCCTCCCCGATCGCAATCGGCCCGCCTCGACGTCGCGGACCCTTCTGCCGCCGCAGTCGTACACGCGGAACGCCGCCTCCATCCCCTCGAAGGCGGCGGGAACCTCGATCGCGAAGCGGACCGGCCCCGCCGTCGGGTTCGGACCATCCGGCTCGATCGAGAGCGCGCCGTAGCGTTCCGGGAGGAGGACGGCAACGGGCCCGAAATGGAGAGATCCGCCCGGGACCTCGACCGAGAGGGAATACCGAACCCGCTGCCGCTCTCCCACCGCGGGGAGCGTGCGATCCTCGCAGAAGTAGTAGCCGGGACCGTCGAGAGCACCGAGGGCGACCAGAACTCCGCCGGCGCCCGCCTCGCTATCGTCGCGAAAGAGCGAGTACGGCGCGCGGTCCGCATCGCCCTCGACGCTCCACTCGAGAAGGACCCGGTCGCGAACGAAACGCGCGCGATGGAACCGAAGCCGAATGGGGGCAGGCGCTTCCAGCCCCGGAAGGCGGATCCGAAGCCCGCGAAACCTCCTTTCCTCCCCGCGTTCCTCCAACCAGACGGCAAGGGAATCCTCGAGAGCGAAGGGACCTTGTCGGCCCGGCGCGAGCGAGATCGGAAACGCCCGGCCGTCCGCGAGCCGCCGCCCGCGAAGGTCCCGCTCCCCGCCTGCCTCCTCGCTCCACACGAGAAACCCGCTCCCGAAGGCCGGATCGCGGAGGTCGCTCCCGTCCCCCGCGATCGTGTCGATCGTCCCCTCCGCGAACCGATGAAGAAGCAACACCCACCGGGTTCCCCGGCGCGCCGCGAAGGCGATCCCCTCGGAGCCGATCGAAGGGGCGAGGAGCGAATCGTCGGACCGATGGACGAGCGCGCGGTTGCGCGTCGCGAGATCCGCCGTCCAGACCGCCCACGTCTCCCCGTCGCTCTCGAGCCATGCCGCCCGTCCGGCGCGGACCGAAGGGCTCCCCGAAGAGGGGAACTCGAGAGGAAAGGAGAACGCCTCCCCGCGAACCGGGAGCAGAAGGATCTCTCCGAACGTCCCGCAGCAGCTTTGGAACCAGGCGGAAAGGGAATCCCCCGCGGCCGGGCGCGCCGCCGGGAAGTTCGGATCGGAGACCGGCCTCGACGTTCCGCTCTCGACGTCGAGCCGGTGGATCCGGCCCCGACGTTCGTAGAGGATGCAACCTTTGCCGAGTGAAGCATCATGCCCGCTCCGCGCAGCGCCCTCGACCTCCGTTCCGCTCCCGAGTTCGAAGAGACGAAAGCCGTCCGCCTCCCGCACGAGAAGAAACGGGAAGCGGAGGTCGATCCCCTCCGCCGGTCCGGGATCGATGGGAATCGCGAACAGCTCGCCCGCCGTGGTCGGTCCGACCGGAACGACCGCCCTCGCGAGCAAGGCTCCTCGCGAGGAATCCATCCGCGCCTCCACCGCGAGCGACTCCTCCTCCCCCTCCGCATAGGGAAGCACGACGGGGATCCGACAGAGGACCGAATCCTCTCCCGGGAGCGGGGGAAGCGGAAAGCTCCCGACCTCCGCCCCGCGCGCGCTCCACCGGACGGCAAGCATGGCTCCCCTTTCCCACGTGCCCGTCACGCGAACCGGAACGGCGACCGAGTCCCCCGCGAGGAAGGTTCTCCACCCCCCCGTCGTGTCGACGGCGATCGCGAGCGCCCGCGGCGTGTCGATCGCGTGCGAACCGAGCGCGGCTCCCGCATTTCCGGCGACCGCAAGAGCGGCGAGGAGCACGAGCGACCGCTTTCCCACGGCGCCCTCCTTTCCCTGTCCGCCCTCCGGTGCAAGGCGCGTGCCCGACCGAGCAGCAGAGCTCCGCCGGGGATCCGCGTCCGCCTCAACGGTTTCCGCTCGGAGCGCGGCCGCCGTTTTTCGGTCGCCCGCCCACGGGATGGACGCTCCCGACCGCGGCGTAGACTTCTCCCGCCCGCGCCGGGCTTTCCAGAATCCCCCGTTCTTTTTTGTTGCGGCGCCGAAGGAGGGGTTACACTTGTCCCCCGCCGGGAGATCCCCGCCCGGGCGGGGAAGAGAGCGAGCGCCGAAAGCCCGGCGCCGGAAAAGACAGACGCGCCCGAGGGTTTTTATTCATGAATGAAGAATCGCCGCCGGTCGTGGCGAACGGGATCACCGACCCCGCGCTCGACGGGGCGACCCCGCAGGAGATCCCCCTCTCTCCCGACCTCGCGGTCGCGGCGCGCATCGCGCGCGACCGGACGCTCCCCCTCGAGGATCGCCTCGAGTCGTTCGAGGACATCATCGACTCGGAAGTCGGGGACACCTCGCTCACGCGCGCCCGCCACATCGAGCGGGAGTTCGGGATCCGCCAGCTCTATCTCAAGTTCGAGGGGGGAAACCCGACCGGGACGCAGAAGGACCGCATCGCCTTCGCGCAGGCGATGGACGCCCTCCGGCGCGGTTACGACGCCGTCACGCTCGCGACCTGCGGGAACTACGGCGCGTCGGTCGCGCTCGCCGCGTCGCTCGCCGGGCTCGAATGCTTCATCTATATACCGGAGACCTACCACACCAGGCGCGTGAAGGAGATGACCGATCGCGGCGGGAAGATCCTCCGCGTGCCCGGCGACTACGAAGCGGCGGTCTTCGCCTCGCGCGAGCGGGCCGACCGGGACGAGATCTACGACGCGAACCCGGGGGGCGCGAACACGAGGCTCCAGCTCCGCTCATACGGCGAGATCGCCGATGAGATCTACGACGAGCTCCGCGATGCCCCCGCGATCCTCGCGGCGCCCGTCTCGAACGGGACCACGCTCGCCGGGATCTACAAGGGGTTCTTCTCGTTGAGCCGGAGGGGGAAGACCTCACGCCTTCCGCGCCTCGTCGCCGGCTCCTCCTTCGGCAAGAACCCGATCGTCCGCGCGTTCACGAAGAACATGCCGCATTGCGAGGACCTCATCCCCCAGCGCGTGCGCGAGACAAGCATCAACGAGCCGCTCGTCAACTGGCACTCGATCGACGGCGATCTCGCCCTCGAGGCGATTCGCGAGACGGGCGGATGGGCGGCGAACGCCTCGGACAAGAGCCTTCTCACGTACTCGAAGCTGATCCGCGAGCGTGAGGGGTTGAACACGCTCCCCGCGTCGACCGCGGGCCTCGTCGCGCTTCTCGAACAGCACAAGAAGGAACCGCTCCCGAACGACCGGTACGTGATCCTTCTTACCGGGAAACGGTGATGGAAGAACGCGAGAGCGCGATCGTCTACTGCCGAGGCGCGTTCGGGACGCCGAACGGTAAGACCGCGCACGGGCTCGTGCGCTTCACGCGGCGCTACCGGGTGGAAGCGGTGATCGACGATCTCCGCGCGGGCGAGGACGCCGGCGAAGCGCTCGACGGGTGTCCAAGCGGCATCCCGATCGTCGCCTCGGTCGAGGAAGGGATCCGGATCGCGGAGGAGGCGAAGCGCCCCGCGAGGCGTTTCGTGGTCGGCCTCGCTCCGGACGGAGGGCGCCTTTCCGCCGAGGCGAGAGAGGACGTCCGCCGCGCGATCGAACGGGGTCTTTCTGTCGACTCCGGGCTTCACGACTTCCTCTCCGAGGATCCCGTCCTCGCTCCTCTCGCCGCCGCGCGCGGGGTCGAGATCCGGGACGTCCGGAAGCCTCCCGCCCGCGACGCGCTCCACTTCTTCACCGGGAAGATCGAGGAGGTCCGCTCTCTCAAGGTCGCGATTCTCGGCACCGACTCGGCGGTTGGGAAGCGGACGACCGCGTGGAAGCTCGTCGAGGCGATCGAGCGGGCCGGGCGCCGCGCCGAGATGATCGGAACCGGACAGACCGCCTGGATGCAGGGCGCGCGCTATTCGATCCTCATCGATTCGCTCATCAACGATTTCGTCACGGGGGAGATCGAGCACGCGGTCTGGAGCGCGTGGAAGGAAACGAACGCGGACGTTCTCGTGATCGAGGGGCAGGGGAGCCTCCTCAACCCCGCGTACCCGGGCGGGTTCGAGATCCTCGCCGCCGCGAGACCCGACTGCATCGTCCTTCAGGACGCGCCGGCGAGGAGGGCTTACGACGGGTTCCCCGCCTTTCCGATGCACCCGCTCGGGAAGCAGATCCAGGCGATCGAGCTCGTGTCGGGGAAGTCGGTCGTCGCGATCGCCGTGAATCACGAGAACCTCGCGCGGGAGGAGATCCCGTTCGTCTGCGACGCGATCGCGCGCACGACCGGGCTTCCCGCGTTCGACGTCCTCCTGGACGGCGCCGGCCCTCTCGCATCTCTCATCCTCGAACGCATTCCCGAGACACACGACCGCCGGCGCGGGTGATGCGGGCGCGCCTCCGATCCGGTATCATGGCGGAACGGGGAAAGAGACCCGGCCTCGGGTGAGGGGGAAGCTCGGATGCAGCCGAAGAGAAGGACCGAGGTTCTGAGCGGGAAGCGCCCCGCGGTCACTTCACGTCCAAAAGATCCGCTCGACGCTCTTCACGCCTTCGATCGTCTGGAGGTCGGACCGGTCGAGGTGCGAAGAGACCGCCTCACCGCGCCGTACACGGTGGTGAGCGGTCGGGGGAAGGAATCGATCGACCTCGTCTATCGTTTCGAAGAGCCGGTCTTCGATCCGAAGAGCTCCTCCGACCGCAACCTCGCCTCGATGGCCGCCGCGCAGGTCGCGCTGAACTACGGCCTCTTCTGCCGCACGATCGTTTTTCACGGGGCGTTCGACGAGGCGGACCGGCGTTTCCTCGGGGAGATGGCCGAGAACACGGCGCGCGAGATCTACGTGAAGAAGTTCCTGGAGCCGAACCCGTTTCTCGTCGGGGCGGGGCTCGGCATTCCGGCCCTTCCGAGGGAGAACTATCTTCGCGCCACCCTCCTCTTCCCGGACGCGGAACCGGCCGGGAAGATCTCGTGGATGATCGACTCCGCCGATCGGAACCGGTGCGCGGTCCTCTCGAGCGGCGGGAAGGACAGCCTCCTCACGTACGGGCTTCTGAACGAGCTCGGGTATGAGGTCCACCCGATCTTCGGGAACGAGTCGGGGAGACACTGGTTCACCGCTCTCAACTCGTTCCGCCATTTCGAGAAGAACGTCCCCCACACCGCGCGCGTTTGGATGAACTCGGACCGGGTGTTCACGTGGATGCTTCGCCGCCTCCCCTTCATCCGCGCCGACTTCGCGAGCGTCCGCTCGGACGAGTACCCGATCCGCCTCTGGACCGTCGCGGTCTTTCTTTTCGGAGCGCTCCCCCTCGCGCGCGCGCGCCGCGCGGGCCGCATCCTGATCGGCGACGAGTACGACACGACGCTTCGGGCGAGCCACAAGGGGATCGAGCATTACGACGGGCTCTTCGACCAATCCCGCTTCTTCGACAACGCCCTCTCTCGTTACTATGGCCGTAAAGGATGGGCGCTGTCGCAGTTTTCGATTCTCCGCCCGCTCTCGGAGCTCCTCATCGAGAAGACGCTCTACGAGCGCTATCCGGCGCTCGTCGAGCAGCAGGTCTCCTGCCACGCGACGCACCTCGAGGGAGGCCGGGTCTTCCCGTGCGGGCGCTGCGAGAAGTGCCGCAGGATCGTCGGGATGGTCCTTGCCTTCGGAGGGGACCCGGGCCTTCTCGGATACAGACCGGAGCAGATCGAGACTTGCCTCGCGGACCTCCCGGTGAAGGGAGCGCATCAGGAGGAGGCGAGCTTGCACATGACGCTTCGGCTGCTCGAGAAGCGCGGGCTCATCTCTCTCACTCCCCGGGAGCGGAAACGAATTCGTTCCCATCCTGAGGCGCTCCAGATTCGTTTCGATCCGAATCGTTCGCCCATCGAGGGAATCCCGATCGAGATGCGGATCCCGCTCTACCGGATCCTCCTCGAGCACGCGGAAGGGGCGGTGCGGCGGAAGGGGCGCGCGTGGGAGGCGTTCGATCCGATGATCGATGCCGCCGCGAACCGCGCCTTCCCGTTCGAGAGGAGCGCGGGCGTCTTCTTCGAGCGCGGATCGGCGCGGGGGGAGCGCCAAGCGCGGTTTCTTCTCGGCGAGCTCACCTGGCCCGAGGCGCGCGAGCGTCTTCGCGAGGTGGACGTCGCCCTCCTCCCCGTCGGCGCGATCGAGCAGCACGGGCCGCATCTCCCGCTCGACACGGATGCGTTCGACGCAGAGCATCTCTGTCGCGAGGTGGCGACGCGCTGCCAGGATCCAAGACCGCTCGTGCTTCCGCTCATTCCGTACGGCGTCTCGTACTACCACGCCGATTTTCCCGGAACGGTGAGCATCGGGAACGACACGCTCGCGCGCCTGGTTTACGAGATCGGCATGGCCCTCGCGGCGAACGGCGTGACGAAGCTCCTCATCATCAACGGACACGGCGGCAACAAGCCGGCGCTCGACTTCGCGGCGCAGATGATCAACCGGGACGCGCGCATCTTCGTCGGCGTCGACACCGGCGAGACGAGCGACGTGGACATTGACGGCATGACGGAGACGCCGAACGACGTCCACGCGGGAGAAGTCGAGACGAGCACGAGCCTCGCGACGCGACCGCACCTCGTGGACAGCGCACGCATCGAGAAGCTCGTGCCGAGCTTCTCGAGCCGCTACCTCAATTTCACATCAAGGCGCGGCGTCTCTTGGCACGCGTTCACGAAGCGGATCTCGCCGAGCGGCGTGATGGGAGATCCGACGAAGGCGAGCGCCGAAAAGGGCGCGAAGATGTGGGAGGCGATGATCGGACACCTGGTCGAGCTTGTGGAGGACCTCAAGGCGCTCACGCTCGACGAGATCTACCAGCGGCGGTACTGAAGAGCACGCACGAAAGGAAAGGTGAAAGCATGAACCATCGATGGCTTCGCACCGTGTTCGCATCGGTCGTGTTTCTCCTCGCGGTCTTTTTCACCGCCGGGTGCGGCGGAAAGGACTCGGGAGAAAAAGCCGCTGAGAAGATGGCCGAGAAGATGCTCGAGCGGTCGAGCGGCGGAAAGGCCGACGTCGACTACGACCGGGGAAAGCTCACGGTGAAAACGAAAGACTACGAAACCGAGTCGGTCGAGGCGGCCGATTGGCCGAGCGATCTCCCGGGCGTTCCCCGCTTCGCGTACGGCAAGGTCGAACGCGTCTCCCGCTCGGAAAGCAAAGCCGACGGCGCGCGGAGTCACAGCGTCTGGCTCCGCGATGTCGATACCGACGCGGCGGCGAAGTACGAGGCGGATCTCGAGAAGGCGGGTTGGGAGACGATGCTCGTTGAGATGGGAGATCAGGGCGCGATGGTGACCGGTCAACGAGAGGGCCTCATCATCCACCTCATGCACTCGAAGGAGGAGAAGCGCGGAAACCTGACGGTGACCGCGGAGTAGAAACCGTTCCGGCGGCGGAGCGGGGAGCGCGCATCCGGCGCGCGCGCCCCCCTCGATCCGGACCGATCCGCGCGAACTCGCCTCGGGGCGAGAGGACGGCCGTTCGCTCTCTCGCGCGGCGGTCAGCGCACGAGCGAGATCCGCTTCGACTCGGACGCGGTGCCCGAGACCATTCGAACGAAGTAGACGCCGGGCGCCGCGTCGCGTCCGGCGTCGTCCCGCCCGTCCCACGCGACCGACGAGCCGGCGAGCTTCCCTCGCGCGACCAGATTCCGCACGTGGCGGCCTGCGACGTCGTACACGTCGATCGATACGGGGCGGCCGGCGGGCGCCGCGAAGCGGATGTTCGCTTCGCCCGGCTCAAACGGGTTCGGCGAGACGGAAAGGAGCGGCTCGGAGGTCGGAGGCGACCCGTTCGGCGCCGGGCTTGCCACGCCGGTCAAGCTCGGGAACGCGACCACGACGAAATAGCCCTCCAGCACGAGACGGCCGCCGGGAGCTCCTCTCTCGCGCGCATCGATCTCGTCCCCGACGAGCCCGCGCGCTTCGGAACGAAGCGCGCGCGTCGGCTCGCTCGGCTCGGAGGGCGTTCCGGCGATCGCGGTCGGCGGGGAGTCGAAATCCGCCGTGAAGTAGACGCGAACGCTCCCGTCCACCGGATCGCGATCGCTGAGCGTGAGCGCGCTGATCCCGGTGAAGTCGGTCAGGGCCGTTCCGGCATCCGCGAGGCCATCGCCGTTCACGTCGACCGGGTCTCCCTCGCGCACGAGCAGCTGCTCGTCGAGGTAGAGCGCCTCGATCGCGCCTCCTTGGATGTCCCAGATGAACGCGACATCGCCTTCCGCGTTCATGTACGCCCCTTCGATCGCCCCCGCGAGGACCTCGCCGTCCAAGACGTCCCCTTCGCGATAGACGATCCGGCCGTCGATCACGACGATCTCGTCGAGCGCGACGTCTGCGTTCGTGTCGCCGGTGAACATCCATCGCCCGGCGTCCGTGATCCCCATGAAGTCGAAATTGTCCCAGAGCTCGTTCGGCAATCCCCCCGCCGACGCCGGAACCGGTCCGTTCTCGCTGACCGGAAGGCCGTCGACCACGACCACCGCTCCGTCAATCACCACATGGTCGTCGTTCAGCGTCGATCCGGTCACCGTTTGGACGTTGGCGATGAAGTGGTTTCCGCTCGCGGAGAAGCGGTAGTCGAAGGTGGGCGAATTGTGCCCGAGCGTGTCGGGGAGTCCGACGATGGACCCGCCTCCGAGAAGGAGCGGCGTCGCTCCGAAACCGTAGAAGAGCCCTCGGTTCTGCGTGCTCCCGCCGGGCGTGCTCGTGATCCCGCCAACGAAGTGCGGAACACCCGCCGCCGTCGCGCCGGGCCGGCTCCCAAAGCTCCAGTACTTTCCCGCGAGGTGCGGGTAGGGTTCGCGCTCGATCATCACCTTCGTATCGTCGAGATAGACCGCGTCGAGAGACGTAAACCCGTTCACCGTGTCGTCGCAGATCGGGCTGTAGGCGACCTCGAGCGCGTTCGAGATCCCGAAGAACGTCTCGAACGAATTCTGCCTGTACTGCTCGATCGATGTCTCGGTCCGAAGCACCGTTCCGGCGCCCGGGAAGTTCCCTCCCCACGCATGGCTCCGCGTGACGAGACCGTCCGTCGAGTTCACCGTGACGGCATACCCCGTGCCGTGGCTCACCGCCGTGTTGTTCAGCGATTGGATCGTGTGGCCGGGCGGGGCCCCGGGAAGCGTTCCTCCCTCCAGAAGAAGAGCGGTGGGGACCTCGGCGCGCGCCGGATGGATGGAAGGGAGCAAGAGAAAGAGAGCGGCGATTGGAAGGCGAGACCTCACAGCGGCACCTCCTGGGGCAAACGGCGTAGGCTTTCGGCCAAAGAAGCGTATCGGCATATCGATCGTACTCGCGCGAGGGTTCTCGAGTCAAAGGAAACGTTTCGAAGCAGAAGGATCGCGCGGAGCGGCCCGCGGGCTCTCCTTCCAATCGGCAAATGGCATCCGTTCCCATCCGCGCGCGGATGGCCGGGCCGGTCGCCGCGTGCTAGACTTCCTTTCATGCGCATTACCCGCATCGAGGCGTGGCCGGTCGCGATGAAGCTCGCCGTGCCGTACGCGATCGCGTACGAGACGGTCGAGACGGCGACCAACGTTTTCTTGAGGATTGAAACGAACGTGGGGGTGACCGGGTTCGGCTGCGCGGCGCCCGATCTCCCCGTGACCGGAGAGACGCCGGAGGACGTGCTCGAGGCGATCCGCACGATCGGCGAGGAGACGCTCAAGGGGACCGATCCGCTCCGGACGATCAAGTTGATCGAGATGCTCCGGCCGCACCTCGCTGCGAAGCGCTCGACGCTCGCTTGCATCGACATGGCGCTCCACGACATCCTCGGGAAGAGCGCGGGGATGCCCCTTTGGAAGCTTCTCGGCGGCTTCCGAAGGAGCTTCCCCACGAGCATCACGATCGGGATTCTCCCGCTCGAGGAGACGGTGGCGAGGGCGTGCGAGTACGTGGGCCGCGGGTTTCGCTCGCTGAAGATCAAGGGCGGAGTGTCCGTCGATGAGGACGCGGAGCGGGTGCTCAAAGTGCGAGAGGCGGTCGGCCCGAAGATCGAGCTCCGCTTCGACGCGAACCAGGGGTACACGGTGGAGGGCTCGCTCCGCTTCGTCGAGAGCGCGCGAAAGGCGAAGCTCGAGCTGATCGAGCAGCCGACGCCGAAGGGCGAACCGGATCTTCTTGGGCATGTGACGAGCCGCGTGGCGCTCCCGATCATGGCGGACGAATCGCTCCGCACGCTCCGCGATGCGTTCCGCCTCGCCCGGCGGGATCTCGTCGACATGGTGAACGTGAAGCTGATGAAGGTGGGCGGGATCGGCGAGGCGCTCCTCATCAACGCGGTCGCGCGCGCCGCGCGGCTCGAGGTGATGGTCGGATGCCTCGACGAGTCGGCGCTCGGAATCGCCGCGGGCCTCCACTTCGCGCTCGCGCGGCCGAACGTCGCCTACTGCGACCTCGACGGCCACCTCGACCTCGTCGACGACCCCGCCGACGGCGCGGTGATCCTCAAGGACGGGGTCCTCTACCCGACCGACAAGCCCGGCCTCGGCTTCGATCTTTGAGATGTACTTGAGATGTACCAGGTACGTTCGGATCTACCAGGTACACGAATCCGGTACACGAACCCGACCACACCCTGGGCACTCGCGCAGCCCGAAAACCCGCAACCCTCGAGCGCACCGTCCGTGAATCAGGGCATGATACTTGCGGGTTGTACCGGGTACAGGAGGGTGGGGCGCGATGGCGCGAACGCCTCGAATCGTGATCCCCGGAGTCCCGCACCACGTCTCGCAGCGAGGGAGTCAGGGACAGCATGTGTTCGACACCGACGAAGACCGGGTTCTTTACCTCGACCTCCTTCACAGATACGCCAACATGCACGGTCTCGGGATATGGGCATACTGCTTGATGGCGAACCACGTCCACTTGGTCGCCGTCCCTCAGGACGCCCAATCGATCGCTCTCTGTCTTCACGGCGCGCATCGTCTCCACGCCCTCCGGCGAAACCGGCGGGCCGGCGTGACCGGACATGTCTGGCAGGGTCACTACTATTCGTGCGGACTCGACGATCGGCATCTGTGGGCGGCCGTGCGGTATGTCGAACGGAATCCAGTCCGCGCCGGGATCGTCGCCCGCGCCGAAGACTACCCGTGGTCCAGCGCGGCCGCGCACTGCGGGTCACGCGCGAACTTGCTTCTTGCGAACGATTTTCCGCCTTCGCACGACGTCCGGGACTGGGCCGCGTGGCTCGCCGAGCCGGACGACGAAGCCCCGGTCGCCGCGATCCGGTGAGCCCGTGCAACCCTCGTCCGACCCTGTACCAGGCACAGACGATCCGTAGATGTACCAGGTACAGCCCGTGAAGTGTACCTGGTACAGATTACTCGATCACGGCTGTCCGTCGGCGTCGCTCCGATTCCCCAATCGGCTCTCGAGCTCCTGAACCCGGTCGAGAAGGATCTCGAGCACGCGGACGTCGTGATCGCCACGGCTCTCGGTGAGATCCACCTTCACCGCCTCCTCGCCGTCCGGCCTTCCGCGCCCGAGGATGCGCGCGGCGATTCCGATCACGGTCGCCCCGGGCGGAACGTCCTTCACGACGACCGCGCCGGCGCCGATCCGCGCGTTCTCCCCGACGCGGAGCGCGCCGAGCACCTTCGCGCCCGCGCCGACGATGACTCCTCGCTCGAGCGTGGGATGGCGCTTCTTCTTCTCGAGGCTCGTGCCGCCGAGGGTCACCCCTTGATAGAGAACGACGTCATCGCCGATCTCGGCCGTCTCTCCGATCACGACGCCCATTCCGTGATCGATGAAGAAACGCCTCCCGACGACCGCACCCGGATGGATCTCGATCCCGGTAAGCGCGCGGCTCGCGTGGCTGAGGAGCCGTGCCGCGAAGCGCAGCCTCCACGTCCAGAGCCGGTGCGCGAGGCGATGCATCCAGATCGCGTGAAGACCCGGGTAGCAGAAGAGCACCTCGAGAGCGCTCCGCGCCGCGGGATCCTTTTCGAAGACCGTTCGAATATCCTCGAGAGGACGGTCGAACGGTTTCGGCCATTCTTTCGCGCGCACCGCCGGCGCCGCTTCCACATGCTCCGCCATCTCCCTACTCCTTTCGCGCCGCGGGCGCTGCCTTCGCGACATCGAGAAGCGCCGTCGAAAGATACCGCTCCCCCGTGTCCGGAAAGATCGCGACGAGGAGCTTCCCCGCGTTTTCCCGACGCCTCGCGACCTCGAGCGCCGCGACGAGCGCCGCTCCGCACGAGATCCCGGCGAGGATCCCCTCCTCGCGCGCGATCCGGCGAGCCGCCGCGAACGCCTCGTCGCTTGATACCTGAATGATCTCGTCGATCACGCTTGGGTTCAGGATCTTCGGGACGAACCCGGCCCCGATCCCCTGGATCTTGTGCGGAGCCGGCTTTCCGCCCGACAACACCGGGGACTCCCTCGGCTCGACCGCCACGAGGCGGAGCGAAGGACGCCGCGGCTTCAGAACCTCTCCGCATCCGGTGATCGTCCCGCCCGTTCCGATCCCGGAGACGAGGATGTCGACCCTGCCGTCGGTGTCGGCCCAGATCTCCTCAGCGGTCGTCTCGCAATGGATCGCGGGGTTCGCCGAGTTCTCGAACTGTTGAGGGATATACGATTGAGGTGTTTCCGCGGCGACCTCCCGTGCCCGTTCGACCGCGCCGGTCATCCCCTTCTCGCCGGGGGTGAGGATCACCTCCGCGCCGAAAAGCCGGAGTAGGTTTCGCCGCTCAAGGCTCACGGTCTCGGGCATCGTCACGATGAGGCGATACCCCCTCGCCGCCGCCACGAACGCGAGGGCGATCCCGGTGTTTCCGCTCGTCGGCTCGACGAGCACCGTCACCCCGGGGCGGATCAGTCCCTCGCGCTCCGCCGCGTCGATCATGCTCACGCCGATCCGGTCCTTCACGCTCGAGAGCGGGTTGAACGACTCGAGCTTCGCGACGATCCGCGCGCCTCCCTTCGGCGACAGACGCCGAAGCTCGACGAGGGGCGTACGCCCGATGGTTTTCGTGATGTCCGAATAGATGGTTCCCATGCCAAGAGTTCCTTCCGATGGCTCCCCGCGGCGACGCTTCGCGCGGCCGCCGCCGGAAACCGGTGCCGGGGACGAGAAAACCCGCCGGCGCGCTGCCGACGGGTGGAAGTCTCGATCCGGTTCGGCGATCGGAAACGATGGACTAGATCGAGGCCCTCCCTCCCGCGGCGCGCGCGCGACAACAACAACAGCAGCAGCCAATCCCGCGGGCGAAGGTTCTCATTCCGTTCCTCGAATCCGGCCGAACGACCGACCGTGTTTGTTGGTGAAGTATAGCGTGAAAGCCCGCGCGCGTCAAACGACTCCTCGATGCGCCGGCCGGATCCTCACGTTCTCGCGAGGAAGGTCACCGTCTCGACGTGCGGCGTTTGCGGGAACATGTCGACGAGAAGCACGCGCTCGATCCCGTATCCCTCCGCCTCGAGCAGGCGCGCGTCGCGCGCGAGGGTCGCCGGATCGCAGCTCACGAGGTCGATCCGCCGCGGGCGGAGACGCCCGAGGTCGCGGACCACGGAAGCCCCGAGCCCCGTCCGCGGCGGATCGGCGACGACCTCCGCTCCCTCGGAGTCTCCGAACGGAAGCCCGCTCTCCGCCCATCCGGAGAGGACCTTCTCGACGAGACCCGGGACGACGGTTCCTCTCTTCGCGACGTCCGGATCCCGCGCGAGGTTCGCGCGCGCGTCCCGAACCGCGCCGCGATCGCTCTCGACCGTCACCACCCTCTCGAAGCGATCCCCGAGCGCCGCGGCGAAAAGGCCGACCCCGCCGTAGAGATCGAGGAGAAGAGGCCCGCTCCGGTCCGCGGATCGGCCGCGCTCTTCCATCCGCGCGCCGAGCCGGCGGACGAGCGCCTCGGTCTCCGCAAGGTTCACCTGAAAGAAGCTGTGCGCGTGCGCGCGGAACATGCGCCCGGCGAGCGGGATCTCCAGATTCTCCTCTCCCCACACCACCCTCCCGCTCACGAGAAGGCCGAGGCAGGAGGGCGGAACGCGGATCCCTCCGATCCTCGCGAGAACGCGTTCGGCGAACGAGGCGGGCTTTTCCTTCACTCCGGAGAGATCGGCGAGGAAGCCGCCCCTCCCGTCGAGCCGGACGAGCGCCTGCGGAGCGCGCGGGAGATCGAGAAGGAACGGGAGCGCTTCGCGGTTGAACACTTCGGGCATCAGAAGGCTTCGGTCGAGCGGAATGACCTCGTGCGTCCCGCGGCGGTGCATTCCGTATCGCCCGCCGGACCCGAGATGCAGAAGAATCTTGTTCCGGTATCCCCAGGCGGGACCGGCCGGCTCCGGACCCGTCAGCCGCTCCCCGAGATCGATGCGCGCGATCCGCGCGAAGCAGTCGCGCACGATCTCCCGCTTCGCCGCCCGCTGCGCGGAGAGCTTCATGTAGAAAAGATCGGCCCCCGCGAGCGCGCCGGGCGACGCATCCGGAGGATCTTCCCGATCCGGCGAGGCATCGAGGATCTCGACGAGCGCAGCCTCGATGAACCCCTTCGCGCGCCGGACGACCCTCACCCGCACGCGCTCCCCCGGCAGCGCCCCGCGGACGAACACCACCTCCCCGTCCATCCGCCCCATCCCGGCGCCGCCGGTCACGAGCTTCTCAATCGTCGTTTCGAGGACTTCGCCGTGCATAAGCAGAAACGCCCGGTGCCGAATCGCGAATCGGGCCGGGCGCGAAGGGAGTGCGGGCTCCTACCAATCGAGGATCAAGTTCGTGGTGGTCCCCTGGATCCCCTCGATCGCCCGAATCTTGCTCACCACCAGGTCGAGAATCGAATCGACCGAACCGCTTTCGACGAGACAAATGATATCCTGCTCGCCGGCCGTGATGTCGGCGCTCAGGACCTCGGGAACCTGACGAAGGCGGTTGCGGACGTCCACCTCGCGCCCGACGTCGGTGTTGATGCGAAGATACGCCTTGGCCATTGCCGCTCCTTCTCGGTTCGCCCCCGCGCGCCGGCGCGAAGAGCCCTCCGTCTAGTAGAACACGATCTTCCGCAGCGTCTGCAGCTCGTCTCCAGTCACCAGGAAGGAACCGCCCTCCTGCAGCTCGCCGCCGATCTGGTTGATGCGAACGATGAACTCGATCGTCTCGCCGTCGGTCTTCCGGATCTCCGTGCGGAAGGTGTAGTCGAGATCCTTGTCCTCGATCATGTCGTACTTGTGCGAAGCCGAAAGCGCCTCGGAAGCTCCGATCCTTCCGAGAACGCGAAGCTGCTTGATGAAGCGCTTCTTGATCTCGTAGCGGGTGTTGAGGAAGTACCCGACCAGGGCCTCGCTCGATCCGAAGCCGTGCCCGGTGTTGAAACGGATATTTCTTACATAATACGTATCGATATCGGTTGTAACGATTCCGTTCTTATTGACTTGAAGCGTTTCGAGGAAGGGAGAGTCGGATTCCGTTTCCTGGGCCGCCTCCCGATCGCGCTCCCGGCCTTCCGAGCGCGCCTTCGCGTCGGCGTCCCCGAGCCGAGGCGCTCCGGCGCAGGCCGCGAGAAGAAGGAAAAGGAACAGAAGGGGAAATGGGCTTCGCCTGATCGCCGTGGACACGTGGCACCTCCTCGAAGGCGGACCTCGGAGCGACCGACCGCCTTCATGCTACCGGGCCGGCGCGGCGCGCGTCAAGAAGCATCGGGTCAACGATCCGGCCCCCGCATCCCCTCGACGCAGGGCCGGAAGAGGTCGAAGATCCCGGCGATGCTCCCTCCCGACCTCCGCTCTTTTCGAGTGGCCGCGCGATGGGCCTCAGGCTAAGTTAATGCATGAGCCCCGCATGGTAGGGAGAGCCGCATGAAGATCGAAGCGGAAGGCGCCCCGCATCCGGCGCTCTGGTGGCGGGAAGAGAACGGGCGCGTCGTCTGCACCCTCTGCCCCCGCTTCTGCAGCCTGCGCGAAGGACAGGCGGGCTTCTGCTTCATCCGCAAGAACGTCGGCGGCGCGCTCGTTTCGCTCGGCTACGGGCGGCCGACCGGTTTCGGCATCGACCCGGTCGAGAAGAAACCCCTGAACCACTTCCTCCCCGGAACGTCGATCCTCTCGTTCGGAACCGCGGGATGCAACCTCGGCTGCAAGTTCTGCCAGAACTGGACGACGACGAAGGCCAAGGCGGACGCGGTGCGCACCGTCCGCGCCTCTCCGGAGGACGTCGTGCGGATCGCAATCGCCGAAGATTGCGTCTCGATCGCCTACACATACAACGACCCGGTCATCTTCGGCGAGTTCGTGATCGACGTCTCCCGCCTCGCGCGCGGGGCGGGCCTCAAGAACGTGATGGTGACCGCCGGATACATCACCGATGAGGCGCGCGCCGACGTCTTCCGTTTCATCGACGCGGCCAACGTCGATCTCAAGGCTTTCGACGATGCTTTCTATCAGAAGTACTCCCTCGCCCGCATCGAGCCGGTCAAGGAAACGCTCCTTTGGCTCCGGAATGAGACGGAGATCTGGATCGAAATCACAACCCTTCTCATCCCCGGCCTCAACGACTCGCCGGAGGAGATTCGCGCCGAGTGCGCGTGGATTCGGGAGACGCTCGGGGCCGGAACGCCGCTCCACTTCACCGCCTTTCATCCGGACTACCGGATGAAGGACCTTCCCCGAACGCCCCACGCGACCCTCCGGCACGCCCGCTCGATCGCGAAAGAGGAGGGTCTCGATTTCGTTTATATCGGAAACGTCTCGGACGCCGAGGGACAGACGACCTTCTGTCCCGGATGCGGCGCGGTTCTCATCGAAAGAGATTGGCACTCGGTCCGCCGGAATCGGTTGCGGGGTGGGGCGTGTCCGGATTGCGGCGCGCGGATCCCCGGGGTCTGGTAAGTCGCCTCTCCCCAACCGCCCTTGCCGCTTTCGCCGTTCGTGCGGTAAGTGCCCGCATGTCCATTCCCCCCATTGGGAAGTCGGGCATGTATCGAACGCGTGCCCGGATTTCGGAACCGTTCTCGAAACCGATCCGCTCTTCTGCTCCGCCGAGACGGGGGACTTCGCCCTCTGCTCGAACTCGCCCGCGGCCGGCGGGCCGTGCGGCCTCCTCGGCGCGTTCGACGTCGGATGCGGTTCGTGCGGTCCGATCCGGACGCAGCCGACGAGCTGGGGAGTGATGAAGAGACTCTTTCGATCGCGCGGCTCACTGTCGGCCTTCTCACTCGCTCCGTGCGATCCCCCGCGCCCCGGTCCGGATGTGTGCGAACAACCGCTGATTCTTCGCTTTCGCCACGTCCCTCTCCACTTTCCAAGAGGATTTCGTTAGAGTAGGAACACTCCGCCGGCACGCGGCGGGCCGGGAGGTGATCCTTGCGTGTGACGCGAAGCGAAAGGCGTTCAATCCTCTTGCTCGGTCTCGTTCTGACCGTCGCGCTCGCGGTACGGCTTCTCTTTCTCACTCGGAACGGCCTCTGGTTCGACGAGGCGATCGTCATTCACCGAAGCAGTCTATCGTTCGGGGAGATGCTCCGCTTCGTCCGCTCGGGCGACAATACTCCTCCTCTTCACTACATCCTCATGTGGGGTTATTTCCGGCTGATCGGGGGGGGGGGGGGGGGGCAGCCCCC
>JAGUYC010000185.1 GCA_020061515.1 Gemmatimonadota bacterium
CGCGGCCGCCGCATGCGTTCTCGCTCTCTCGCCGGTGCATCAGGGGCAGTCGGTCGCGGCCGTTCCGAACTCCGCGATGACCTTCGCGGGCGCGCTCGCCCTCCTCGCGATCGTGCGCGTCTTCGAGAGGGGGAGCCGGCGCGACGATCTTCTCGCGGGCGCCGCTATCGCGCTCTCCGTCTCGTTCAAGTACAACACGGGGCTTCTGGTCCTTTCGCTCGCCGCCGCGCATCTCTTGCGGCGCGAGAAGCGGAACTTAGGCGGTCTTCTCCTCTCGCTCGCCGTGATCCCCCCGCTCTTCCTTCTGATGAATCCGTATTGGATCCTTGACTTCAAAAGCTATTTCGACGCGTTCCTCTTTCAGTCGTCGCACATGAAGACCGGACATCCGGGACACCTCCACGGGCCGCCGATTCTCTGGTTTGCCATGCGGACGCTCGCGGAAGAGGGGATCGTCGGCGCGGCGTTTCTCGCGGGGCTTTTCGTTTCGGTCGGGCGCCTCGCTCTCTCCCGTTTCCCCCTTCGGCCCCGCTCGCGGAGCGATGCGCTTCTCCTCGCCTACGCGCTCCCCTCGTTCCTCGCGATCACATCGCTCAAGAACCAGGGGCTCGACTACTGCATCGGTCTCTATCCGGCGTTTGCGATCCTGGCGGGACGCGCGCTTTCCGACGGACTCGGCGCGCTCCACGCTCGCGCGGGGCGGCGCGCACCGGCCGTTGCGGCCTGCGTCCTTCTTCTTCCGGCGCTCGTCCTCGCCGCTTCGCGGATCCGCGACACGCACCTTCCTGACACGCGCACGCTCGCGCGCAAGTGGGTCGAGGCGAACATCCCGAACGGAACCGCGATCGGAATCGACGGGATGATCTACAACCCGCAGTTCCTTCGAGTCGATCGCTTCGAGGGGAGCGCTCCCGGCGGGCGCTTTCTCTCCGAGGACGCGCTCGAGCGGGCGCGCGAGCGGCTTGCGGGGCGAAGGATGTATCGCATCGTTCCGCTCGCCGGCGTGGCGGACGAGCCGATCTGGCCGGACGCGACCCCCGCCGACGTGCGCGCGCGCCACGGAGATGAGCCGTGGGTTCGGCTCATGTTCCGCCGGTATCTTTTCGATGCGGACGAGCTCCTCGCGCGCGGCGCCGACTACCTCTTCACGTCGAGCTACACGCTGCACGGCGTCTACCACGCGCGCTGGTATCCGCCCGACTCGCCAGTCCACTACCTCACGCTTCGCGAGAAGATCGGCTACGAGAGCCTCCTCTCCGATTCGCGCGTCGTCCTCGTGAAGCGCTGGGAGCCGGATTTCGGAACGCGCGGCCCGGTCCTTTCGCTCTATCGGTTGGAGAGAGAGCCGGGGCGTTTCTCCGTTGACTGAGCGGCGCCGCTCCTCGATCATCAGAAACCGAGTCGCAATCCTCCCAACGAGGCGGTGAGGAATGGTTGAGTCGTCGAGGCTTCTCCCGATGGTCCTTCTTTGTCTCGCCGTCGCCTCGACGCCGTCTTCTTCCGAGCTTCCCACCTCCGAGGACTGCGCGATGTGCCACGCGGCGAGGGACGAGGAGATTCCGGCCGCGAGCGACTCGATGGTCGCGCTCTCGTCGCACGCCGGATTCGAGTGTCTCGACTGCCACGCGGACATCGTCGAGCTGCCGCATGAGGAAAAGCTCGCCGGAGTCGCCTGCGGCGCCTGCCACGACGCGGAGGCCGCGCTCTACACCACGCACGGCAGAGGGATCTTGGGAGAGACCGAAGACCTCCCCGAATGCGCGGACTGCCACGGCACGCACGGAATCCTCCCTTCGACCGACAATCGATCCGCCGTGCACCCGCTCCATCTCCCCGCCACGTGCGGCCGCTGCCACGAGGATATCGACCTCGCGAAGAAGCACGACATCCGTCTGAAACGCCCCGTAGAAGTTTATGAATCAAGCATTCACGGCCGCGCGACCCGAGAGGGGATCACCGTCGCCGCGACCTGCACCGATTGCCACTCGACCGAGGGAACGGCGCACCGAATCCTCGGGCCGGGGGACCCGAGCTCGAGCATCAACCACTTCAACGTCCCGCACACGTGCGGGAAATGCCACCGGAGCATCGAGCAGGACTACTGGGAGGGGATCCACGGACGGCTCACCGCGCGCGGGGAGACGGACACGCCGGTCTGCACGCATTGCCACGGCGAGCACGGGATTCTCTCGACGAAGGATCCGCGTTCGCGCGTGAGCCCGGTTCTCGTGGCGCAGGCGACGTGCGCTCCGTGCCACGAATCGGCGTTCTTGAACGAGAAGTACGGAATTCCCGCGGGGCGTCTCGCGTCGTTCGTCGATTCGTACCACGGCCTGAAGAGCAAGGCGGGCGATCCGACGGTCGCGAACTGCGCGAGCTGCCACGGCGGGCACAAGATCCTCCCGAGCACGGATCCGAAATCCACGATCCATCCGGCGAACCTGCGTGCGACCTGCGGAGGTTGCCACCCGGGCGTGAGCGAGGAGCTCGCCGCGACGAAGATCCACGAGACCGGCGTCGGCCGAAAGACCGGATGGCCGCGAGTCGTCTCGATGCTCTACATCGCCGCGATCGCCGCGATCATCGGCCTCATGGTGCTTTATGTCGTGATCGATTTCCGGAAGCACACCATCCGCCTTCTGCGGCGCCCGCAGATCCGCCGCATGGACGCGGATGCGATCTTCCAGCACAGCGTGCTCACGCTCTCCTTCACGGTTCTCGCGATCACAGGGTTCGCGCTCGTCTACTCCGAGGCATGGATCTTCCGCAAGATCTTCGGATGGGACGGCGGGTTTCGCGTGCGCGGCCTTGTGCACCGCGCGGCGGCCGGCCTCTTCATTTTCGGATGTCTTTGGCATCTAGGCTTCCTCGCGACACGGAACGGAAAGAGGTTCTTCGCGGACATCTTTCCGCGAAAGACGGACTTCGAGCAGTTCGGGCAAATGATCCTTCACAATCTGGGCAAGCGCGAGGAAGGGCCGCGCTTCGGGCGCTTCGGCTACGTCGAGAAAGCGGAGTATTGGGCGCTCGTGTGGGGCGGGGTGGTGATGATCGCGACGGGACTCTTCCTTTGGTTCGACAATCAGGCCGTGCGGTATCTTCCGAAGGGTTTCCTCGACGTCATGCTCGTGATTCACCATTACGAAGCGTGGCTCGCGACGCTCGCGATCCTCGTTTGGCATTCGTACTCGACGATCTTCTGCCCGTGCGCGTATCCCGGGAATCCCGCGTGGATCACCGGCTCGATGCCGGCGGAGATGTATCTCCACGAGCATCCGGAAGACGAGGCGGTGAAGCATCTCGCGCGAGAAAGAGAGGAACCGATGTCGGGCGCGGAGGAAGCGTCTCCGGACATCGCGCGGGAAGGAGGCGTCGAGCCGGAGCCGCCGCCGGCCCGGTGAGGGGAGTCCATCGGCGAGCCGCGTCGTTCGTTCGCCGCGAGCCGCTCCCTTTCGCTTGCCTCATCTTCGTCGAAGCAGAATCGCGCCCTGCTTGCCGAACTCGAGCGGCACCGTTCCGTATCCGTCCACCGAGTAGTACTTGTCCTGCACCCACCGCATGATCTGTTTTCCAAAGTCGAATCCGAAGCCGAGCATCCGAAACTCGAGCATCGGACGGTTGTGGATCAGGATGTAGTCGGGAGACGACCGCGCGAGCTCGGCAAGGATCCTCTCCTCGCCGAACACGCGAAGCTCGGCGGGCATGAAGTTTGGGGTCGAAAGAGGCGATCGCCGTCCGGTCGTTTGGTTGATCAGCCCTCCTTCGGGAAGAACGGCGAGGGTCGCTTCGGGAGGAACGTGCTTGAGAACGAGATCGTGAGCGAGGGCGAAGTACCCCCGCGGGTCCCCCTCCGCGGAGACGAAGATCCGATCGGGTCCTCGGCCGATCGGGAGGTCTTGCGCGCGAAATCCGTCCCACGAGAAGAGCACGCACTTGACCATGAGCGCCGCGAGCAATCCCGCGAAACCGGCCGCGATCGCGCCCGCGGAATCGGGCGCGCGCGTGCGAATCGCGCGCGGAAGGCGATCGAGGATCGCGACGATCAAACAGGCGGTTGCGGGCGCGGCGAGAACGAAGCCGTACTGATGAAATCTGGGGTATAGGATCATTTTGGAGAGGAGGAGAAGGGCGAAGAGAGAATAAGCCGCCGCGAGACGATTTCTCGGATCGCTTGTCCGCCTCCACGCGAGCAGCGACGCGAGGAAGAAAAGCGCGGTTGAGATCGGAAGAACGCGCGCGAGATCGAGCACGGGGAAAACCCTGACTCCGGCCGCGAGGAAGAGAAGAAAGAGGACCGCGGGGAGTACGCGCCTTCCGCGGTCCCGCAGGATTCGGCGATGCGCTCTTCCCGCGAGAGCGAGCGCGAAGAGAGCGAGCGCGAGGGCGGACGCGCTCTTTGCGATGTCGAGAAGACGTTGCGCCGGTCGATCGAGCCCCATCCCCGTTCGGTAGAAGTAGTCGGAGGTCGAGGCGCGCGCGGGGAGGCCGAGCGATCCGAAGACCGCCTCCGTGGCGCCGCGCGGTCCGAGCGCCGCCGCGTAGCAAGCGAAGAAGATCCCGGGCGCGACCGCGAGCCCCGCGAGAAACAGGGCGGCGATTCGTCCCGATCTTCGACCGGGGGATGCGACGAGGAGGAAAGCGATCGCGGGAAGACCCGCGAGGATCATCTCGTACTTGGTGAGAAGGAGCGCCCCCGCCGCGCATCCCGCGAGAAACGCCCATCCGGCTCGCCCGTGCTCCGCCGCGTGGTGCGCGAGGATCATCGATGCGAGCGCGAGCAAGTAGCCGTGCACGAGCTCGTGCGAGTAGGGAGCGATGTAGTTAAAACTACCGGCCGCGCCGATTCGCCCGAGAAAGAAGACGGGGAGGGACACGAGCGTCACCGCGGCCGCCGCGGAGCGTGCCGCGATCCGCCCGAGGAGATAGCGTCCGGCCGCGAGGATGAGGACGAGGACGGCGAGGTTCAGCGCGAAGAGCGTCCGGAGCGACGGCCCGGCGATCCGCAGCGCCGCGCCGTTGAGATGTCCGGAGAGCGGCCCGAAAAGGTGAAGGATGTCCCTCCCGAAGAGACCCCCGTCGGAGATGCGCCGCGCGATCAGGACTTCGCGTCCGAAGTCCATCCAGGGATCCGCCCAGCGCCGCCACCCGATGAGGAGAAGGGCGGCCGCGAGCGCCGCGCAGGAGAGGATCTCGACAAGCAACGGGCGGCGGAACACGCGCGTCCTCGCATCGGTTTCCGGGACCTGATACCCTGTTCCGGCGGGAAGCAGGGTACGAGAGAGAGGGTATCAGGTACCGAGAAAACATGAAACGCCGTGTCCGCCTCGCGATCTTCGCGGTTCTCTGCATGGCCGCAGGCGCGTTCTTCCGCTGGGAGATGCGCACCTCGCGATTGCAGGCGTTCGTGTTCTCACGCGTGAGCCGCGACATCGGTTTCGAAATCGCCCCCGGTCCGAGCCCCGCGATCCGCTTTCCGGGCGCGGGCCCCTACGACGTTCGGCTCGGATACGCGCGTCTCCCCGAGATCCTCCCGTCGCTCGAATCCGCCGGATACGCGATCGAGACGCAGGCGCGCGTTTCGGAGAGATTCCTTCGCATTGTCGATCTCGGCTTCTTTCCGATCTACCGCGAAAAGGACCGGGCGGGCCTTCTGATTCTGGACCGAAGAGGGGAGCCGCTCGACTCGACGCTTTATCCAGGAAATGTTTATTCTTCGTTCGACGAGATACCGAGTCTCATCGCGGACATCGTTCTCTACATCGAGAACCGGGAGCTCCTCGACCCGGAGACCCCGCATCGAAATCCGGCCGTCGAATGGGACCGGTTGGCGTACGCGGTCGCGCAAGCCTTGTTGCGCGTGGTCGATCCGGATCGGGACGTGCCCGGGGGGAGCACGCTCGCGACGCAGATGGAGAAGTACCGGCATTCCACGGGCGGGTTCACCTCGTCGTTTCGGGAGAAGGCCGGGCAGATGCTGTCGGCGTCGCTCCGCGCTTACCTGGACGGCGAGGAAACGATCGACGCGCGCCGCGGGATCCTGCGCGCGCACCTGAACTCTCTCCCGCTCGCCGCGGTCTCGGGATACGGCGAGGTGATCGGCCTCGGGGACGGGCTCTCGGCCTGGTACGGATCCCGGTTCGAGGAGGTGAACCGCCTCCTCTCCTCGCGCGCCGCGGACATCGATCCCTCGGAGCGGGAGGCGTGGGGGCTCGCGCTCAAGGAAGTCGTGAGCCTGATTCTCGCGCAACGACGCCCGACCGCCTACTTCCGGGAGAGAGACGCTCTCGAGCGATGGACCAACTCGTATCTCGTTCTCCTGGCGAACGCGGGGATCGTCACGCCGATCGAGAAAGATCTCGCGGGGCGCGCGCGTCTCGGGTGGGCGTCAACCCCCGCTGAACGGCGGCGGATTCCGTTCGTCGATCGAAAAGCGGCGAACGCGATTCGGGTCCGGCTTCTCTCCCTTCTCGGCGCCGGCGATCTCTACGAGCTCGACCGTCTCGATCTCACGGTGACAAGCTCCCTGGACGCGCGCGTGCAGGACGGCGCGACGCGGCTTCTTCGCCGGCTGGAGGACCCCGAGTACATCCGCGAGGCGGGGCTCGACGCCTTTCGGCTCCTCGACCGCGGAGATCCTTCACGCATCATCTATAGCGTGACCATCTACGAGAGGGGCGAGGGGGAGAATCTTCTCCGCGTGCAGGCGGACAACCTGAACCAGCCTCTCAACATCAACGAGGGGACTCAGCTCGAGCTCGGCTCCTCGGCGAAACTCCGGACGCTGGCGACGTACCTCGAGGTGATCGCGGAGATCCGCGAGCGCCTGACCGCCCCGCCCGGCGACTCCCTCCGCGCGAAAGCGCTTGAGAAGAACGATCCGCTGACGAGATGGGCGGTGCGCTATCTCGCCTCCGCCCCGGACACGAGCCTCGCGGCCATGCTCGATGCGGCCCTGGAGCGCCGCTATTCGGCGAGCCCCGCGGAGGGCTTCTTCACGGGCGGAGGGCTGCACCACTTCTCCAACTTCAACCCGGAGGACGACGGCAAGGTCTACTCCGTTCGCGATGCCTTCCGCCACTCGGTCAACCTCGTCTTCATCCGGCTCATGCGGGACGTCGTCGAGTACTTTAAGTATCGAGGGCCGGGCGGCATGGATGTTCTGAAGAACGCGGAGGATCCTCGTCGCAGAGAGTATCTCGAGCGCTTCGCGGATCGCGAGGGACGGATCTTCATTCGGCGGTTCCACGGCAAGTACAAGGAGAAGACGGCGGAGGAGGCGCTCGAGCTCCTCATCGAGGGGAGGCAGCTTTCCCCGGCGCGCCTCGCGGCCCTCTACTGCGGAGCGGTCGCAGAGGCGAGCGCGGACGACTTGGGGTCGTTCCTTCGCGCGAACCTTCCGCAATCGAAGATCCCGGACGCGACGATCCTCCGGCTCCATCGAAGCTACGCCGGGGAAGCGATCTCGCTCGTCGATCGCGGCTTCGTCGCTCGCGTTCACCCGCTCGAGGTGTGGACGGTCGCCTACCTCCGGCGCAATCCGGAGGCGACCCTCGACGAGGCGATCGCCGCGAGCAAGGAGGAACGCCTCGACGTCTACGGCTGGCTCTTTCGAACGCACAAGAAGGACAAACAGGACAAGCGGATCCGCACGCTTCTCGAGATCGAGGCATTCCAGGAAATCCATCACTCGTGGAAGCGGCTCGGCTATCCGTTCGCCTCTCTCGTTCCCTCCTACGCGACCGCGATCGGAAGCTCCGGCGATCGGCCCGCGGCTCTCGCTGAGCTCGCGGGGATCATCCAAAACGGAGGCATGCGCGTTCCGACGGCGCGGGTACGCGAGCTGCATTTCGCCGAAGGGACTCCTTTCGAGACAAAGCTTCGCGGCGGACGGCGGACGGCCGGCGAGCGCGTGCTGTTGCCTGCGGTGGCCGACCGTCTTCGCCGCGAGCTGATCGGCGTGGTGGAGGAGGGGACGGCGCGGCGTCTCCTCGGCGCGTTCACGTCGGGCGACGGAAGAACCTGGGAAGTGGGCGGAAAGACGGGGACCGGCGACAATCGGCACAAGACTTACGGGGCGGGCGGCGCGCTGATCGATTCGGTCATCATGAGTCGGACCGCATCGTTCGTCTTCTTGATCGGGGACCGCTTCTTCGGAACGGTCGTCGCCTACGTCGAGAAGCCCGGGGAGGGGGAGTACCGCTTCACGAGCACGCTCCCGGTTCACATCCTGAAGCTCCTCGCTCCGGTGATCCAACCTCTGCTCGAGGACGGGGGAGGCGCTTCGAACAGCGAAGCGGATTTCGTCTCTCCTCGATAACCGTCGGCTTGCGTCTGTACAACACGCGCTCGTTCGTGATAAACTTGCGCCGTAAGCCGTCGGACGCGCCGCCCCTCGGCGACTTCGAGCGATCGCTTGGATCACGAAGGACGCGGGCGGCGAGCGGGTCCGGCGGGCAACCGCGCCGCCTCCCCCGTCGGTCGCGGCCGAGCGGCGGTTTCATGGCGTCTTATCCCGGACCCTCCGAGTTCGAAAGACCCGCGCGCGCCCCCCTGTGGAGGAACGTGCTCTTCTCGGTTCTTGTATGCGCATGCACGCTCGCGCTGTTCGAGATCGGATCCCGCTTGTTCGTTTCGCATGATGACGATCTGGTCCGGAAGGAACACGAGGACTTGATTCGAGTCCTCGGCCTTCCGGGAATGATCGATCTCTTCGAACCGGACCCCGACCTCTTCTGGAAGCTCAAGGCGAATCTTTCTTCCGAAAGGATCTCGGGAGCGATCGGTCGCTATCCGGTTTCGTTCGAGGTTTCAACCAACGAGATCGGTCTCCGATCGCGTCCGATACCGAGCGAGAAGCGGGAGTTCCGTGTTCTTGTCCTCGGGAACTCCTGCGCGTTTGGGATCGGGGTGGACGACGAAGAGACGTGGCCCGCCCGCCTCGAGGAGGTGCTCCGTCGAGCGACCGGCAGCGAGGTGCTCGTCATGAACGCGAGCGTTCCGGGATACTCGTCGTATCAAGGGAAGCGTTTCCTTGAGACGAGGGGATTCGCGCTCCGCCCCGATCTCGTGATCGCCTCGTTCGGGTTCAACGACGCGTCGGAATGGAGCTCTCGGTCGGACATGCAGGTCGCGCGCTCTCTCGCGGCAGGAAGAGGCGAAGGTCCGCTCCGGGCGAGCCGCGCCTACGCGGTGCTCCGGAGAGTCGTTGCGGGCGTGCGCGCGACCGAAACGCCGGGGAATGACGAGAAGAGACCGCGGCTCTCGTCCGGCGAGTTCTACCGAGCGCTCGTGGAGATACGAGACGTTTGCGCGAAGAGAAACGTTCCCGTCCTCTTTCTCATCTGGCCGTTTCGGAAGCAAATGGAGGAAAGGAACGACGCGCTTCTCGCCTATCAGCGGATCGTCGCTGAGGTCTGCATGAGGGAGCGCGTCCCTCTCGTCGATCTCGTGGGGCCTTTTGTCGAAACCGAAGGCGATCTCTTCGTGGACAATCTACACGCGAACGCCGAGGGGTGCCGCGTTACTGCGGAGACGATCGCATCCGTTCTGGAACGGGCGCGCGCCGATCGACGGTGACGAAACTGCTGCTCACGCGGCGGCGGTCGTTTCTCGGGGGGGGGGCGTCAAATCATCGTGCCCGGAGGGAGAACCGTGCCGTCCCGGATGACGGTGATGCCGTCGCGGACGGTGTAGAGCGGGTGGTCGGAATCGGGCGCGCCGGTCTTGTCGCGAATCGTGCATCCTTCGCCAATCACCGCGTTCTTGTCGATCACGGCCGTCTCGATGAGCGTGTTTCTCCCGATCTCGGGGCGGCGCGGTCCTCCGTCCTCCTCGCGCTCGTAGAAATCGTTCCCGATCAGCACCGAGTTTCGAATTGTCGCCCCGGGACGGATCACGCTTCGAAGGCCGACCACCACGCGCGAGAGGCTTGCCCCTTCGATGATCGCGCCCTCCGCGACGAGCGCCTGATCGAGGTGCGTGTTCTGAATCTTGGCTGCGGGAAGATTCCGGTAGCGCGAGAAGAGCGGGTTCACCGGATCGTAGAGATCGAACCTCGGCATCGGTCCGGCGAGATCGAGGTTCGTCTCGAAGAAAGTGCGGAGCGTCCCGACATCCTCCCAATAGCCGTCGAACGGATGGAAGACGACCTTGAAACGTTCGAACGCGGCGGGAATCACCTCGCGCGGAAGGTCCTGTCTTTTCCCATCGGCGAGGAGATCGTGGAGCGCCTGCCGGCGAAAGAGGAAGATCCCCATCGACGCGAGATGCCGCTTGTCTCCGGGGCGCGCGGCGAGGCGGCCACGCACCGCTTCGGGAACGACGAGCATCTCGCGCGTTTCCCGCGACTCGGGCTTCTCGACGAACCCGACAACGCGGCCGTCCGCATCGATCCGCAGAACGCCCATGCGGGGGACATCTTCCTCGCCGACCAGCGTGGCGGCGAGCGTCACGTCCGCGCGCGAGTCGAGATGCGTGCGAAGCATGTCGCCGAAGTCCATTCGATAGAGCTGATCGCCGGAGAGAATGAGCACGTGATCGTGCGGCGTGCGCGAAGAGTAGCGAAGCCCGTGGCGAACCGCGTCGGCGGTCCCCTGAAACCACGTCTTCCGTGTCGGCGTCTGCTCCGCGGCGAGAACCTCGACGAACCCTTGCGAAAAACCGTCCATTCGATACGTTCGCGTGATGTGGCTGTGAAGCCCCGCGGAAAGAAACTGCGTGAGAACGAAGATTTTTCGGATTCCCGAGTTGATGCTGTTGGAAATCGGGATATCGATGAGGCGGTACTTGCCGCCGAAACTGACCGCCGGTTTCGCGCGCCGCTCGGTGAGGGGATAGAGACGCGTGCCCCGGCCGCCGCCGAGAATCACCGTCACGACCCGCTGAAGAACCGCCGTGCTCGGATGCATCGAGAACCTCCGCACCGGCTCCCAATTCAACACAAAGAGACGCGACTGTCAACCGAGCAACCTGGCGGCGCCATCTTCGGCGCATCCGCTCGGCGTTCTGGGAGAGCGGCGGGCGGCCGTCTCACCGGTTGACCGGCCCTTCCGTCGGGCCTATTCTGAGAGGAGGCGCTTCACGAAGAGGAGACCGCCTTGCTCGCCTGGTTCTTTCTCGTCGCCCTCGCCGCGCTCGGTCTCGGGTATCGGATTTACGGTGCGTTTCTCTCGCGCCGTTTCGATCTGAACGACGCGAACCCGGTTCCTTCCGAGACGATGCGGGACGGGATCGACTATGTTCCGACGCGCGCGCCGGTCCTGTTCGGACACCACTTCTCCTCGATCGCGGGGGCGGGGCCCGTCGTCGGTCCGATCATCGCCGGACTCGCCTTCGGTTGGCTCCCCGCGATCCTCTGGATCGTGATCGGCTCGATCTTCATCGGCGGGGTGCACGATTTCTCCGCGCTCGTCGCCTCGATCCGCCACCGCGGGCGCTCGATCGCCGAGATCGCCAACATCCACATGAGCCGCGCCGGCTATCTTCTGTTTCTCGTCTTCATTTGGCTCACGCTCGTTTATGTGCTTATCGTTTTTCTCGACCTGACGTCCGCGACGTTCACCGCGGACGGAGGGGTCGCGACCTCGTCGATCGCGTTCATCATTCTGGCGCTCCTTCTTGGCGTTCTTCTCGTTCGCTTCCGCGCTCCGCTCGGACGGACGACCGCGGTGTTCATTCCTCTTCTTCTCGCGGCGCTCTGGCTCGGCACGCGCGTTCCGGCGGCGCTTCCGCCGATCGGAGGAGACGCCAAACGGAGTTGGGATCTCGTTCTCCTCGCCTACTGCGCGGTCGCGTCGATCGCGCCGGTGTGGATCCTTCTTCAGCCGCGCGACTATCTCTCGTCGTTTCTTCTCTACGGCGCGGTCGCGGGAGGCCTGGTCGGCATCCTGGCCGGCGGAGCGGAGGTCGTCTATCCGGCGTTCACCGGCTTCGAGACGCGCATCGGCCCGCTCTTTCCGATCCTCTTCGTGACGATCGCGTGCGGTGCGTGCTCCGGGTTTCATTCGCTCGTCGCGTCGGGGACTTCGTCGAAGCAACTCAAGCGGGAGACCGACGCGCGACGGATCGGTTACGGGGCGATGATCGTCGAGGGAGTTCTCGCGGTGATCGCGCTCGGGACGGTGATGATGCAGGGCCGCGCGGCCGGCCTCGCCTCCACGCCGCCCACCGCGGTCTTCGCCACCGGAATGGGGCGCTTTCTCTCCGCGATCGGCATCCCGGCGGAGATGGGGACGCACTTTGGCTATCTTGCGCTCTCGACGTTCCTCCTCACGACGCTCGACACCTGCACGCGCATCGCCCGCTACATCTTTCAGGAGCTTTTCGGGCTTTCGGGAGCGCTCGGGCGCTTCGCGGGTACGTTCGTCTCGCTTCTTCTTCCCGCGGTCTTCGTGTTCGTCTCGCTCCGGGACTCCGAGGGGAACCCGATCCCCGCGTGGCAGGCGATCTGGCCCGTGTTCGGCGCCACGAACCAGCTTCTTGCAGGGCTCGCCCTCGTCGTCGTGACGCTCTGGCTTCGGAGGAGCGGGAAGAAAGCGCTCTTCACGTTCGTTCCGACAGTCTTCATGGTGGTCATGACCTTGTGGGCGATCGCCATGCTCGTTCTCTCGGACAAGACCGCGCCGATCGTCCGCACGGTCTCCGTCGTTCTGTTCTCGCTCGCGGTCGTTCTCGTGATTCAGGCAGTGCGCGCGTTTCGGAAGCCGGCTGCGCCGCAACCGAGCTCGGCGCGCCCTCCGGGGGAACAGCCGTGAACAGTACGGGCATAAAGGGTTCTTCGCCGAACGGAGTCGAGTCCCCAGGCGTCTCCGCTCTCCGCGATCTCCTGAAAGCGTCGGCGGCCTCGGTTCTCGAGAAGTCCGAGACGGTTGTGCTGTCGATTCCCGCCCCCGAAGCCCCGCCTTCGTTTCTCTTGCGGGCGTGCCCGTCGCGCGATGCGTTCCTCTGGATCCCGCCGGAAGGGCCGTGCGTCGCGGGGGTCGGCACCGCGTTTTCGATCGCCGCCGAGGGGGAGCTTCGCTTCAAAGATCTTCGCGAGCGATCGGCCTCTCTCTGGAAGACTCTCGCGGAGATCCGCGCCCCCGGGTGCTCCGCGCCGCCCCCGGTGCTCTTCGGGGGACTTGCCTTCGAGGCGGGGCAGGAAGCCGAGACGCCGTGGGAGGACTTCCCCGACGGCGCCTTCGTCCTTCCGCGTTGGTGCTACGGGCGAACGGGGAACGCCGCCTGGCTCTCGCTCGCGCTCCGCGGCCGAAGGGATCTCGCGCGGATCGATCGGTTTCTCGACGAACTCTCGACGATACTTGATACAGCAACAACAACTCCTCCCCGAGTGGAGATGCCCGCCGTCCGCGCGGAGCGGCGCGAGACGAGCCCCTTGGAGTGGAGCGCGCTCGTTGCGGGAATCCGCCGGGGGATCGATGAGGGTCTCTTCTCGAAAGTGGTCGCCGCGCTTCGAACGGACATCGATCTCGGCGAGGCGATCGATACGCTCGCGGTGTTCGACCGCCTCGACCGGGCGTATCCGGACTGCCATCGCTTTCTCGTCAAGAAAGGAGAGACGGTCCTTCTCGGAGCCTCTCCCGAGCGGCTCGTGCGAAGGCAGGGGAGAGAGATCGCGACCGAAGCGCTCGCCGGGTCGATCGACGCCGCCGCGACGGAGGAGGCGAACCGCCTTCGCGCGGTCCAACTCCTCGAAAGCGGGAAGGACCTCGGGGAGCACGAGCTGGTCGTCGAGGCGATTCGCCGAAAGCTCGAGCCGCTCTGCTCCGAGCTTCGCGTTCCCGCGCGGCCGCAGATTCGCGAGCTCCCGCACGTCCTTCATCTGCACACGCCGATGGAGGGCGTGCTCTCGCGCGAGATGCACGTTCTCGATCTCGCGGCGGTGCTTCACCCGACGCCGTCGGTCGGCGGCGTCCCGACGTCGGACGCGGTCCGCTGGATCGTGAAGAACGAACCGCACCGGAGAGGATGGTACGCCGGGCCGGTCGGATGGTTCGACTCCGAGGGGAATGGGGATCTCGCGGTCGCGATCCGATCCGGGGTGCTGCGCGGGCGGCATGCGTACGTGTACGCGGGGGCGGGGATCGTTCGCGATTCGAATGCGTCGAGGGAGCACGAGGAGACGCGCACGAAGCAGAGGCCGCTTCTGCGCGCGCTGGGAGTCATTGGTTGAACGCGGCGAACCTGCACATCGAGTGGGCGGCGCTTCTCGTGGAGAGTCTCGTGCGCGCCGGGATTCGAGAGGCGGTCGTGAGCCCTGGCTCGCGATCGACACCGATCGTTCTCGCCGCGGCGCGGGAGAAAGAGCTTCGGGTGCGCGCGATTCCGGACGAGCGATCGGCCGCGTTCTTCGCGCTCGGCGCGGCGAAGACCGCGGGGCGCCCGGTTCTCCTCGTCTGCACGTCCGGCACGGCGGGGGCGCACGAGTATCCCGCAGTGATCGAGGCGAGCGCTTCGTACGCGCCGCTCATCGTCCTCACGGCCGACCGTCCACCCGAGCTTCACGGAAACGCCGCCCCGCAGACGATCGATCAGGTTCGCCTGTTCGGTTCGCACGCGCGGGCCTGCTTCGAGCTCGGACTTCCGGACGGGACGGAAGAGGGCCTTCGAGGGCTACGAAGAAAAGCGGCGCAGGCGGTCCTCGCTTCGCGCTTCCCGGTTCCCGGGGCGGTGCAGATCAACGCCTGGTTCCGAAAACCCCTGGAGCCTCAAGAACCGAACCAAGAGGACGCGCGTCTTCGCGAGCGGATCGATAGGATCCGCGGGGAACCGTTTCCGGCGCCGTATCCTCCCCGGGCCGTTCCGGACGACTCCGGCGTCGACGCCGTCGCCGAGCTTTGCCGGCGATTCCGACGGGGCCTCATCGTGTGCGGCCCC
>JAGUYC010000041.1 GCA_020061515.1 Gemmatimonadota bacterium
CGAGGCGACTCTCTCGAGCGTGCGCGCGAGGATCGCGCGGCCTCCGATCGTGCGGTACGGCTTCGGAACCTGGCCCCCGAGACGGAGGCCCGCCCCGGCCGCGGGCACGACGACAATCACTCGAGGAAAAGAGGTTTCGCGGATCAAAAGATCGTGATCTTCAGAAAGCGTTTGGGATTCTCGCGCACGTCGCGCAGCAAATCGTTCAGATTGCGCGAGGCATCCATCATTTCCTTGTATAGCTTATCGTCCCGGGAAAGCTGCCCGAGCGTTCCCTGGCCGTTCTCCATCCGCTGCACGACCCCTTCGAGCGATTGGATCGTGCGATCCAGCCTTTCCATCGTCTCGTCGAAGCGGACGGAAGCGGCCGCGGCCCGGGTTATCGCGGTGTCGACATTCCCCCGGTTCTCCCGAAGCGTCTCGTCGAGGTTTTCGGACAGCGACCGGAAGCTCCGGATCGAGCTCCGGACATCGGTGCGGTTCTCCGCAAGCATCCCTTGAAGGTCGGCGGAAACGTCCCGCAGATAACGCACGGTCTCCCGCATCGGCCCGACGATCTCCTGCTCCTGCAGAAGCCCCTCGACTCGCGCGACGATCTTCCCGACGTCGTCGAGCACGATTCCGAGCTCGGCCATCGCCTCGGTGATCCCGGGCGAGTAGCCTCCTCGAACGAGATTTCTCGTGTCGAGAGTGTCGGGGGCAATCCCCGGAAGAACGGCGATGAACTTCTCTCCCATGATTCCCATGTTTTCCACGCGGAACGAGGCGTCCGTGTGAAGAACGACGTCGGGCCGGAGTTTGAGCGTCACGAGGACCTCCCGGGTTCCGAGCTCGATGCTCGAAACCGATCCCCGCCTAAGACCGGAGACCATGACCGGGTCCCCCACGTTGAGGCCTCCCACCTCGGGAAACGCGACGCGCACTCTCACGCCCGGACGCCCAATCTCCATCTGACCCAGGTAGATCACCCCGGCGACGAAGAGAACGGTCGCGGCGAGCACCACCAGACCGACCTTCCACTCCAGTCCTCTCGAGGTCATCGCGTCCTCCCTCCGGCCGCGCCCGCGGCCGAGCCCCCTCTCACGCCCGGGAACGGCGGCTCTCAAAGAACGCGGATCGGCCCTTCCGCCTCTCCGCGCACGAACTGCTGAACGATCGGGTTCTCCGTGGTCCGAACCTCCTCGACACTTCCCTCGAACACGATCCTTCCTTCGTGAAGCATCGCGATTCGGTCGGCCACCTTCGAGGCGCTGGTCATGTCGTGCGTCACCGTGATCGATGTGGCGTTCAGCTCTTTCTGGAGCGATCGGATCAGCCGGTTGATCACGTCCGCCATGATCGGATCGAGCCCCGTGGTCGGTTCGTCGTAGAGAACGATCTCCGGATTCATCGCGATGGCGCGCGCGAGCCCGACCCTCTTCTTCATGCCGCCCGAGAGCTCGGACGGCTTCTTTCGGGCGGCGTGCTCCATCCCGACCTTCCGGAGGCTCTCCGCGACGCGTTCCGCGATCTCCTTCGCGCCGAGCTTTGTGTGCTCGACGAGACCGAGGCCGACGTTCTCCTCGACCGTGAGCGAGTCGAACAGCGCCGCGCCTTGGAAGAGCATACCAAACTTCTTTCGCACATCATAAAGGGAAGAGGAGTCCATCTCCGTGAGCTCCGCTCCGTTGATCCGTATCGAGCCTTCGTCCGGGCGAATCAGACCGATCAGATGCTTCAAGAGGACGCTCTTCCCGCATCCGCTCGGGCCGATCACGACGAGCGATTCCCCGCGGTAGATGTCGAGATCGACTCCCAGGAGCACGGGCTGGGCGCCGAACGACTTCTCCACTCCGCGAAGCGAGATGACGACGTCTCTTCCGCTCATGTCTTCACTCCGTGACGCTCGAGGAACCGCCGCAGGCTGTCCGCGGGCAAGGCGATCCCGATGCCGGCGCGTCCGACAAGCTCCGAGGGAATCGACTCGACGAAGTCGAGCACTTCGTCGTTCGACTTCACGAGCCCGGGAACGCCGACATGGGATTTCAGCATCCCGATCACCTTGCCGCTCGAAGTCCGGAACAAGGGACTCCCGCTGTGTCCGAGAGCCACGGAGGCGTCGATCTGCACGATCGGGATCCGCGGGGCCCGCGTGCTCACGCGCCACTTCGGGAGCGCCGACACGTGGCCGAAGCCGACGCTCGGCTCGAGATCCGCGTTCAGCGTGTAGCCCATCGGATACCCCGCGAAGAGCACTTCTTCGCCGACGCGAAGTCCCTTCGTCGAGCCGAACCGCGCCGCGGGGAGCCCCTTCTCGTCCGCTTCGAGGAGCGCAGCGTCGATTCGCTCGTCCGAGGCGACGACGCGGGCGGCGACGTTCACCTCCCCTTCCGGCGTGGGAATCGCGATCGCCACTTCCCGCCTTCCGCGCACCACATGCGCGCACGTGAGGAAGTGCCCCTTGTCATCGACCGCGAACGCGGTCCCGTAGCTCGCGGTCCCCGCGTCATCCTGATACCAGACGAGAACGACGGACGAGGCGGCCCGCTCGGCGACCGAGACGGCACGGTCGCGCGAGAAGAACGAAACGCACAGGAGAAGCGCGCCGAGCGCCGCGAAATAGAAGATCCTCATTTTCCATCGTCCCTCCGCGCCGCCGCCGCCCATGCCGCTACCTCGCGAACACGAAGCCGAACAAGAGCTCGGCCAGGATGTAATCGGAGATGAGGATGAGCAGACATGAGGAGACGACCGCGCGGGTCGCCGCCTGCCCCACCCCCTCGGCGCCTCCCTCGGTGCGGAGACCGTAGTAGCAACCCATGAGCGCGATGATCCCGCCGAAAATCACCGACTTGATCAAGCCGCCCCACACGTCGTCCATCACGAAGAACAGCTTGAGCCCGAACGCGAACGACTGCGCCGACATTCCGATCGAGTAGACCGCCGCGAGCATGCCGCCCAAGATCGCCAGGACGTCGGCGAAGACGACGACCACGGGGATCATGACGACCCCCGCGATGAAGCGCGGCAGAGCCAGGTAGCGGATCGAGTCGATCGCGAGAGCTTCGAGCGCGTCGATTTGCTCGGTCACCTTCATCGTCCCGAGCTCCGCGGCGATCGAGGCTCCAACGCGCCCGCCGACGACGAGACCCGTGAGCACCGGCCCGAGCTCGATGATCACCGACTTGCCGACCACCGCCCCGACGTAGCGGAGCGGGATCCAATCTTGGAACTGATAGGCGGCCTGGATCGCCGCGACGGTCCCCGTGAAGAACGAGGTCACCACGACAAGCGGCATCGAACGGACCCCCATCTCCATCATTTGGACGAGGGTGAGCCTTCCGACCTTGTGGACTTGAGGGAAGGACCGAAGGATGCGGAAGAGAAGAATGGAGATGTCGCCGAGCTCGCTGACCGCGCTCACCACGCGGCCGCCGACTCTTGTGATCGATTCGGCCAAGCGCTACGCCTCCCCGGCTTCGCCGTATTCCTCGCCGCCGTCCCCGACCGGGGTTTCGACCGCCTCGCGGGGAGAGAGGCTTTCGAATCGCGTGAAGCTCTTGAGGAACGTGAGGTCGACGGTGCCGAGCGGCCCGTTTCGCTGCTTCCCGATGATCACCTCCGCCTTCCCCTCGTTCTCGGGGATCTTCTCGTACACCTCGGGCCGATAGAGGAAGAGGACGACGTCGGCGTCCTGCTCGATCGCTCCCGATTCGCGAAGGTCCGAAAGAACGGGCCGATGCGCGCCGGTCCTCGCCTCCACTGCGCGTGAGAGCTGCGAGAGAGCGACCACCGGCAGGTTCAGCTCCTTGGCGAGCGCCTTGAGAGAGCGGGAGATCAGCGAGATCTCCTGCTGGCGGTTTTCCGCCGCCTCCGTCGCGCGGATGAGCTGGAGATAGTCCACGATGAGAAGCGCGAGGTTCGCTTCCTTGTGAAGCCGCCGCGCGCGCGACCGCATTTCCAAGACCGTGAGGCTCGCGCTGTCGTCGATGAAGATCGGCGCGGTCGAAAGAAGGCTCGCGGCGGTGGTCAGGTTCGGCCAGTCCCTCTGAGGAACGTACCCGGTTCGAAGCGCGTGGCTGTCGACGCGCGCTTCCGAACAGAGGAGGCGCTGCACGAGGTTCTCGCGCGACATCTCAAGGCTGAAGACCGCGACCGGAAGTTTGGAATCGAGCGCGACATTTTGGGCGATGTTGAGGCAGAACGAGGTCTTCCCCATCGAGGGGCGGCTCGCCACGATGATGAGATCCCCCTTCTGGAAACCGGAGAGGAGCGCGTCGAGATCCGGGAATCCGGACTGCACGCCGAGATGCGAGCGTCCTCCCTCCATCATCGCCTTCGCCTCATCGTAGACCGGCTTCACCACGGCGCGGATCGGAAGGAAACCGCCCGTGACCTGCGACTCGGAGATGTCGAAGATGGACTGCTCCGCCCGGTCGAGGAGGGTCTTGACGTCCTCGGCTCCTTCGAACGCCCTCTGCACGATCTCGGTCCCCGCGTGGATCATGCGGCGAAGGAGCGCCTTCTCAAGAACGAGGCCGGCGTGGTAGCCCACGTTCGCCGCCGTCGCCACTTCGTCGAGCAGCGAGGAGAGATAGAGCCGCCCGCCCGCGCTCTCGAGAGTCCCGAGACGAGCCATCTCATCCACCACCGTGATGACGTCGATCGCCTCGCTTCGCTCGTAGAGAGAGACCATCGCGGCGTAGATCTTCCGATGCGCTTCCCGGTAGAACGAACCCTCGGTCAGAATGTCGAGAACCTTGTTCATCGCCTCGCCGTCGAGAAGAACCGCGCCGAGAACGGCCCGCTCCGCCTCCACCGCTTGCGGCGGAACTCGGTCGAACGTTCCGTCCGCGCTCTTCGCCGGCGGTCTCTTCCTCGCTGGGGGCACGGTTCGACTCCTACAGCGGGCGAATCGCCCGATACGCGTCCCGCAGGATCTGAAAGTCCTCCCACACCGGACGCTTGTACGATGCGTTGTGCAAACAGGCGGAGGGATGATACGTGCAGATGAGCCTCCTCCCCTCCCAATCATACCAGACGCCCCTCAGCCGGCCGATCGGATCGGCCCGTTCGAGAAGAGTCTGGGCGGCGTGTTTGCCCAGCGCGCAGATGATCTTGGGATTCACGATCTCGATCTGCTTTCGAAGGAACGGAAGGCACGCGGCGATCTCATCGGGCTCCGGGTCCCGATTTTGCGGCGGGCGGCACTTGACCACGTTCGCGATGTAGACCTCGCCGCGCGCGATCCCCGCGGCCTCGAAGATTCGATCGAGAAGCTTTCCGGCCGGGCCGACGAACGGCTCGCCTGCGTCGTCCTCGTCCGCTCCGGGGCCCTCGCCGACGAACATGAGATCCGCGTTCGGATCCCCGATCCCGAAGACGATCGTCTTCCGCCGCGCATGAAGCGGGCAGCGCGCGCACCCATCGACCGTGCGTCGAACCTCCGCGAGCCCCGAGGCACCGTCCGTCCCGGAGGGCGTTGCGTTTACCTCGGGCCGCGCGCGCGCCTCGAGGCGCGGAAGGATCGGGTCCGGAAATCCGAACTCCCGTTGCTGGGCGGCGTATCTTCTGAGAAGTTCGATCACCGAGCCGTTCATTCTCGCCTCGAATTCGCCTGCGCGGAATCTTCTCCGCGGGGTTCGAGCATCGCGGCGACGCGGTCCGCGATGCGCGCCGCGATCGAAGCCTTCGAGGCGAGCGGGATCTCCTCGCGGTACCCGTCCCGGCCGAGAAGAATCGCCTCGGTCTTTTCGCGCCCGATCCCTCCGCCCGGAACATCGGGACGGTTCACGACAATAAGATCGAGCTTCTTTCTTTTCATCTTTTCCAGCCCGCGCGCTTCCGGCGAGCCGGTCTCGAGCGCGAACCCGGCGAGAACCCGAATGGAGCCGCGGCGCGCGGCGAGCGTTTCGAGAATGTCCTCGGTCGGCTCGAGCTCGATGCGGATCGGCCCGGAGCGTTTCATCTTCTCGCCGGAGAACTCCCTCGGCCGATAGTCGCCGACGGCGGCCGCCATAAGTACGGCGTCGCACGCCGGGCCCTCGCGGAGAACCGCTTCGGCCATCGCTCGCGCCGTGGTCGCCTCGATCACGCGGACCCCCGCGGGGGGCGCGACCGAGAGAACGCCCGCGACGAACACGACCTCCGCCCCGCGGCGCGCGCACTCGCCGGCGAGCGCGACCCCCATCTTCCCGCTTGATCGGTTCGTGAGGACACGGATCGGATCGATCGCCTCCTCGGTGCGGCCCGCGGTCACGAGGATTCTCCGCCCGGCGAGATCACCCGGACGATCGAGCATCTCGCGCACGACAGCGACGATTCGCTCCGGACTCGCGAGCCGTCCCTTGCCGCGATATCCGCACGCGAGATCCCCTTCTTCCGGATCGATGATCCGCACGCCGTCCTCGCGCAGCCGCGCGAGGTTTCTCTCGGTCGTCTTGTGCGCCCACATGAACGAGTTCATCGCGGGCGCGACGACGACGGGGCACGTCGCCGCGAGATAGGCGGTCGTGAGAAGGTCGTCCGCGATCCCCGCGGCCATTTTGGCGAGGATGTTGGCGGTGGCCGGCGCGACGAGAAAGAGATCCGCGCTCTGCGCGATGTCGATGTGAATCGGTTTCGTTTCGGGGGCGAAGGCGTCGGAGGGACGGGCCTCGCGGTCACTCGTCCAGAGATCCCAAACGGCGCGCCTTCCCGTGAGCGCCTCGAAGCTCTCCGGGCGGATCAGCTCGGTCGCCGATCGGGTGAGCACCGCTTGGCAGCGCGCGCCGGCGGCGCCGAGCAGGCGCACCACCTCGAGCGTCTTGTACGCCGCGACGCCTCCTGTCACGCCGACCAAGATCTTCCTTCCCTCAATCGCCAAACGAGGGATCCTCCTTCTTCGTCCCATCGAACGATCCGGCCGCTTCGTCTTCACCCGACTCGCAGGTCTCGCTCGCTTCCGCCACCTGCCACTCCACCTCTCCTCGCAGCATCCTATCGAGCGCTTCGGACGTCACCTTGGCGTCTCCGGCCCCAATGCCCCTCCGGACGCGGATCGCGTTCAGCCGTCGCGCCTCGCGCGCGGCGACCACGATCTGCTCGTAGGTGTTCTCCCTCTTGGGAGTCTTCTTCTCGGTCACGTTCTTCTCCTCGGTTTCCGGCGTTCATCGCCGGCGAACGGCGCTATCTCGCGCCGGCGGTTTCCCGCAGTCTTGCCGCGCGGCATCGCTCGGCGCGAATGATCGAGAGCACGGCCTCGATCGCGTCCTCGAGCCGGTCGTTCACGACGATGAAGTCGTACTCGAACTTCCTCTCGAGCTCCGCCCGGGCGTTCTCGAGCCGCGTTCGGATCCTCTCCTCCGGTTCGGTCCGCCGCTCGCGGAGCCGCTTCTCGAGCACGGAAAGCGACGGAGGGACGATGAAGACGGCGAGCGTCTCGGGGTACCCCGCCCGGACCTGCTCGCATCCTTGCACGTCGATATCGAGGACGACGTCCTCGCCGCGCGCGATCCCTTCCTCGATCTCCGAGCGGGGCGTGCCGTAGTAATCGCCGTGCACCTTCGCCCATTCGGCGTAGCGCCCTTCGCGGATTCGCTCCTCGAACTCCCTTTCGCCGACGAAGCGGTAGTCGCGGCCGTCGGCCTCGCTTTCCCGAATCGGGCGCGACGTGTCCGAGATCGAGAAGCGGAGCCTCGGATCGCGCGCCGCCGCCGCGCGGGCGAGCGTCGTCTTGCCCGCCCCGGATGGTCCCGCGATCACGATCGGAAAGGCGCTTTTCATCTCAACCATTCGCTACTCCAGGTTCTGCACCTGCTCGCGAAGGCGCTCCACCTCTTCCTTGAGCAGGATGATCTCGCGGGAGATCTCGGCGTCCGAAGCCTTCGATCCGATCGTGTTGATCTCGCGATGAAGCTCTTGAAGCAGGAAGTTGAGCTGCCGCCCGACCGGTCCTCCCTCTCGAAGGAACCGGAGGAACTGATCGACGTGTGCGCGCGCGCGGACGACCTCCTCGGTGCAGTCGAGCCGGTCGGCGAGCGCCGCCGCCTCGTGGGCGAGCCTGTCCTCGTTGACCGGAAGGCCGTCGAGAAGTTTCTCGAGGCGTCCTCGAAGCTCCTTCATCGCGGCTCCCGATCGCGTGGAAGCGCGCTTCTCGACGCGTCCGAGCGAGGCGCCGATCGCTCGAAGCCTCTTGCGCAGATCCGCGGCGAGGATCGCGCCCTCCCGCCGCCTCATTCGCACGAGATCGGCGAGCGCGCTCCGGATCGCCTTCTCGACCGGCGGCCACACTTCCTGCTCGCGGAGCGTTCGTCCCTTGGCCGCCAGCACGTCGGGAAGCTGAAGGAGAGTCGAGACGTCGAGCGATCCATCGACGCCGTGCTTCTCCCGCAGCCGGCGCGCGAGAGCGAGATACGCGCGCACGCGCGCCTCGTCCACGCGGATCTCCGTCTCGTCGCCGCCGCCGTTGATGTCCACGGCGAGCGAGACGCGGCCGCGGGCGAGCGCGCTTTGAAGAATCTCCCGAATCTTCTGCTCCGATCCGAGAAGAACCGCCGGGAGCCGGAACGACGGCTCGAAATACCTGTGGTTGACGGAACGGATCTCGACCGCGAATGTGAGACTGGATGCTCTCGTTTCCGAGCGGCCGAAGCCGGTCATGCTGGAGACGGTCATGGACAACTCCCGTTTGGAAGGGGTTTGATCATATCCCAAGGCCCGCGGGCCGTCAACGGGGAGACAGGACAAGCTATCTCTTGATGGCGCAAGCACTTTCGCGTCGCGTCCGAATCCGGGCGCGCGACCAGCAGGAGCGGTCATGAACGCGCTGTTCATCCGGAAAGCGGCGCCCGCGATCACCGCGGCGCTCGCGGGAAAGAGGCTCCGATACGTGCTCGAGGCCGCCCGGCCGTCCGGCCCCGTCTTCCTGTTCCGCATGGAAGCGCCGGCGGGGACGCTCCTCGTTTCGCTCCGGCCGAACCTCCCGTGCGTCGCGCGGCTCGAAGAGGGGAAGAGCCCCGAGGGAAAGGAGAGCGCGGCCGCGGCGAAGCTCGCCCGGCTTCTCGAAGGGCAAGCGCTCGTCCGAGCGTATGCGCCCGCCGTGGACCGAACGCTCTTCCTCGAGTGGGAGAGCGGTCTCGCGACGCGGATCGACCTCATGCGGCGCCCGATCCTTCGCGTTCTCGATGCGTCGTCCGTTCTCCTCGCGCTTCCGGAGAGCGAAGGGAAGAGCGGCGGCGGACTCCCGAAGACACAGGGCGCGGACCGTCCCGACGTTCTCCACTTCGATCCGGAAGCGCTCCCGGCGATGATTGACGACGAGGAAAGCGCGCAAGCGGCGATCCTCGGCCGGGTTCTCTTCCTCCCGGGCGACTGGGCGGAGGAGTGGTTCGCGCGCGCCCGTATCGCCGAAGCCGCGCCCGAGAACAGAAGACCCGCGCTCGTCCGCGCGTGGAGGGATCTTGTGGACGAGCACGAGCGGTCGAATCGGTCGTATCTCTACCGGAGCGGCGGAAAACTTCATCTGTCGACCATCGCGCCGCGAACCGCGGATGACTCTCCGGAGACGTTCGCGGATCCGATCGATGCGACCGGGGCCTGGTGGCGGATGCGCGACGAGGAAGTCCTGATCGAGGATTCCGTCCGCGAGATCCGCTCGAACGCGGCGCGGGAGCAGAAGCGTCTCCGCCGACTTCTCGAGAAGCAACAGGCCGAGCTCCGCGACGCGGAACGGGCCCCGATCCATCGCAAACAGGCGGAGATCCTCAGCATCCACTTCGGCGAAATCGAGAAAGGCGTGTCCGAGGTCGTCCTCCCCGATCCGTACGAAGGGGGCGCGATCACGATCGCGCTCGACCCCGCGAAGAGCGCGCGAGAGAATATCGAGCGTCTCTTTCGGCGCGCGAAGAAGGGAGAGAGAGGCGCGGAGATCGTGGGGGGGCGGATCGCGGAAAACGAGCGCCGAGTCGCTTCGCTGGAATCGATTCTTGCGGATCTCGACGGCGTCCGGAGCGAGAAGGAAGCGGAAGACCTCCGCGCGCGCGTCGGATCGCTTCTCCGCCCGGAAAAACGCGAGGCTCCCTGGCGCGAGAAGATCAAGAAGCCGAAAGAGCGCTCCCTTCCGGTCCGTCCGAGAGAATACACGATCGCCGGCGGCTACACCGTTCTCGTCGGGCGCGACAACAAGGAGAACGATCTATTAACATTCAAGATCGCGCGCCCGCGGGATCTTTGGTTCCACGCGGCGCAGGCTGCCGGATCTCACGTCGTCCTTCTCCGCGACGATCCGAAGAAACCGGTCCCCCGTGAGGCTCTTCTCGAGGCCGCGGCGATCGCCGCGCGGCACTCGAAGGCGAAGCACGCCGCCAAGGTTCCCGTGATCTACACCGAGAGGCGCCATGTGCGGAAACCCAAGGGCTGGCCTCCGGGCAAGGTGACCTGCGCGCGCGAGAAGACCCTCTTCGTCGACCCGGGGATTCCCGGGGAGTAGCCCGCGGAGGAGAGGCGCGAACCCGACCGGCACCATCGCCATAACCAAATGCAATCAAATAAGATCGAACCCTCTTTGACCGCTCCGGAGTGCGTTGAACTCCCGGCGAGTTCCGGGATACACTCGTCTCGAACCTCGGCGTGGAACCCCGATCGACGAATCGATGGGAGCGGTCCGAAGAGGCGAGTTCATCGGAGAGAGTCGGCCGCTCGAACGACGCCGAACGCGCCGCAAGCGCACGGAGAAGGATCATATGCAAAGCGAACGGGGAAACAGAGCGATTCTGATCCACGAGGTCGGCCTGCGCGACGGATTGCAGGTCGAGAAGACCGCGGTGCCGACCGAGGAGAAAATTCGCTGGATCGACGGGCTCTTCGAATCGGACGTCGACATCGTGCAGGTCGGCTCCTTCGTCCATCCGGAGAAGGTGCCGCAGATGGCCGACACGGATCGGCTCTTCGCGCTCCTCACCGCGCCCGGCAGAAAGCCGGAGCGGGTCACGCTCTCCGGCCTTGTGCTCAACGAAAAGGGTCTCGACCGCGGGATGGCCTCAGGGGTCGAGATGTTCTGCATGGGCGTCTCCGCGAGCGAAACGCACAGCCGGAAGAACACCGGGATGAGCACCGCGGAAGCGCTCTCTCGAATCGTGCCGATGGCGAGAAAGGCGGCCGGGGCGGGGAAGAAGGTGCAGGTTTCGGTTCAATCCGCGTTCGGCTGCGGCTTCGAGGGCCCGATCGCGAAAGAAAAGGTGCTCGGGATCGTGAAGGAGTATCTCGCGGCCGGAATCCGGGACGTCAGCCTCGCGGACACCGCGGGACACGCGCACCCGCTTCAGGTCGAGGAGATGTTCGGTGCGATCCGCGAGCTCGATCCGGCCGTGCGCCCGGCCTGCCACTTCCACAACACCTACGGGCTCGGCCTCGCGAACTGCTACGCCGCGTGGAGAGCCGGCGCCGTCTCGTTCGAGTCGGCGTTCGGCGGCCTCGGCGGATGCCCGTTCACGAAGATCCCGGCGGGGAACGTGAGCAGCGAGGACCTCGTCCACTCCTTCCAGCGGATGGGCGTCCGGACCGACATCCGTCTCGACAAGCTCCTCGACGTCGCACGAATGGTCGGCTCGTATTTTAACCGTGAACTTCCTGGGTTCATTCTGAAGTCGGGATCGCTCGTCGATTTCAAGAAAGCGGGAGAGTAGTCCGTCATGAAGCTTCTCGAAAACATCCGCGTCGTCGATATGACCAACGTGCTTGCGGGACCGTTCGCCACGATGCACCTCGCGCTCCTCGGGGCCGAGGTGATCAAGATCGAGAACCCAGACGGCGGCGACTTGGCCCGCAAGCTGGGGAACGTGCCCGAGATGAACAAGAAGCTCATGGGGACGAGCTTCCTCGCGCAGAACGCGAACAAGAAGTCGCTCACCCTGAATCTCAAGGTCGAGGAAGCGAAGGAGGTTTTCCGCAAGCTGATCCGGACGACCGACGTGCTCGTCGAGAACTTCCGGCCCGGCGTGATGGACCGTCTCGGCTTCTCCTACGGCGAGCTTCGCAAGACGAACCCGAAGCTGATCTACTGCGCGATCTCCGGGTTCGGACAGACCGGCCCGGACGCATTCAAACCGGCCTACGACCAGATCGTGCAGGGTCTCTCCGGCGTCATGGACGTGAACGGCGACGAGCGCCTGCATCCGCTCCGCTCAGGCTTCCCCGTATGCGACACGGTCGGCGGGCTGAACGCCGCCTTCGCGATCATGGCGGCGCTTTTCCATCGCGAGCGGAGCGGCGAGGGGCAGTTCATCGACATTGCGCTCCTCGATTCGATCATGCCTCTCATGGGATGGGTCGCGGCGAATCTCCTCATCGGCGGAAAGCCTCCCGTCCCGATGGGGAACGACAACTTCACCGCCGCCCCGTCCGGCACCTTCCGAACGAAGGACGGCCACATCAACATCGCGGCCAACCAGCAGAAGCAATGGGAGGACCTCGCCGACATCCTCGGCGTGCCGGAGCTGAAGACCGATCCGCGATTCCAGGAGCGCGACACGCGCAAGGCGAACCGGAAGCTGCTCACGCCGCTCCTCGAGGCGAAGCTCGCTGAAAAAAGCACGGCCGATTGGGTCGAGGCGCTGAACGCGAAGGGGATTCCATCCGGAGACATCCTCTCGCTGGGAGCCGCACTCGACTCCGCGCAGATCCGGCACCGCGAGTCGATCGTGAGCGTGAAGGAAGACGAGATCGGCGAGATCCGGCTCTTCAACCTCACCGCCAAGTTCTCGAACACGCCTGCGAGCATCGAATCACCCCCGCCTCGTCTCTCGGCGCACACCTCGGAGATTCTCGGCTCGCTCGGGTACGAAGAGACGGATCTCGCGGCTCTCAAGGAGAAGGGAGCGATCTGACCGAGGTCCCGCGAGCGGCTCCGACCGCTGATTCGCGAACCGCGGCCCGGTCATGAACGTTTTCGGCCGCGGCGCGTTTCCCCTTTGGGAGCAATCCACGCACGGCTCGCGGGATCGCTCCCGCGCGGTTCCCGTCCGGAAGCCGCGCCCCCGCGAGAGCCGTGCAGGAGAGCTCCATGCATGACGCCGAAAACCGCAACGAGCGCCCGTTTCCCCGTGACGACAGAGAAGCATCCATCGAGGAGGCTTCGCCCGAGGAGATGACCCGCCTAAAGGGATTCCTCGTGATCCAGTTTCTCTTCCTGCTCGCCTCTCCCCTCGCGGGCGGATTCCACTACCGGGTCTGGTCAATGCTCGACACCGCCCTCCTTGTCCTTTCGATCGGCATCGGGGCACTTGCCTTCGTGCTCGAGACGAGAAAGACGCGGAGGACCGTCTTCCAGGTTTCGGCGGTCCTTTATGTATTGGCTGTTGTTGACATGAGCATCAACGTTCTCCTCTCGGGCTTCCTCGGTTGGCAAGGGGTCGGGCTGCCGGGATAGCGTGGGGAAGCCGCTTCCGGCGCGCGGTTTCTCAATCCGACAGAAACACGTCGGGGGTATTCTCGGCCGGGGCGCAAGGAGCACGCTTCCGACCGATTGACGTTATCGACGCAAGAAGATCAGTTTCCGCGATCCGCTCTCCGGACCCGCGTCCAGCCGAGCGAAGTAGACGCCGCTCGGGAGGGGCCGTCCGCGATCATCCGTTCCGTTCCACGCGATCTCATGAAGACCGGGACCGCGCACTCCGTCCGCGAGCCGCGCGACCCGGCGTCCGGCCGCGTCGCAGACGACGACACGAACGGAACGGCTCTCCGCCAAGCGAAAGCGAATCGACGTCGCAGAGGCGAAGGGATTGGGGAGGTTGGGCTCGAGTCGGAACGGGCCGACGGCGGACTCGACTCCGGTCGCCTGCGGATCGCCTTCGTAGGCGCCCATGTCGATCCGCCCCTCGAGAAGACGTGGAGTTCCGGCCAGATCCCTCGCGGGAAGACCGAGGCCCGCGCTGTCGGGCGATCCCGCGTTCACGCAGGGCGACATCGCTTGAAGCGCATAGGGATGCGGCGCCCCGCCGGCGAAGAGCGGATCCTCGTCGATGTTCCCCTCGCCCGGCCAGCCGTCGCCGATGTCGCTCCACGCCGTGCAGTCACTCTTCCCGTAAAGAATCTGCGTGGGCTCGAAGTATGCGGACGGGTTATCCCGGAGGATGCACCCCGTGATTCGGGGCGCCGACAAATGCGCGTAGATCGCGGCGGCCGGATCGAAGATCTCGGGATTCCGGTCCTCGTTGCCGACGATCGTGCAGGCGGTAAGCCGCGGGTAGGCGTCGAGGCAGTGGACGGCCGAGCCGCCGAGGAAGGCGACGTTGTCGACGATCAGACAACCCGTGATCTCGGGGGCCGCGTAGTGGGTGCAGGCGAGGGCGCCGCCGAAGTCGGCCGCGTTCCGGCGAAGAACCGAGTTCACCACCGAGAGCTTGGAGAAGCCGCTCACCTGGAGCGCGCCCCCGCGGAGCGAGTCGCCGGCGTTCTTGGCGTATTCGATCACGCAGTACTCGAGCCGGGAAGGCTCGTTGATCTCCGAGGTGAAGGGGAAGCGGATCCCGGCCCACGCTCCGGAAAGGCTCGAGTCCGGGGAAAACGAGTCGGGGTGCGCGCTGGTGAACTCAACGCGCGCGTCGGGCTCGCCGAGCGCCAGCAGCCGTCCGCGCACGGTCAGCGAGAAGTAACCCTGAAACTCCACGCGCACGCCGGGAGAAACGGCGAGAGTGATCCCATCCGCCACCTCGACGTCTCCTTGAACGCGCACCGTGTCCGCAGCCCACACCGTGTTCTCCTCGACCGGCCCGGAGACCTCGAGGGCGCGCGCCGCCGGATTTCGGACGTCGCGAGCGGTTCCGCCAGGCGGGGCGGGGAGCGTGGACGAGGCGGCCGTGACCGGGCGCCGCTCCGCGCGGGAACGCTCGGAGAACGTCAGGCAGCCGTACCCCTCCGCGGGCGATCCGGGGAGCAATCGGAAGTCGCCCCCCTCAGGGTTCGCGAGGAGAGGATCGATCCCGATCACGTTGTCGTAGGGAGGCGACCCGGCGCCCGGCCAGCTCTGGGGTTCGAATCACCCGTACGGACAGAGGAAGGCGAAATGGGAGAGAGGATCCGCGTTGGCCGCCGAGTCCGAGTGAAAGCTCCAGTTCTCCCGAATCCCCGGCGCGCCGAGGCTCGAACCGACGCTTGTCCCCGTCGGCAGCCACTCCGACGGGATCCCCGTGAGGTAGAGGAAGTCCGGCCCCGTGTCGACGGCGTCCACGATCAGGTTCCGTTCGACGGCGATGTCCGGGTTCTCGACGCGCAAGCGGACCCCGTAATCGCGAGGACGCCAGAAGGTGACCTGCCGCACCGATCCGGCCGGGCAGAGTTCGACCGACTCGCTCCGGTAGCCGCGGAAGAATATACCTCCATTGATGATGATACAATCGTCGATGTCCAAACGATTGTTGCAGTACGAGAGACAGATCGGGGCGCCCCGGAGATCGAGAATCGCCCCGTTGCCGACGATGCGGACGTCCTGGCCCGGCTCGCCGACGGGGGTGTCGGAGTAGGGGAAGAAGATCGGGCCGATCAGAAGGCCGCCCGCGTAGACGACGCCGGTCTCGAGCTCGATCCAGCGGTCGTATCCTTCCCGCGGACCCGCCCTCTCGAACATCTCCCGAAGGGTCGCCGGCTCGCCGGCGGATCCTCCGGGTCGCAAAGCGAGGAGGAAGACGATGCCGAGCAGCGGGGTTCTCATTCCGATTCCGATCCGGGGAGCCCGGGCGGCCGGACGCGGTCCTTGCCTCGAGCGGCCGTCCCTCTCGTTCATTCGGGGAAGCGCACGATGATTTTACCACACGGCGCATGCGCGGCGGAGGGCGTTCCGTCCGGCGCCTGTCGCGCGTTGCCGTCCCCTGAGAGGCGCGAGGATCATCCTTCCGCCGGAGGCCGGTACGATTCCCCCGCCAAGAACCCGCGCGCGAGGCGCGCCGAAACGGAGCCGAGCGCGAAGAGCGCGATCAAGTTCGGAAGCGCCATCAGAGCGTTCAGCGTGTCGGCGATTCCCCAGATCAAGCGAAGACCGCCGATCGCTCCGATCAGCGTGAAGGGGAGCCACGCGACCCGATAGACCGCGCGCGTCGCTCGCCCGCGCCCCGTGAGGTACGCGGCGCATGTCTCTCCGTAGAAGCACCACGCGAGGTTCGTGTCGTATGCGGTGAGGATCATGCTCACCGTCACGAGACCGAACCCGAGCGCCGTCGCGACGTCGGCCGCGAACATCTTGGCGAAGAGACACGTGTAGCCCTGCATCACGAGCGTCGCGCCTTCCGCTCCCCCCTGCCAAACGCCGGTGAGGAGGATCACGAACGCGGTCGCCGAGCACATGATGATCGTGTCGACGAAGACCTCGAAAATCCCCCACATTCCCTGCCGGGCCGGATGGTCGGTCCGCGCGGTCGCATGCGCCATCGGCGCGCTCCCGAGGCCCGCCTCGTTCGAGAAGAGCCCCTTCGCGAACCCGTGGCGGATCGCTGTTCCGAGAAGGCCCCCGATGCCTGCCTCCATCGAGAAGGCGTGGGTGAAGATGAGGCGGAGCGCGTCGGGAATCTGCGCCGCGTAGAGAACGATCACGAGAAGCGCGCCAAGGAGGTACATCCCGCACATTGCCGGAACGCAAAACGACGCCACGTGCGCGATCCAGCGAATCCCGCCGATCGTCACGACTCCGACCGCGATGAGAATCGCCGTTCCCGCCGCCCATCGCGGCATGCCGAAGTGCTCGAGCCCTTCCGCGACCGCGTTCGCCTGCACCATGTTTCCGATACCGAAGGCTGCGAGCGCTCCGAACACGCAGAAGAGAGATGCGAGCCATCCCCATCGCGCTCCCATTCCGCGCCGGATGTAGGTCATCGGGCCGCCGATCATCGGGCCGCCCGGTTCGCGTACGCGGAAGTGCTGTCCGAGCGCGACCTCGCAGAACTTCGTCGCCATGCCGAGAAGCCCGGAGATCCACATCCAGAAGACCGCGCCGGGCCCGCCGAGCGTGATCGCGGTCGCGACGCCGGCGATGTTGCCGACGCCGACTGTCCCGCCCATCGCGACGGTGAGCGCCTGAAACGGCGTGATATCCCCTTCCGCCTTCGGCCCGCGCTGCAGGATCTTCGCGGCGGTCTCGGAGAGCATTCTTCGGAACCGCGTGAACTGAAGGAAGCCGAGACGAATCGAGACGTAGAGCCCCGCGCCGAGGAGAAGCGGAAGAAGCGCGTACGGCCCCCAGAGAAACGTGTTGATCGATTCGTTGATGATCCGGATCGTTTCGGCAAGACTTCCGCTCGTCATGGGTGGTTCCCCTTCTCCTTTTCGCCGGGCGGCGGCGCGGACATGCACGGTTGCGCCCGTTCATCATAGCGCCGCGGGGCTAAGCTGTCTTCGTTTCAGGAAACCTCGCGCGGAGAAGATGCTTTCCTTTTCGTAGGAACCGCCGTCCGGGCAAGATGGAGCCCGAAGGGAGGACCGCAGCCGACACAATCGATCAAGCCTCATCCTTCGTGGTAGAATGCTCCGGTGGTGCACGCGGTCGAACGGCCGCCCATAACCAACCTCCATACGGAGTCGTTCAGCCATGAACCAACGATCCCAGGACTCCCTCGAAGAGAACGCCGTCCCCTCGAAGCCGAATGCAGACCGCACCGAGGGCGGCGATTCGAACGACAAGGGAGGACCGCCTCCTGTCGTCGAACCGGACGACGACAAGAGCCCTCCTCGCACGCCTCTTGTTCTTCATGTGGGCGTGACGGGCCACCGCCCGGATCCGTTGAAGCGGCCGTCCCCGAACGAAGAGGCGCTCCGCGAGACGATTCGGGAGGTCTTGAGCCGCGTCCAAGACGCCTGTCGCGGAGTCGCTCGGAGTCACCGCGAGAGCTTCACGGCTTCCGAGGATTCGAAGAAGGAGGTCATCCCGCGCCTCCGTGTGATCTCTTCGCTCGCCGAGGGAGCGGACCAATGGGTCGCCGAAGAGGCGATGGGGATCGGCTACGAGCTTCAGGCGCCTTTGCCGTTTGCGCGAGCGGTGTATCAACAAGAGAACTTCGCTCCCGGATCGCCCGCGGCGGCCAACCTGGTCCGCCTGCTCGGTTCGGCGGACACGGTCTTCGAGCTGGACGGCGACCCGAACCGCTCGGGAGATTCCTATCACGCCGCGGGTCGCGTGATGCTCAACCAGTCCGATATCCTCCTTGCGATCTGGGACGGAAAGGACGCGAAGGGGACCGGCGGCACCGGGCAGATCGTCCGCGAAGCGATCGAGGGAGGGATCCCGGTCGTCTGGATCAAGTGGACCGATCCGAAAACGTGGGAGCTCCTGGAGCCGAAGTGGCGGCTCGTCGAAAACCTCCGCGAGATGGAGGGGGATTGGGATCGCCTCACCCGACTCGTCCAACGGATTCTCCTTCCGCCCAAGCAGCCGTTCTCCGCTCGTCTCTCGTGCCCGCCCGATCTATGGGAAAAATACTTTAGAGAAAAACGAAAGAGATGCTGGTTCGGGGCCGGGATTTGGAACGCTTTCCGCAACCTGGTCGGCTGGTCGAAGTCCAACCGGCTCGATGAGAAGAAGCGCGACCGTCCGAAGGAGGAAGCGCCCGGGTTTTGGATGAAGATCCGGAACGCTTTGCTCCGCCTGATCGCCCCAACAAGGCCTTTCTTCCCCTCGGGCAAGAGGCTCGACTGTTCGGCGACGATCGCCGATTGGAAGAAGAAGCGCACCAGAATTCTGGAGGAGCTTCGCGGGGTCGATCGGGCCCCACAGTTTCCGGCGGCCGACTGGGCGGACAAGCTCGCCGGCCCCCACTACGCTTGGGCCAACTTCCTTTCGGTGTGCTACGGGGGGTTCTATCGCAGCTCGTATCTTTGCAACTATTTCCTCGGAGCGGCGGCCGTCTTCCTCGCGCTCCTCGGCTTCCTCCTCGGGTTCGAGCACGGAGGCTGGGTTTGGGGGATTCTGGCGGAGGCCGTGCTCATCGGCATCATCCTCGGCCTCACCTGGAGGGGAACGCGAAAGCGATGGCACGAGCGATGGATCGATTATCGAACCCTCGCGGAACGGCTGCGGCTGTTGCGCTTTCTCGCCTTGCTCGGAGGAAGCCGCCAGCCCTCTTCCATCCCCTCTCACCTCGCGACCTACGGCAACCCCGCGAACACGTGGATGTTCTGGCACTTTCGCGCCGTGGAGCGCGCGCTGGGCCTTCCGACCGCCGTTGTGAACGAAACCTATCTTCAGAAAGCGCAGAAGCTCCTCTCGGATGACCTGGTCTTCGGACAGGAGGAATACCACAGCACCAACGCCCGCAGGATGGCGAACGTGGATCATCGTCTCCACCGGTGCGCCGCCGCGTTGTTCGTTCTCACGTTTCTCGCCTGCGCGGCGCACCTTCTCCTTGAGTGGTTCGCGCACGAAGCATCGCCCGCGTGGCTCATGCGCGCGCTCGTCTTCGCCAACGCGGCCTTCCCGGCTCTCGGGGCCGCCCTCGCCGCCATCAAGAGTCACGGCGAGTTCCATCGGATCGGGCAGCGCTCGGCGGCTATGGTTGAGGAACTGCGGGGTTTGAAGCTCGACCTGAACAGCGTTTCCGCCCGAACTGCGGGACTCTGTTCCGTGCGGATCCGGGAAACCGCCGACCAGATCGCCGAGCTCATGGTCGACGAGACGCTCGACTGGCGGATCGTGTTCAAGGATCGGCCGCTGACGCTCCCGACATAGCCGCGGCGCGAGTCGGTGGAGGAGCATGCCCCGTTCTTCGAGAAGATCGAGACGGCCGTCGTCCGCCTGCATGGGCCCGATCGCGCCGCGATCGAGGAAGCGACGAAGAAGAAATGGGATCGAATCGCCGCCCCGAAAGAGGAAGAACTGGACCGAATCGTCGGGATGATCCGAACGCTCGTCGGGAGCGGCGTCGATGTCTATCTCAACGTGAACAACCACTACGAGGGTTCGGCCCCGCTCACGATCGAGAGGATTCGAGAGCGACTGGCGAGGGCAGGAGAAGCAACGTCCATCGACGGTGCCGGCTAGACCGCGGATGTCACACTCGAATGATTCGGCACGATCAAGGAAGCACGTGAGCATCCACAAGGAAATCCACGCCGGCCTCATGAGGGCGAGCGAAAAGAGGCTCGAGCACACGCGAAGGGCGTTTCGGATGCTACCGCCCATTCGCGAGCCGCGCATTTTGGACCTCGGTTGCGGAACGGGCGACGTGACGATTGAGCTTGTGAAGCTCTCGTGCGGTCGCGCGACCGGACTCGACATCGATGAGTCCGCGCTCGCGGAGCTCGAGAGGAACGCGCGCGCAGCCGGGCTCATGGGCCGCATCGAGACCGTGAACCGATCGATGTTCGAGATCGACTTCGTCGACGAAACCTTCGACATCGTCTGGGCAGAGGGGGCGATCCACATCATCGGCTTCGAGAGGGGATTGGACGAGATACGGAGGCTCATCAGGCCACGCGGCTTTCTCGTCGTTCACGAGATGCTCTGGCTCCGGCCGAACCCGCCCAGTGAGATCCGGAGTGGCTGGCACGGCGTCTACCCGGGGATCCGCACCGCACCCGAGTATCTCGCCGAGATCCCGAAGCACGGCTACGAGACGATCGAGCACTTCACGCCCCCCGAGGATTTCTGGTGGGACGAGTATTACGGCCCGCTCGTCGAGCGTGTTCGGTCGCTTCGGACGAAGTACGCGGGCGACGCGGCCGCGCTCGCCGCGCTCGACCGCGAGGAGCGCGAGGCGGAGCTCTACCGCCGGAACGCGCGCTGGTACGGATCTGGGTTCTTCGTGATGCGGAGAACCGATTGAGCTAGAATCGACAGTGCGCGGGGAGTCGAGCTTCTCCGCGCGAAACGGGGAGCGATCATGCAAAGAGAGAGCTTTTGGAACGCGCTCGTGCTCGGCGTCTGCATCGCGATCGCGGGAATCGCCGTCGGGTTCGGGTTCTACAAAGGGCGAGCGAGCGAGCGTTATGTCACGGTCAAGGGACTCGCCGAGCGCGAGGTGAGCGCCGATCTCGCCATCTGGCCGATCACATTCAAAGCGGCGGCGAACGATCTGGCCGCGCTTCAGCGGGAGATCGATACGGGCCGCGGAACGATCGCCGATTTCCTGCGCGAGGCCGGCTTCGCGGAGAACGAGATCTCCTACTCGGCGCCGCGCGTCACCGACGTGGAGGCGGAGCGGGCCCGGGGGATGGAGGCGCGAAGCCAGTACCGCTACACCGCCGACGCCACCGTCACCGCGCGCACGAAGAACGTCGAGCTCGTGAAGAAGACGATGGAGCGCTCCGGTGAGCTCGTCGGGAAGGGGGTCGCGCTCGCCGCCTACAACTGGGAGACGCCGACCGAGTTCCTCTTCACGAGCCTGAACGCGATCAAGCCGGAGATGATCGAGGAGGCCACGAAGGACGGAAGAAAGGCGGCCGAGAAGTTCGCCCGCGACTCCGGAAGCAAGGTGGGAAAGATCCGCCGCGCGACGCAAGGTTACTTCTCGATCGAAGATCGGGACCGGAACTCGCCCGATCTCAAGAACGTCCGGGTCGTCACGACGATCGATTATTACCTTGTCGATTGAACGCGAGCTCTGAACAAGAGGAGAGATTGATCATGCGGGATCGCGCGCCTTCGCGGGTCTTCCTTCTTCTGCTCCTCATCCTCATCGCGGCCGCGTGCGCGACCCGCTCCGCGCTCGAAACCGACCGCGCGATCCCGATCTCGAAGGATCGGATCGATTTCGACGACGGCGATACGTTCTCGTTCGACGGAACGACGATCCGCGTGCTCGGAATCGACACCCCCGAGATCACGCATCGCGAACACGGCTTCTTCAAGGATCAGCCGTACGGTCGCGAGGCGGCGGCGCGCACCGAGGAGCTCCTACGCAAGGCGAAGCGCGTCACGTATCTTCCCTACCAGAACGACCGCTACGGCAGGCTCCTCGCGCACGTCTTCATCGACGGGGAGCTTCTCGCGATTCCATTGATTCGTGAAGGTCTCGCCTACGAAACGATCTCGCACTACGGCGACGGCGGCTTCCCGGAGATCGCCGACGCGATTCTGGAAGCGGCCCGCGAGGCGCCGAAGCCCCCCTTCGATCCGCCTCACATCTGGCGCCGCGAGAACCGAAAAGAGCCGGCGGAGCAATAGCCGAATTCAGTACGTGACACCAGTCTCCCCTCCCGCCGCTGAGCCCCGCCCCCCGTCTACGGAGCAAGACCGCCCCCAACTTCCGGGACCCGCTGTCCGACAACGCCACCACGCGCGGGTGGCGGCCACGGGCGCCTGCTCGCGCGAAGGCCACCAAGTGCGGAGGCGCG
>JAGUYC010000310.1 GCA_020061515.1 Gemmatimonadota bacterium
AGAACCGCCCCGGCTGCCGCGAGGAGTGGGAGAAGGAGAGCCGCGCGGCGAAGCTTCCCCGCGCCGAGAGCGCCTCGTTCCCGAATCGCCTCCGACTTCGCGAGAGCATCCGCGACGAGCGCGTCGATGAGCGCCGGAGAGTATCCGAAACGCTCCTCCCGCTTCCGACTCCCGAGATCGAGAGCCGCGCGAAGGAGATCCCCCTCGAGAGCGGGGGAGAGGCGCTCGATCTCCGCCGCGATCCACTCGAGGCGAGGTCTCCGTCTCCAGAAGAGAATGAGCTCGCGTCCGGCGAAGCCGCCGAGAAGAAGAAGCGTGAGAAACCCCGCCGCGCGGAGAACGGCGAAAGAAGAAACGAAGGCGCCGATCGCGACGTTCAGAGCGAAGAACGCGAGAACGCCGGCGAGGATCCGCAGCGAGGCGAGCGCTCCCTCCGCCGCGAGGATCCGGTTCCGGACTCCTTCGAGCCGACGCCTGATCGAACGAACCGCCTGGTCGGTCGTCATGCTCCCCTCAGTGCGTCAGGGCGTAATGGACGATGTTGATCGCCATGCGGAGCGCCGCCTCGCGCTTCTCCGGCGGATCGTTGTGCACGTCCGCATCCTCGAGCCCGTCCCCGATGTCCGTCTCGTAAGTATAGAAAACCACGAGCCGGCCCTCATGATGGATTCCGTACCCTTTCGGCGGATGCCCGTCGTGCTCGTGGATCTTGGGGAGGCCGTTCGGGAAATCGTAGAACGCGTGATAGATCGGATGATCGAACGGAAGCTCGACGAGCTCGCTCCCCGGAAGAACCTTGCGGATCTCGCGCCGAAAGGAGGCATCCATACCGTAGTTGTCGTCCGCCCAGAGGAAACCCCCGCTTTGAAGATGGAAGCGGAGCCTTTCGATCTCGGCCGGAGTGAAGCGGACCGTCCCGTGCCCGGTCATATAGAGGAATGGATAGCGAAAGATCTCCTCGCCGAGGATCTCGACCCGCGCTTCCTCGGCCGCGGCGCGGATGTTCGTCCTCTCGCGAAGCCCGCGGAGAAGGTTGGGGAGCGAGGTCGGATCCGCGTACCAATCGCCTCCGCCTCCGTAGCGAATCCGCGCGATCGTGAAGAGCCCCTCGTCCGTTTCGGCGCCCGCCGCGCCCGCGAAGAAGAGAACGACCGCCCAAGCGAGAAGCGGAAGCCCCGCGCCGATCTTCATCGTTGTCTTCCCTCGCGCCTCGCTCTGCGATCGCATCCGCTCTCTCCGTTTTCGTTCGTCCTCACGGATCAGTGTCCTCGACTTCGGCTCTCCCGTCAAACCGCCGGAGGGAGAGGAAGCGCGACGACGGCGAGCGTCCCCTTTCCCGGCGTCGAGCCGATCGCGAGAACGCCTCCGTAGTCGGCCGCGATCGCGCGGCAGATGGCGAGCCCGAGCCCGGTCCCGTCGGTCTTCGTCGAGAAGTTCGGCTCGAAGAGCTTCCCGCGCGCCTCTTCCGGCACCCCCGGCCCGTCGTCGAGAACTCGAATCGCGAGCACGCGCCCGGGGATCGTCTCCTCCGAGGTCGCTTCCCAGAGTTTCCACCCCTCGTCGTTCCGCGGGGATCCGCTCGCGACGCGCGCGCTCACTCGGATCGTGCCGCCCCCTCCGGTCGCCTGAACGGCGTTGTCGAGGAGGTTGATGAGGAGCCGCCGGATCTCCTCCCGATCGACGAGAAGCGACGGAAGATCGGCGGGAACGTCGATCGCGAGGCGCGATTCGCGAAGAGCGTCCTCGTAGAGGCGGAGCGTCTCGAGAATGAGCGGCGAGGCGGGCACGGAGCGGATCTCGCGGCGCGGCATCCGCGCGAACGTCGAGAACTCCGCCGCGATCCTCTGCAACGTGTCGATCTCCTCGATGATGAGATCCGCGGACTCGTCGAGGAGCTCTCCGAAGCGCGGGTGGGCGTCGTGGAACGCGCGCTTCAGATGCTGCACGGAGAGCTTCATCGGCGTGAGCGGGTTCTTGATCTCGTGCGCGACCTGGCGGGCCATCTCGCCCCACGCGAGGAGCTTCTTCGAACGGATGAGATCGGTGAGATCCTCGAACACGATCACCTTGCCGAGATCGCGCCCCTCCGCGTCGGCGATCGCGGTCGCCACGATTCGAAGAGTCACCGTTCCGCCCCCCCGCGGGAGCTCCGCCTCCTCCTCGTGCACGGGGCCTTTTCTCGGATCGAGCCCCTCCACGATTCGGTGGAGAGGTTCGAGCCTTCCGCCCGCGACAAGGTCGAGGCGCGAACCCATGAGATCGCCGACCGGCACCGCGAGGATCTCGCCCGCGGCGCGGTTCGCGCTCGCGATCCGCCCCTCGCGATCGAACGCGATCACGCCGGTCCCCACGCTCCCGAGAACCGTCTCGATGTAGCGCGTTCTCTCGGTGAGCGCGTCGCGGCTCCGCTTCAGCTCCTCGGCCATTCGGTTGAACGAGCGGACCAAGCGCCCGATCTCGCCTCCCGCGCGGACGGAGACCGCCTGCTCGAGATCGCCCGCGGAGATCCGCTCCATCCCGCGCGACAGATCGCGGATCGGACGCGCGATCCGCTCCCCCATCGTCTCCGCGGCGAGAACCGCGACCGCGAGAACGAGGAACGTGAGGTACGTGATCGCCGCGTAGGCGCGCTCGAGATCGCGCTCCGTCTCCCGTTCCTGGAAGAGGAGCGGCACCGCGACGGTTCCGACCGGGCGGCCGTCGAAGTCGTGAAGCGCTCCGTACCCGACGAGATACGGAGTCCCCGCGATGCTCTCGCGGCCGAAGCGCACCTCCTCTCCGCGAAGATCGAGAGCGGCGTAGACCGGCGCGGGAAGACGCGGCGAGAGGATCCCCGACTGGTACAGCTCATAGCGCGTCGACGAAACGATCTTCCCCCCCTCGTAGAAGGAGATGTCGGTCCCCACGCGTTCGCCGAGCGCGGCGGACCACTCCTCGTCGATCGACCGCGACAGAAGAAGAATCCCCTCGAGCCGCTCCTCGAACCCCTCGAGCGTGATCCCGACGAGCGCGTCGAGCGACAACCCCTCGGCGAGATCGAACGCGGTCGCCGGCGTCCGGCGGTCGCGCACTTCGCCGAACGCGCGCGCGTTCGGGGGGCCGACCTTCCCGTTTTGCAGAATCAGCCGCCCTTCGGGGGAGAAGATCGCGAAGCGCTTCAGGCTGAGCTCGAGATCGAACGGCTCCTCCCCTTCCTCGACGCCAAGCACGCGCCTTCGAACGAGCGTGCTCCGGGCGACCTCCTCCGCCTCGCGGATCGCGTCCCGCTCGAGCGCGTAGCGCACCGCTTGAAGCGACGCGCGCGCCGCCGTCTCCCCCGCTTCGCGGAGCCGGCTCGCCGCCATCCGCCTCCCCGCGAAGCCGAGGAGCAGGGCGGGAAGAAGAGAAACGAGAAGGAAGGCGAGCACGAGCCGGTCGCGGAACGTCGTTTCGAAGCGAAGGCCGCCTTGCATGCGGCGCGCCCGCGGCGAGAGAAGAGCCGCCGCGAGCACCGCGAGACCCGCCAGAGCGAAGAAGAAGGACGCAAGCACGATGTCGATGAGCGAGAGCGCGCGATCCACGGCGCTCGCGCGCGGCAGGGCGAACGCGAGCACCCCCTCGCGCTCGGGGTCGTTCCACTCGGTGAAGAAGGCATCGTGGTGCTTGCCATCGACCCGGATCCGACCCCACGCGGAGCCGCTCCGCTCGATCGCGTCGAGAAGTTCGCCGTCCAGCCGCGTCTCCGCGGGGAAACGATCGCTCGACGAGAGAACCGTCTCGCCGTCCCGATAGAGGAACACCTGAAGCGCCTCGGTCTGGCGCACGAGCGTCCTCTCCAGCGTGCGCAGGTTACGGAACATCTCGTACGACGCGGGCGGAAGCTTCGCGGCGTACTCGAGGTTCTCGTAGAAATACGGGATGGAGATCATCACCGCGCCGACGAGATCTCCCGCGCGCATCAGCGGAACCGCCCCCGTGTAAACCTCCATCGACTCACCCCGAAAACGGCGGCGGTCCTCGTAGATCCGCATCTCTCCGGAAGAGCGGACGTCGCGAAAGACGAACGCGGCGCGGACCGGAGACTCCGGGGGCATGTCGAGCGCGAACCGGCTGACCACCGCTCCCTGGCGGTCGAGAATGCGGAGCTCGACGCTGTAGTCGTACCGGGAGAGGCCGCTGCGGACCCAAGCGAGGAACGCCTCGCGTTCCATCGGCGGGAGCGAATGCCGCGAGAGCTTCTCGAGAAGCACCGAATCGTTCTCGAGCGAGCGGAGGGTTTCTTCAAGCAAGAAGCGTTTCCATTCGTCCCGCGGCTCGGCGAAGCGAAGGGCCTTCTCCTCGAGGCGGAGCTGCGCGACCTCCTCCTTTCCGGCGCCGAGGCGCGGCTCGAGCGCCACCGCGACGGCGAACACGAAACCGAAACCGCTCCAGACCCGCCAGCCCCTCCCCCGCAGGAGGTAGAGAAGGAGAAAGCCGGTCGAGACGGCGATCGCGGGAAGAAGAACGAAGGGCGGCGTTCCGCGCGCATCGAGGCGGCCGAGACCGAGAACCAGGGCGGCGAAGGCGGCTCCGATGAGAACCCGCGACGGGAAGCCGAGACGCCCCGGCGCGCGGGGAACGAGGCGGCCGTACACGGATGCGAGGACGAAGAGCGCGTCGACGAGGAAGAGGTACCCCGCCGCGGCGAGGAGAAGAGCAAGCTCGACGAGAAGAACCGGTGGAGGACCGAGCGGGTTCGGCCCGTCGAAGAGCGCGAGGGTCGTCGAGAGACAGGCCTCGCGCACAAGCGCCCCGAACGCAGCCGTCGCCGCCGTGAGCAGCGCGAGAATCGCGAGAAGCGGAAGCGGGCGGACCCTTCTTCCGCCCGAGCGGGAACGCGCCCAAGCGGCGGCGCGCTCCCTCGCCGACAGGAGGATGAGAAAGAGAACGAGCCCGGTGATCGTCGCGTCCGCCGGGGATTTCCACGCGCCGAGGAGAATCGGCGACGAGAACTCTTCCGGTCCCGTGGTTCCCGCTCCCCCTCCGAGCCTCGCGGGGAGATCGAACACGAGAAGCAGAACGCGAAGGAGAAGAATGGCGGCGATCGGAACGCGGAGAGCGAGAGAGCGGAGCGAGCCGTCGTCTTCGGAGCGGACGGGGCGCGGTCGGCCGCCCACCCACGGCAGCCAGGAAGCCCAAAAGAGAAGGAGCAAGAGGGCCGCTCCGAGCGCCGAGCGCTCCTGGGCCCCACGCACGCGTTCGCGCGCGGAGGGAAGAAGCACGCGCGCGCTCCCGATCTCCGAGCCGTCGGGTCCGCGAAGAACCCGCTCCCCCTCGCCCCCCCGAGCGAAGAAGCGCACGGTCCCGCCCACGCTCTCCCGGACGAGGCGCGCGAAGGGAACCTCCCTCCCCACGCCCTCCGCGAGATCGGGGTTCCGGCCGACCGGGCGCATCACGCGCACAAGACCGGCCGGCGTGCGCCTCCCCTCCACGCGGACCGGAACCTCGACCACGAGGTGCACCCGAAGCGGGTCGTTCACCATCCGCACACCGCCCCGTCGGCCGGGATCGAGGAGATCGGGGACCTCGCCCCACCACGCGATTGGCTCGCGCTTTTCTTCCCGTTCGATCTCGAACGCCGTCCCCTCGCCGAGCGGACCTTTCGCGAACCGCCTCCCCCAGACGTCGAGCGCGCCGAAGAGCGCCTCCTCCTCGCGTCGCCCGGAATCCTCGGCGAGCCGCGCGCCCACCATCTCGTCCTCCGCGATCGCCGCCGCCCAACGAGAAAGGGAATCCGCTTGCGCGCCGACCGCTCGCTCCAGCTCCGCATAGGCCCTCGCACGCGCCGCCTCTCCGGTCGATTCGATCCTCGAGATCGCAAGCCGGCCGAGAAGAAGAACCCCGAGAAGGAGGAGAAGGAGCGAGGAGCGAAGAACGAACCGCCCTCGCACGAGGAAGAAGACCGCGGGAAGGAAAAGAAGGAGCACCGGAAGGAGAGGAAGCGTTTCCGGCCGGAGCCTCCCGGCAACGAGGAGAAGCGTGCCGGCGAGAGCGACCGCGCCGAGAACAATCGAGGAGATCCGACCGCGCGCCTCGTTCGGCAACATGCCCTTCACCTGTCCGCCGGGAGGGTGCCCCCGCTCTTGATCGCGGCCGTGGAGACGACTATTGATCCCGGACCTTGATCTCGGCGATCGTCCACCGGTCGTCCTCGCGCCCAAGGGAGAGGAAGACCGCGAGCCGCCGCAATTCCCCCGAACGGTCGCGCTGCTCCCAAACAGCGGCTGCGTTCGGCCGCCCAGCCCGACCGTGCAGGTTCCGAAAGCGCACGAACTCGAATTGGATCGTCTCGGTCCCCTCGATCAGACGCCCGAGAATCGCAAGCGCCTGATTCCGCGAGAACCAACCCTCCGGATGCTCTCCGCCCCCGAGCGAAAGGCCGACCCCTCTTCTCGCGATCCAGGAGACGAGCCGCTTTCGGTCGCCGGCCCGCCACGCCGATTCGAAATCGAAAAGGACCTCCGCGACGGCCGCATCCGAGGCCGCGAGCCCCGAGTCCGGCTCGACCCCATCGACCCCGGAGGCCTCCGTCGTGTCGCGGGGGGAGAAGCGCGCCGGATCGGCCCCTTCCGCTTGGACCGCGAGAAAGACGAGAGCCGCGAGGACGAGCGGGCGCGCGTCGGGCAAGGGCACCTCCTCCGCGTCTTGCGACCGGGTTTGGTGCTTGAGCGCAAACCCCGTGCCACCGCGGGACCCCGCTTCGGATCCCGCAACTCATTGCAAAAGAAGTGGATAGCTCACAAGAAGAGAACGCGGGGCCGGGAGGTGTCCGCGGGGGCGGAACCCCTTGTACCCTTTCGGGGACGATCTCCCGCGGCTACTTCGTCGCCCTTGCGAGCCCCTTCGCCTTCGCGCGCGCCATGTCGAAGTTGTGCCAGTCGACGACGATTGCGCTCGCCACGTAGACCGACGAGTACGTCCCGATCACAACGCCGACCAAGAGAGCCAGCGCGAAGTCGCGGATCACGCTCCCCCCTCCGAAGAAGAGGAAGAGGACCACGACGAGCGTCGTTCCACCGGTCAGGATCGTTCGCGAGAGCGTCCGGTTGATCGCCGTGTTCAGGACGCGGTCGTAGGGGAGCCTCGCGTAGAGGCGAAGATCCTCCCGGATCCGGTCGAACACGACGATCGTGTCGTTCAGCGAGTAGCCGACGATCGTGAGGAACGCGGCGATCACGCTGAGCGAGATCTCGAGGTTCGCGAGCGAGAAGACCCCGAGCGTGATGAGCACGTCGTGCACGAGCGCGGCCACCGAGGCGACCGCGAAGCGAAACTCGAACCTCCACGAGATGTAGATGAGGATCCCGAGGTTGGCGAAGAGGATCGCCCAAAACGCCTTGCTCCGAAGCTCCTTCCCGATGCGCGGTCCGACGCTCTCCTCGCGCCGGATCTCCACTGTCCGATCGGGAAAGTCCGCTCGGAGCTGGTCGATCACGCGGTCCCCGAGGGCGCCCGTGAGCCCGGTGTCCTTCACGTGAATCAGGACTTCCTTCTCGTCCCCGAACCTTTGAACCTCGAATGTTCCGGTCTCGGTCTTTCGAAGGGCGGAACGAATCGCCTCCAGAGGAACCGGCTCGTCGAAGCGGATCTCCAGCACCGACCCCCCCTCGAAGTCGATCGAGTAGTTCAGCCCCTTGTGGAAGAGGATGGAGAAAAGTCCGATCGCGATGAGAATCGCCGAGAAGACATACGCCTTGCGGCGATGATTGATGAACTCGAAGTTGGTGTTGGTCAAGAATTCCATGGCTCTCTCCCCTCGTCCCCGCTAGATGCTCAGCTTCGTCGGCGAGTACCGGTCGACGATGAAGTCGAAGATCATCCGCGTCACGACGATCGCCGTGAACATGGAGGAAACAATCCCGACGCTCAGGGTCACCGCGAATCCCTTGATGTTCGCGGTCCCGAATTGGAGGAGGACGAGCGCCGAGATGAGCGTCGTCACGTTCGAGTCGAGAATCGTCCGGAAGGCGCGCGCGTACCCTGCCTCGATCGACGCGCGCACGGTCTTGCGATTCCGCAGCTCCTCGCGAATCCGCTCGAAGATCAGCACGTTCGCGTCCACCGCCATGCCGATCGTGAGGATGATGCCGGCGATGCCGGGGAGCGTGAGCGTCGCTCGAAGAGCGGACATCACGGCGAGGATGAGGATCAAGTTGAGGACGAGCGCGAGCGTCGCGAAGATTCCGGAGAGCCGGTAGTAGAGCAGCATGAAGACGGCGACGCAGAGCACGCCGAAGACCGACGCGCGCACGCCGAGCCGGATCGAGTCGCGCCCGAGGGAGGGCCCCACCGTCCTCTCCTCGATGATCTCGAGCGGCGCGGGAAGGGCGCCGGCCCGCAGAACGATCGAGAGGATCTTCGCCTCGTCCATGTCGTAGTTCCCGGTGATCGACGCGCGCCCGCGGGGGATCTTCCCCATGATCGTCGGCGCGACGTGGATCTTGCCGTCGAGCACGATCGCGAGCCGCCTCCCGACGTTCGCGCCGGTGATCCGCGAGAAGTCGTGGGCTCCCTCGCCGGTGAGGGTGAGGCTGACTCCCGGCGAGTTCGGCCTCGCCTGATCGAGCCCCATCGAGACGACCGCGTTCGACACGGAGGCGCCGGTGAGCTCCGGCTTGTCGCTCACGAGATAGAGGGCCTTCATGTTCGTCCCGCCGTAGTCGACGAACTCGCGGCCCCACACGAAGGCGGCCCCGAACGGAACGAGACCGCGAACCCCCGGAATCGCGAGAAGCGACTCGACCGCCGCCTCCTGCTCCTGCGGAACCCATGCGTTGTCCTGCTCTCCGCTCCGGAAGAAGCGAAGCCGCGCCGTAAGCGGCGACTTCTTCATCGTCTCCTCGTCGGGAGAAACCCCGAGCGTGTCCTCGGGCGCCTCCGCGTCCTTGGATCGGGCATACAGGAAGTCGTCGATCCGGCGAAGCGTTTCAGTGAACTCCGCCGACGACCGGAGGAGCTTGAACTCGAGAAGCGCGGTCTGCCCGATCAAGCTCTTCGCCTGTAAAGCGTCTTGCACGCCGGGAAGCTGGACGACGATCCTCTCTCCCCCCTGCCGCTGGATCGACGGCTCCGCGACGCCGAACTGATCGACCCGGTTCCGGATGATCTCGAGAGCCCGGTCGGTCGCGTCGCTCGCCTCGTCTCCGGAGAGACTCGAGCGATCGACCTGGAGCACGAGGTGCATCCCTCCTTGAAGGTCGAGCCCGAGGCGGAGCGCCTTCGAGCGGAGCTCGCTCAGCTTCTTCTCTCCCATCGCCTCCCGCTCTTCCGGCGAGAGGGTGTGGAAGCGGAGCGTGGGGTAGACATACCAGGCGCCCAGAAGGAGCACCGCAAGCACGAGGATCAGCCGATACCGGTTTCTATTCATCCGAAGCTCCTTCGTCCGCCGCGTCCGGCGCGCGCGGGGGGTCGATCATCGCCGGGTCCGGGGCTGCCGGAACCCGTGCCCCGTCTGCGGAGGGTTCGCTTCCCGCACCGCCGGAAGGATCCCCGAGAAGGTCCCGGACCCGGACCAGCCGGATTCCCGACCGGCGCATCTCCGGGATCTTCTCCACAAGCGCATCGAGAGTCGCCTCGCGCGGGTGGCCGATTCCGATCGCATGGCCGCGCGCGCGCGCGATCTCCGCGAGACGGTCCAGATTCTCCAGGATCTCTTCCCGGCCGTCGTAACCCGAATCCCAGAAGAGATCGTTCTCGAGGCACGTCACGCCCATGCCGCCCGCGAGTCTCCGGGCGAGACGGCCCGCCACCGTTTTCGAGTCGAGGAAGAGGAGATCCCTCTTCCCCACCTCGTCGAGGACGATGCGGAGGATCCTCTCGTCCTGCATCGCCCGCGATCCCATGTGGTTGTTCACGCCGTCGAGGCCTTCGAAAGCGTCCAGGGCCGACCGTACGAGCGCGCGCACCTCATCGTCCGTCTGACCGACGAAGATCGCCCGCGGTCCCGGGTCCTCCTCGGGATACTCCAAGGGCTCCATCGGCAGGTGAAGGAACAGGTCTTTTCCCGCCGCTCGAACCCTCTCGGCGATCCTCTCGGAGAAGGCCTCCCCGGGAAGGACCGAGATCGTGAGCTCGCAGTCCAGCTCGAGGAACGCCCTCGCCGTCGGCCCGTACGCGTACCCGAAGTCGTCGATGATCAGGGCGACCCGCGGGGCGGGAACTTCCGCCTGGGGGCTGCCCACTCCGACGGCCGTCGTGACCAGAAGGATAAGGGCCGGCGGGGCCAAGCATCTCATCGGCGGCCGAATCCCTCCCCCCGCGAGCTCCGCGGGGAGATCGCGGGACCGCGGGACCGACCACGGCCCCGAGCCTCTGGCGGCACAAGCTAGAGAGTGTAGGTGCGCGGCGGCGGTTCTGTCAACCGATTTGCCGGCGCACGAGAGGCGCGGAAGAAAAGGGACGCCCCGAACGGAGCGTCCCTTGTTATGTCCGGGCAAGCCCGGACGAGGCACGCGTCCGCGGCAGAAAGCGCGCGCCTCGTCCCGGCGTTAGTTGATCGGCGGCTGGTCGATTTGCTTGTAGATCACCCAAAGGCTGTCGGCGTCCGGATCCGGCCGGCAGACGAAAACCTGGTCCGAACGGACCACGAGGTTCAGGATCCCTTCAGGATCGGTCGGGTCGTCCATGGTGACGAGGAGATCGACGAAGCTCGTCACCTTCCACCAGACCTCTCCCGGGGGCTTCTCCGGGTAGTTGTTGTTGTCGACCACCGTGCTCTTTGGATCCAGAGTCAGCTTGATCCGATCGATCTTCCGGCCGAGGCTGTCGAAGCGCGCATGAAACATGTTCCCCGTGATGGCGAGCTCCTCCAGCTTGTCCCACCATCCCCGAGGATCGTCCGGGTCAACCTCACCCGCCAGCAGCTCGAACGTGTAGGCCTCGTCGAGCGCCTCCTCGTACCCGGCGCTGTCCATGGTGGTATACACGTACGGAAGCCAATTCTCGATCAGGTTGCCGGTTGTCTTTCGGTTCAGGTCCGGATCGATCGGCGGTTTCCCGTTCCCGTTTTCGTCCTTCGGGTTCAGCACGCAGCTCGAGGCCACTGCAATCCCAATGAGAAGCACGATGAGCATGAGAAGCGTGGAGAGCCCTCTTCTCGCGCCAAAAATGCGAAGCACGTCCGAGCACCTCCTGCCGATGGTTGAGTGGGCGGCGTCTCGCGCGATCTTCTTGTCCCGCCTCGACCCTTGGGGTAGGGGAAGTCGTTCGCAGGCACCCGTGGAACAATCGAAGGATACCACAGGCTCGGGGTGCTGTCAACGCGTCCCCCCCGTTCCGCCCCATCGTACCGAGTATCGGGAAGATGCCAGGGTTTGATGAGACCCCACGGCCGAACCGCCCGGACGGCTTGCGGTTACTGGCGGCCGCCGGACGGCTCGGCTAGTCCGGGCAGTACGAGAGAGACGCCGCCACCTCCCCCTTGTAGAAGCCCCAGCTCCGGAGCGCCCCCTTTCGGAAGTCCTCCCACCGGTAGATCCGGTACGTTCCGTCGTTCGATTCGTACCGAATGAAGAGCTTCATCGATCCGTTGAAGAGGACCGAATCCTCCCGAGACGGGGAGACCAGCGTGACGTAGTAGACGGTCAGGTCGTAGTCGCTCTCGTAGGTGGAGTACCCGGTGACGGACGAATCGGTGGCGATCGGATTTCCGGTGTACTCGAGGTCCATCGTGCCCATTTTGGTCTGGCTGTTGTTGAAGCACGATTGGATCCGGCTGAAAACATCCTCCTCTTTCACCAAGCCCCATGGCTCCTCGAAGGGTGTGTGCCCGGCGTCCGCCAGGTCGGACGAGTCGGACCGATCCGGGACGAAGCGAAAGTCTCCGGCGAGAAGGAGCTCGTACTGCGGTCTGTGGAATGTCTCGAACGCCGTGACGAGCTTCTCGGTCACCTCCTCGGGGGACTTCGCGGGCTCGGAAGTTCCGCCGCCCCCTCCGGGAGGCTCCGCGTCCCTTGGCTCGAAGAAACAGCCGGTCATGCACAGCCAGCCGGCTGCCGAGAGAAGCCCCGCCGCCCGGACGATCCGATCAACGATTGCCGTATGAATCATCTTCGCCGCCCTACAGTTTGAACGTGAGCCCGCCGTTCAGCTCCCATTCGACCCGCCGCTGCTCCCCCGTCCGCGATCCGACCGGCGCGGGGAAGATCGGCAAGGACGCATCCTGGATCTGCCGCGCTTTCAGATTGAACGAGGTCTTCTTGGAGATCTCTTTTCGGTACATGATCTGAGAGTAGATCTGGGCCTTCTTCTTCTCCGATTCCAGATCCTTCCCCTCTTCGAGATTGAACTGCTTCTCCACCTGAACGAACTGCCCGGTCTCGAGCGAGAAGTCGCGCGCGAGGCGATAGGTGAGCTTCAGGTTCAGGTATTGCACCTCCCCCTCGCGGCTCCGGTTGAACCGGCGCGTCGTTCCCTCCTTCTGGAAGCTCCCGCTCTCGTCGAGTTTGTAACGGTACTCGAAACCGAAGCGGGCGGACGCCGAGAGATCCCAGTCGATCACGGAGCGGAGCTCGGAGATCCGGGTCATCGTGTTCCGATTCGAGTCCGCCTCCTTGAAGATGTAGATGAGCGTCATCGTGTAGGCGCTGTTCATCCTGACGTTGGGCAGCGGCCGGTAGTCGATCGTCGGCGTCACTCGCCAGGATTGGCGGGTTTCGTTGTTCGCCGAGCGCGTGCGGTGGACGTTCACGGTGCGCCCCTCGTCCACCGAGAAGGTGGCCGATCCCCGGATCTTCCCCGGAGGCGAGTAGTCGATGTCGGCGGAGATCCGCCGGTCCGCGTTGTCGCGGTCCTGCGTGGAGTCGACGAACACGCGGGACGTCATGCCGATGCTCCCCGTCGTCCGGATCTGCGTGTCGCTCCAGAGACTGCGGGCGAGATTCAAGTGGACCGAGCCCCGCTGCGATTCCCCCGTCGCGTCCGGTTCTCCCGGCTTCGGAAAGAAGGTGTCCTCCGTGGCCCCTCGTTTCAAGACGAGCTTGCTCTTGATCGCCGCCGGAAGCCGATAGCTCAGGGACGCCTCGCCGCCGTAGTCGAGCCGCTCGTTCGACTGCGAGGCGTCGACGGCGAACGTGCGGCTTCCCCACGCGTAGTCGAACTTCGCGTCGTACTCGGTGCGCGCGCCCGCGACGCCGCGGATCGTCAGGTTTCCGCTCCGCCTTCGATCGATCGCGGTCTCGACGCCGCCCGCGGGGCGGGCGAACGAACGGGTGGATCGCTCGGCCCCCATGGAGAGCCCGATCTTGGCGTAGGCGAGGTCCTCGTAGCGGAATCTCGCCGTCCCCGTTTCCGATGCGTCCCGGTTGTCTTCGTTCCTGCTGTCGGGCGCCTGGCTTCCCCCGGTCTCGATGGAGAAGTTGTTCCGCGTGGCGGTCCCTTGCACTTCGGCGCCGAGCGTCTGGCTCGGCTTGAACTCGAGACCGACGTTGGAGTTCATCGCGCGGCCCCGCTTTTCCTCCCACCGCGTCGCCGGGCTCCCTCCCTGCGTCGAGGATCGCTGCTCCTCGTCCTTGTCTCTCGTTTCGATTCCCCCCTCGAGCGACAGCGTGAAACGAAGAGCCATCGGAAGCTCCTGGATGTACGTGCTCTGGAGAAAGAGCCGGTTGAGAGCGATGTCGGTCGAGCGGAGATCGTCTTGTTCCCGGTTGTCGTCGCGGCCGTAACGGATTCCGACGCGGACTCCTTCCCTCATGGAATACTGGATCTCCGCTTCCGTCCGGCGGACGCCCGACTCCCGATTCGCGCGGTCGGCCCTCCGTTTCTCCCATGTCGTCTTGGTCTTGACCGCCAAATCATCCCTGAGAAGATAGTTTAGAGTAAAAATGTTCGAGATGTTCGTCGTCGCGCGGATGAAGCTCCCCTGGATTTCGTAGGTCGGGTGGAAACCTCGGGGGACCAGGTCGAGCCGCGCGCTCGGGATCTTCGAGAGCGAGTCCAGGATGACCGTTTGGCGGATCGAGTCGGCGGCGAGCGAGTCGACCCAGAGCGAATCCCCCTCGATCCCGACCGCCCAGACCGAATCGGTCCTCGTCTTCTCGAACTCTTCTTCCTCCTCCCGATCGGCGTCCGCCCAAGCGGCGGCCGGGGCGAGGATTCCGGCGGCGAGGAGAGCGAGGACGAAGAGGATCCTCCTCATCGGACCGCCTCCACCGCGTCCGAGAGACGGCACCAATCGGCCGCGTCGAGGTCCTCCGGCCGGGCGGCGAGATCCACTCCCGACGCCGTCTCGATGCGCCGAAGCTCCTCCGCGGAGAACGCCCGAAAGGCGCGAAGACCGGAGCGGACTATCTTCCTCCGCCCGCCGAAGAGCGCGCGCGCAAGCCGGAAGAGCGCCTCCTCGTCCCGCGCGCGGACCGGAAGCGGATCGTGGAACGCGAGGCGCACCGCCGCGGACTCGACCCGTGGGCGCGGCCGGAAGGAAGCGGGCCCGACGCGGAAGAGAACCTCCGCGCGGGCGTGGTAGCGGACGAGAAGCGAGATCCGCCCGAAGGAGCGCGTGCCGGGAGAGGCGGCGATCCGTTCCGCCACCTCCCTCTGGACCAAGAGGAGCGCGGAGCGGATCGATGAGGCATGCAGCATCAGCCGTTCAAGGATTCGGGCCGTGACGCGATAGGGGATGTTCCCGACGACGACGAGCTTCCCTCCCCCCGCGGCTTCCTCGAGATCGAAATCGAGGAAGTCGCCGCGGACGAAGACGACGTTCTCCTTCCCGAGGAGCCTTCTTCGCTGCCGCGCGAGGAGCCTCCCGTCGATCTCGACCGAGAAGATCTTCCCCGCGCGCTCCGCGAGAAGCTCCGTCAGGTTCCCCGTGCCGGAGCCGATCTCGACGACCCGGTCCGAGGCGTGAAGCTCCGCCGCGTCCGCGATCTTCCGGAGAAGGTTCGGATCGACGAGGAAATTCTGTCCGAGCCTCTTGCTCGGCCGGTGTCCCTCGCCGCGAAGAGCGCGCGCGTCGGCCGCCGGCGTGCTCTTGCCGCGCGTCACGGCGCCTCCTCCATCCGGAAGACCCGCCTCGCGTTCTCGCTCGTCGCCCGGTCCGCCTCTTCGAAGGTCCATTTGCGAATCTCCGCCACCCTCTCCACCGTGAAGCGGACGTACGCCGGCTCGTTCCGCCTCCCGCGATGCGGGACCGGCGCGAGCCAAGGGCAGTCGGTCTCCACGAGGATCCGGTCGGCGGGGCACGCGCGGACGACCTCGGCCAGCGCTCCATTCGGTTTCGTGAACGTCACGGTCCCCGGGATCGAGACTGCGAAACCAAGGGGAAGCACTTTCTCCATGAACGATCGATCGCCGGAGAAGCAGTGCATTACGCCTCCGGTGAGCTCCCCCTCGTGCGCCCGGAGGATCGCGAGGAGAACTTCGTGCGCCTCGCGGTCGTGGATCACAACCGGTTTCCCCACTCGCGCGGCGAGCGCGAGCTGCTCGTGGAAGAGCCGTTCCTGGTTTCCGCGATCCGCGTAGTTCCGGTAGAAGTCGAGGCCCGTTTCGCCGACGGCGACGACCTCGGGGCGCCGCGCGAGCTCCTCCACGCGGGCGAGATCC
>JAGUYC010000016.1 GCA_020061515.1 Gemmatimonadota bacterium
CCCTCGCGCTCGAGCGGGGCGGGCCGATCCGCGTCGAGGTGAGGGAGAAGAGGTGCCGAGGGGACGATGTCTCGCTCGCGATTCCGTCGACCGCCTTCGCCGCGGCGCTTCACATCCTTCCGAACGAGGTCTTCCATGCGATGCCGATGGAGGCCGCGCAGTGCGCCCGAGCGGCGCGCGTGTTCTTCGACCGGCTCGGCGACCGGCCCGACTTCGTCCTCGTCGACGCGCGGAGCGACGAGGAAACGGTGCTTGTCGAGAAGAGAGGCGAAGCGCTCACGGTCTTCGTCGAGAGCGGGGACGAGTTCGTCTTCGTGTCGGTGCCTCTTTGGGTGATGAGCCGGACGGCGAGGAAGGCGGGGGGCGCGCGCGGCGCGGGGGTCTGAAGAGGTGCGCTTCCCCGGCTCTTCTCGCAACCGAGTCGAGGACGCGATCGGGGATCCCAGGGACGCGTCGGACGCGAGCGAAGCTCTTCCGGCCCGTCGTTCAATCCTCGGATTCCTGTCGCGCTCCGCTTTCCTCTTGATAGGCCGCGATGACCTCGGCGGCCGGGCCCGCCTTTCGAATGCGGCCGTTCTCCATCCAGACGGCGCGTTGGCAGAGTTTCGCGACCGTCGGCATCTCATGGCTCACGAGAAGGATCGTTCCGCCCCGCTCGACGAACGAGGCGAGCCGATCGATGCACTTCGCGCGGAATGCCTCGTCTCCGACGGCGAGCACCTCGTCGATCAGCACGACGTCCGGATCGGCGCACATCGAGACCGCGAAGGCGAGGCGCGCGCTCATCCCCGAGGAGTAGTACTTCATCGGCATCTCGATGAAGGCGCCGATCTCCGCGAAGGCGACGATCTCTTTGTATCGTTCCCGGAGGGCGCGCGGACCGAGCCCCATCACTCCGGCGGCGAGCTCGACGTTCTCCGCGCCGGTGAGGTCGGGATGGAAGCCGACCCCGAGCTCGATCACCGACGCGAGGCGCCCGTTCACTCGGATCGTTCCCGCGGTCGGCGCGTAGATGCCCGCGATGAGCCGGAGCGCCGTGCTTTTCCCCGAGCCGTTTCGGCCGATGAGCGCGACGACCTCCCCGCTCTCCACGCGAAGGTTGAAGTCTCGAAGGATGAACTCCTCGCTCCGCACGTGCAGGGGACGGCGCATGACGGCGCGGATAAACCACTCCCGAAGCGTCGTGGTTCGGTGGCTGTAATAGTAGAAGCGCTTGCAGACGCCGCGGCATTCGATGCGGACACTGCGCGCGCTAGACGAGCTCATTGCAGACGTCCTTGTAGCGGTTGAAGACCGCGTACCCGGCCGCGAAGAGACCGAGCGCGATGGCCGCGGTGCCGAGAAGAAGCCCCCCGTCCGGAACGCGCCCCTCATAGAGCGCCTGATGGAAGAGCGTGATGAGGCGCGCGAACGGGTTCGCGAAGTAGAGCCCCCGAAAGGACTCCGGAACCATGTCGGCCGGGTAGAAGATCGGCGTGAGGTAGAAGAGCGAGGTCGTGAGGATCGGGAGCGTGTGCTGAACGTCGGTGAAGAGGACCGAGGCGGTCGCGATCGGGAACATGAGACCCGCGGTCGCGACGGCGAGGAGGAGCATGAGAAGGGGGAGGAACGCGTAGCCGACCGGAACCCCCTGATGGTGAACCAGACCGAGCACCGCGAGGATGAGCGCGAGCTCGATCGCGAGCTCGATCAGCCGTGAGATCGCCGCTCCGAAGAGGAGGACCTCTTTCGGAAAGGCCGTGCTCCGCACGAGCCCTGAATGGGTCTGCAGAATGTACGACGAGGAAAGAAGCATGTGCTGCACGGCGTTCCACGCGAAATAGCCGGAGAGGAGAAACGCCCAGTAGTGCTCAAGCGGGATCCGGATGACGACACGGAAGACCGCGATCAGGATCGAGACGGTGAGGAGGGGATTCAGGAACGTCCACAAGAAGCCGAGGGTCGAGCGCTTGTACTTCACCTTGAGATCGCGGAGGATGAGGCTCCTCAGCATGAAGCGGAAGCGCCAGAGCTCCCTCGCCCGCGCGGCGATTCTCCCGCGTCCCCGCTCCGGCGGAGGTCGCGATGTCTCGGAACTCCCTTTCGGCATGCTTACGCCTCTTCTCGTCGCCGCCGGGCGGCCCGCTTCACGCCTTCCGATTCCGCCGCGAGACACTGCCCGCGGCCGCTCTGCCTGTCAAGGCCGTGGGCGCCGATCGATCGTCTCCCGCCAGAATCCGGGGGGAGCAACCGGGTTCTCGCCCGGTGTCCCTCCCTCCCAGTTTCGGCCGGGCGAGGGGAAAGGTTGATCGAGGGCGGCGGGGAGGGAGATCCTGAACACATTGTAGGAAAAGAGGTTCGGAGCGCCCGGTCCCTCGTGGAGTGTTCCGGCGGAGGGGAGGTCCTCCTTAGCGGGGAAAGCGGTCGGCCCGGATCCATCCCTCCTCGGCGAGGTGCCAGACATCGTCGTCGACGGTGAAGAGGACGTTCTCGCTCAGAAGCCGCACGGAGGCGATCGGGACCGGGAGGTCCATCCTCGGGGAGCGGTTCCACGTCCCTTGGAGGGTGAGCTCCCACGCCTCTCCGCTCGCGGTCCACCAGGTCCGTTCGTGGCCGCCGACAACGACGTTCCCCTCCTCCGGCCGCCAGTTCCGCACCGTCCCGTCCGCCGAGGACTGAAGCGCGACCGCCGCCCGCGCCGAGGCAGGCGGCGCGAGAAGAGCGAGAACAAGGACTCCGACGGTCTGGAGTTTACGAAACCGATCGGCTTTCATGCTGACCTCCTCAATCGATTCATGACTCGATGGTTTATTGCTTAGTGAAAGACGTCGGCACGCGCTCCTTCCGCGCCGTCGCTCGTGCACTTGCGCCGGGTCCGTTTCGTTGTCTTCCAAGCCCCAGTTTCGAGGCCCGGAGGCGTCTTGTCAATTCGGGTGAATGGACGCGGGCTCGGGCGACCGCAGCGAAGAGACAAGATATGAGAAGACCGCCGCGCTTGTTCGCGAAGCCCCCTCCGTTATAATCCTTCGGGAGGGCGCGTTCTTCCCTCCGTTTTCCCGCCGCCCGACCCGCGGAGGAGGAGACCTTTGTCGGTACGCCTGCTTTGCCTACTACTCGGAGCGCCGGTGCTCGTGGCCTCGGTCTTCGCCTCGCCTCCTACGAAAACGGAGGTCGCTGCTCGGGTGGAAGAAGCCGCTCGAGGCGAACAGATCGCTTGGATCGACTCGCTCGTCGAGGCCTATCCCACCTACCGCGCCGACGTCACCGTCCTGCTCCACCGGCAGGCGGTCGATTCGCTTGACGAGGCCGGCGAGCGCCTTCGAGGAGCAGCCGCTCTCTTCGCCGAACGATCCTCCGCGTACGGAGACACGCTGCCGGCGCGCATCGATCGGGTCCTTTCCTCCTTCGACCCGGAGACGCGAGACAGGTGGAGGAAGGGCGAACGTCTCTTCGTCACGGGAATCGAAGCCCTTCAGTCCTTGAAATACGCCGACGCGGACGCGGCGCTCGACTCGGCTCGCGCGATCTACGAGGCATGCGGCGACGTCTATCGCGAAGGACTCGCCACGAGCTATCTCGGGCTCTCGGCGCTCAACCGGGGAGATCTCGGTCCGGCCTATGATTTCCTCGTCACGGGTGCCTCCCTTCAAGAGGAGATCGGCGACCTGCTCGGCCTCGCTGCGACGCTGGCGTATCTGGCGCAGATCGACGAGGCGTTCGGACGTTACGACAACGCGGTCGCGACATACGAGGCATCCCTTTCCCTCTTTCGTTCGCTCGGATCGGGACAGGACGTCGCGGAGACGCTGCAATCCCTCGCGAACATCCGGGCCGTTCGAGGCGACTACCGGGGATCGCTCGCCATGCTGGAGGAGGCTCTCGACATCCACCGCATTCTCGCGAACCCGGTCGGAGAAGCCCTCGCGCGGATCGCGCTCGGGAATCTCCGGAGGCGGTTCGGAGACTTCGCGTCGGCCGGCGCGTGTTACGGGGAAGCGGGTGCAATCATCGAGAGGGCGCAGCTCCATCCGCTCCGCAGCTACCTGCGCGTCTCTCAAGGGATTCTGCAATCGATGATCGGCGACCCCGAGGAGGCCGCGCGTCTCTTCGTGGAGGCGGAGCGGGTCGACAGCACTCTCGGAGACGAGATGGGGGTCGACGTGGCGAGGCTCAACCGCGCCGAGGCGGTCCTCGAGGCCGGGCGCTATGGAGATGCTCTCGCGCTTGCCGAGGCGGTTCTGCTCTCGGCGCGATCGCGGGGGGATCCCCGAACGGCCCGCGCGGCGCACGAGACGATCGGGCGCTTCCATCTCACCCTGAATGACCTCCCGCCGGCCAAGAACAGCCTTGAGGGGGCGGCCGTGATCGCTCGTGAGGGAGGAGAGCGCGAGGCGGAGGCGCCGATTCTTCTCTCGCTCGCCCGCGTCCGCTTCTCTCTCGGGGAGACCGACTCGGCACTCACCGGTTTCGCCGCGGCGGCGGATTCCTTCCGAAACCTCGGTCTCCTGCCGCTCGCCTGCCAGGCCGCCCTCGAGAAGGCCGGGGCGCTCGCCCGCATGAACCGTTTCGAGGAGGCGCGCGAGGCGGCGCTCCGCGTTCGAGAGGAAGCTCGGGGGGCGGGGTTCCCCCTGCAGGAGGCGGAAGCTCTCCTCGTGCTCGCGCGCGTTTCCGTCGAGAAAGGACGGGCCGCGGAGGCGATCGAGTTTCTCGATGCCGCCGAGCGGCTTTCCGTGTTGGACGGACTTCCGCGTCTTCGCTGGGTCGCATGGCTCGCGAGGGGCGAGGCGGAAGAGGCTCTGGGTTCGGCTCGAGCCGCAGAGGCATCTTTCCGGAAGTCGATCGAAACGGTCGAAGAGATGCGTTCCAGCATCCGTAGCACGCGGGGGAGAACACTCTTCCTTGAGGAGAAGACAAAGCCGTATGAGCGCCTCGTCCTTCTTCTTCTCAAACAAGGTCGGGAGGAAGCGGCATTCCAGGCCGCCGAAAGGGCGAGGTCCCGCGCGCTGCTGGATCTGGTCGCTTCGACGGACGTGCTTCCGATCGGGACGTCGGAAGCCGGATCGATCGAGCGCGAACGGGAGCTGCTCGCCAAGATCGCTCGGCTTAACGAGGAGATGGAGGAAGCAGCGAACGAAGGCGATCTTGATCTCGGCGCGGAGAGAAGAGCATATGTTCGAAAGGAGATCGAGGAAGCGCGCGGCGAGCTCGATCGATTGTCGGACCGCCTGGTGCGGCTCGACGAGGCCGCTCGAACCAAGCTCGATCCTCCGGATGTCTCGCTCGAGAAGATTCGCGGAGCGCTTGGAATTGGGGATCTGCTCCTGGCCTATTTCTTCGCGGATGGGCGCCTCGTGATCTTCGCGGTGAGCGCGGGCGGAATCCGTTTCGCTCTTCTCCCGATCGAGCCCGAGGAGGTGTCGGATCGAGTCCGTCTCGCGCGAAGTCTCCTTTCCTCGAGGGAAACGGATCCGGCCCGTCTCGTGCCGGTGCTCACCGATCTCCGGCGCATTCTGCTCCCCGAGGAGGCGGTCGGGGAGGTAGCGGAAAGAACCGGCCGGCTGATCGTGGTCCCCACCGGAACTCTGATCGAGTTCCCCTTCGAGACGCTCGTTCTCCGCGAGGTCCCCTCCGCGTCCTCGTGGGAAGAAATCCCGTTTCTTGGCGACCAATGGGAAGTGGTCCTCATGCCGAGCGCGGTGCTCGCGGCCCGCCCGATGAGATCATCGCTCGGGGAAGAGGCGCGGATCGCTCTCTTCGCGGATCCTGCGGGGGAAGGGCCTGCTCTCCCCTCCGCGCGCCGAGAGGCGAAAACGCTCGAGAGGTTCTTCGCGCCGGAGCGCCGCCGAGTCCTGATCGGCAAGAACGCCACGGAGCGATCGGCGAAGCTCGCCTTCGCGGACAGTGACATCCTTCACTTCGCGGCGCACGCCGTTTGGAACCCGATCCATCCTCTTTCGTCCTCTATCGACCTCCGAGGGGGAGAGGGAGAAGACGGTCGACTCAGCGTGCGGGAGATCCTCGGGTCGCGAGTCGCCGCTTCTTTCGTCTACCTCGGCGCCTGTCGAACGGGAATCGGCGGTCGGTTCGGCGGGGATACCCCGGCGGCGGGTGAGGCGTTCGGTTTCGCCCAGGCCTTCCTCGCAGCGGGGGCCGAAACCGTTCTTTCGGCCTTGTGGCCGGTGGCGGACCGGTCGGCGGAGGCCGTTGCCTCCCGCTTCTACGAGCGCCTTCTCCGCGGGTGGGATCCGGTGAGCGCCCTTGCCGAGGCGAAACGCGGGCTTCGGAAGGAACCGGTCGAGACGGGGTGGTTCGCCAAGGAGAAATGGGATCACCCCGCTCACTGGGCGCCCTTCGTGATCGTGCAAGGGGCGGAGCGCCGCCCGTCTAGCGGAACAGAGACTTCAGGCGACTCCAAGTGAGAGGGGACACGGGGGGCTCCGGAACGCCGGTCGTCACTTCCTGGAACATCGTGATCGAGTCGCCGACCACTGGGGTGGAGATCTGAAACAAGGTCTCGCCGGCCGCCGTGACGAAAGCGAACCCGAGATCGTTGAGGGTACCGAAGGGGACGGGGGCGTCCGCGCTCAGCGTGACGGTGACCGTGATTTCCTCGCCCGGCAGGAAGCCGATCTCTCCTTGATCGGGGCTCACATCGAAGAGATCGTTCGGGTGGACCGGGTCGGGGTTCGTGAGACGGGCGACCCAGAGGAGAACGTCGCCTCCCGGCGCGGCGAAGCCGGTCGGTTTCGGGATCTTTACGACCGTCATCTTGTCGATGGGCTGATAGAGGCTGGGCTCCGAGCCTTCAACCACCGCCGGGTCGAACTCCGCAACGATCTCGGGGGCGGTCGTCGAGTCGACGACAAGAACCGTCGAGGATGCGGTCCAGAACACGGTGTCCGGCTCCGCAACGGTGTCCCAGAAGGCGGCGGTGAAGACGTGAGCGCCGACCGGCAGGGACGGAACCGTGAAGGAGACGATCTTCTGATGGCGTCGCGGCACGAAGACGGACCCTGCGTCGTTCACGCCAGGACCTTCAACCGTAAAGGGAAGACGCCGCCCCTGATCGAGATTGTTGCGGACGAGGAAACGAAGCTCAAAGGTATTCTCAGGCCAAAGCGAGACATTCTGCCCGCCCGCGATCACCGGCGGCTGGTTCGCCGGGAGGGCGGGAGCCGCCGAGAGCAAGAGTGCCGGGATGAGGAAGAAAAAACGCATCGGCTTCACCGCCCAAATGATACCAGAGCCTTCGAGCCCGTGTCAATTCCGGGCGAGCGGTTTCGCGTGTCGCCTTCCCGCCTCCGGTTCGTCGGGCTGGGGGGAAAAAAACTCCGAAATCTCGGGAGGATTATCCGTTTGGAAAGAATAGGAGGGGTGCCCCGTCCTCTAGCGCTTCGGAGTGGATTGGATGGCTCTTGCTGCAAGCTGCGCGACGCCCGTCTTCTTCGTTCCCGCGCGGGGGAAGAAGTGCTCTCTCTCGTCGGAGGAAGCCGTGCGCCGCGACATTGACCTTTGGGCGGAGCTGGAATCCGATCCGGCGAGAGGATGGGAGCGGTTCGCTCGGGAGTACTCCGGGCTCGTCATGCAGGCGATCGCTCGGCTCGTGGACGACCAGGAGGAGCGGATGGATGCCTACCTCTTCGTCATGTCGAAGCTGAGCGAGCGCGACGCAAGGCGGATCCGCCGCTTCCGCTCCGACTCCGGAGAGGCGGGCGGATCGTGCAGCTTCGGCGGTTGGCTCCGAGTCGTGACGCGCAACCTGACGATCGACTGGATTCGCTCCCGCGAGGGGAGAAGGTTCATGCCGCGTGCGATCGCTTCCCTTCCTCCGCTCACACGGGCCGTTTTTCGAGCGGTCTATTGGGAGGGAAGGACCCATGCGGAAGCCGTGGAGATCCTGCGCGCGCGGGACGGGGCGGACTTTTCTCTCGGCGATCTTCGTCTTCATCTGGAAGAGATCGAAACGCGCCTGACGCGCACCTACCGTGCGAACGCGGCGCGGCGACTCGCGCGGCGGTCTTCGTTGCCCCTTTCCTTGGACGACGAGAGCTGCGCGGATTCGCTCGAATGGGAGGTCGCGTCCCATTCGGAAAGCAAGTCCCCGGAGCGCTGGGTGGAACTCGGTGAGATCCGAGAGGCGTACCGCAAGGCGTTGGCGGGCCTGGACCCGGAAGACCGCGCGATCGCCCGGCTTCGTTTCGAGGAGGACAGGACCGCGAAGGAGATCGCGGCCGAGATCGGCATCGCAGATTACACGTTGCTCTACCCGCGGATCGTGCGGATCGCGGCCAAGTTGCGAGCGAGCATGCGGCATGTGAGGAGAGGACGATGATGAAGCGAACATCGCGCGAAGGACCCTCGGACGCGGGAGCCTGTCCGGCCGAAGAGGAATACCTGAGGCTTCAGGACGGCGAATTGGACGAGCCGTCGCGTCTTCGCCTAGAAGAGCATCTCTCTTCCTGCGCGCGCTGCCGGGAGATCGCGGATTCGCTGGACCTTCTGCCGCACCTCGGTCTGCATGCGCATCCGGAGCCGAGCGTGCTGGCTTCCTATCATGAAGGCCGGCTCTCCCCGCTCGCGCGCGCGGCCGCGGAGGAACATCTGGCCAAGTGCGCGCTCTGCCGCGACACGATGGAATCCCTCCGGGCCGACTCGTTGTCCGAGACCCCCCCGATCCCGGCGCGGATTCTGCAGGAAGCGGCAAGCGGGTGTGGAGCGGCCCCGCGGTTTCCACGGCGGACGAGAGGTTCTCGTGCGTCGGGGAGAAGACTTTTGCGGGCAGGAATTGTCGCCGCGGCGGCCGCCTCCCTCGTGCTGATGATCGGCTACGCGCGGCACGCGCTGAAGGGTGATCCGGTTCGGGATCGACAGGAGACCGTGCTTCCGACGGATCTCGCGCTCGAACCGGTCGGAGTTGTGGTCTCGGCCGAAGAAGAAACGCTCCTCTTTCGGTGGCGCGCGGTGCCGGATGCGGCGCTTTACAGACTCCGGGTGCTTGACGCTTTGGGAAGCGCGGTGGCGAAAGTCGAGACGGCCGGTCCGGACCTTTCGTTGCCGTGGAGAGATGTTCTCCAGCGAGGAAGTCGGTATTTCTGGGAGGTCGAGATCGTCTTCCCCGACGGAACGCGCTATCGCTCCGAGATGCAGGAGTTCACGATCGCGGAAGACCGTTCTGTCTCGGCCTCGCTCGAAAGGCGAAGAGGCGCTCGCGTTCCGAATGAAGAGAACGCGCGCGATTGAAAAGGAGACTGCTTCTTGATGTTCCTGCCCGCTCGGTTACTCGCAACCGGGGACGGCCGCACGTGGGACCGGCTCGTCCCCAGAAAGGAGTCCGGCATGAGAGGTTTGCTGGGTGCTGCGGGGCTGGCCCTTGCCCTGCTCGTTCTGCCCAACCCGTCGCATGCGCTCGTGGAGCTCGACGTCGCGTTCGAGCCCTCGGCGGTGTGCCCGGGAGAGGAGGTTCAGTTCTTCTTCTCTCTCGAGAACGTCGGGGATGAGGCGGAGCTCGTTCAGCTCTCCGTGACGATCACCTTCGGCGAGTTCCAGATCGGCCCGTTCATGGGCCAGGTCGAGCTCGCAGCCGGGGAGACGGCCGCGAAGGAGATCCCGTTCCTTGTCCCGCCGTACACTCCGGCCGGAACCCTCGTGATGACGGTGACGGCGACGGATTCGGACGGCACGGTCGAGGACACGGCTGAGCTGACGATCAACGAATGCGGCGGAGGCTATCGACTGCCGCACGGGATTCTCGGAAGGGCCGCCAAGGCGGCGCGCGAGATCACTCGCTGACCTGCGCGGGGAGGGGTCGGGTTCATCCCGGCCCCTCCTTCGTCTCGTTGAGCGGAGTGGAGGCAGCTGCATGAAAACACTTCTCTGGATTGTCGTTCCGGTTCTTCTCTCCTCCGCGAGCTTCGCGTTTTCGGACGTCGATTCCCTCGTCTCTTGGGAGGGGGAGGTCGCCGGCGAGCAGTACGGGATCTCCGTGGCGATCGGTTTCGATCTCAACGGGGATGGCCGCGCGGATCTCGCCGTCGGCTCGAGCGCGAGCGACGAGGCGGGAACGAACGCGGGCAAAGTCTCGATCTACCTCGGCCGGCCAAACCCGACCGGGCAGCCGGATCTCGAGCTCTATGGACCGCCGGGGAGCTTTTTCGGCGCGGCGATCGCCTGTGCGGGGGATGTCAACAATGACGGCTTCGACGATCTTCTCGTCGGGGCTTTTCGGGACAGCTCGGCCGGGGCGAGCGCGGGCAAGGCCTTTCTCTACCTAGGGAGCGATCCGATCGACGGAACTCCCGATCTCGTTCTCTCCTCGCCTGGGGCTGGAGCGTACTTCGGGCGCGCCGTGTGCGCGGCGGGGGACGTCAACGGCGATGGCTATGCGGATTTCGCCGTCGGCGCTCCGCGCACGACATGCGGCTCCGTTCATCTGTACCTCGGGGGATCTCCTACGGACACGGTGGCCGCTCTTGTCCTCAACGGCCTTGTTGCGGGCGATCGATTCGGCTCGTCCATCGCCGGCTGCGGGAACGCGGACGGTCTCCCGGGCGATGACTTGCTCGTGGGCGCGCCACGCGCGAGCGTGGGAGCGACCTGGGAAGGTGCCGCCTACCTCTTCTCGGGAGGCGCCGCGCTCGACACGATTCCCGACTGGGTGGTGCGCGGGGCGGCGGCCGGAGATCAATCCGGGTCGGCGGTCGCGGGGGCGGGAGACGTCAACGGGGACGGAGCTCCGGATCTTCTCGTCGGCGCCCCGTATTGGAACAACGGGCCGACGGTCGATGCGGGCGCTGCGGTTCTCTACTTCGGGGGCGCGGCGCTCGACACGCTTCCGGACTTCACGGTGGTCGGTTCCGCCACGGAGGAGAACCTCGGGTGGAGCCTTGCCGGATGCGGCGACGTCACCGGATCCGGCTTCGGTCACTTTCTTGTCGGTGCTCCCGGTGCGGGAGAGGGAACGGCTATTCTCTCCCCGGGCGGCGACCCTCCGGTCGGCAGCGAGAACATTGTTCTTCGAGGAGAAACCTCCGGGGACGATTTCGGTTACTCTGTGGCTGGAGGAACCACCCTTTCGTTCACCGGAAGCGCGGACCCGGATCTTGCGATTGGAGCGTGGTCCTTTGGGGAGGCTGGCAAGTGCTACGTGTACGGGCGGGCGGCCGTCTCGGCGGTCGAAGCGGCGGAAGGCCGGGGCCTGGTCGCGGTATCTGTTTGGCCGAACCCGGGACGTTCGTTCCGATTCTCGTTTCCCTCGGGAACGTTCTCCAAGACCGCGCCGGGGGGCTCTTGTGCGTGCCGGGCCTCCATCTACGACGTGGCGGGTCGGGTCGTGAGGACGCTGGCTCCTTGCTCTCCATCCCCAGATGACGGCGCCCAGTGGGATGGAACCGATAGCTCCGGACGGGCGGTTCCCTCGGGCGTGTACGGATACGTCATCGATGTAGACGGAGCGAGAATCGCGTCGGGCCGAATCGTCCTTGTTCGATAGATCGGTCGAGGTGTTCGAGGACGGCCCTAACCTGTTGGCGCCGATTCGGCTCGTCTTTCGGCCCCGGCTATGGTACACTCCTTGCGGGTCGATCCTCCCGTTCGAGCCTAACTTGAGGAGGGCACGCGACATGCGGATGCACGCATGGATGGCCGCGGCGCTGCTCGTGCTCGTCGCGCCTCCTGCATGGGCGGTCCCGCGGGTCGTTGCGGTCGAAGAGTTCACGAACGTGGCTTGACCGAGCTGCAACGACATCAAAGATTCGGTCGACAAGATCTTTGATGAGTTGGCGGGGCAGGTTGCTCCGGTCCGTTATCACGTGAGTTGGCCCGATCCGGCCGATCTCTACCATTTGTACAACTCGAGCGAGATCAACACGCGCAGGAACTACTATAGCCCGATGCAGTACGTTCCCACTTTCCGCTTCGATGGACGGAAGCTCAAGGACCCTTCGAACTTCTCGACCTACGACGACTTCTATCGGTATCTTCGCGCCGCGCTCGACTCCTGCGTCGCGGCTCCGAGCAAGATGCGGATCCGCGTCACGTCGCAGGCGAGGCGGGCGGACTCGGTTCTCGTCTCTTTCGACGTCGTCCCGGTGGACACGGCCGGGGGCTTTCTTCTCTTCATGGCGGTCGTGGAGGACACGAACGGCATCTACGGAACCCCGTACAGCCGCATCTTCCGGGACATGATTCCCGGAGGGGGGGGGCACGGGATCACGCTCACGATGGGGGATTCCCTGCAGTACACGTGGAAGTACAAGCTTCCGCTCGGGCAGGAAGACCTGTACACGATGATCTTCGTGCAGAAGTACGGCACGAAGAAGATTTTCCAGGCGGCCTACGCTCCGATCTCTGCGGTCGCGGACGTCGCGGGGGGAGCGCCTCTCCGCATCGGCCTCGAGCCGAACGCGCCGAACCCGTTCAACCCGACGACCGTGATCCGTTTTCATCTCGATCGAGGGTCGCCGGTGCGGCTTGCGGTGTACGGCGTCGAGGGCGGTTTTGTCCGGGAGCTTCTCGCCGGTTCCGCGGGGACCGGGGCGCACGAGGTCGTTTGGGACGGGAGAGATCATTCCGGGCGCGAGGCGGGGAGCGGCGTCTATTTCTGCCGCCTCGAGGCGGAGGGCGCGCTGCTCGGAAGGAAGATGGTCCTCGTTCGATAGACCCGATTGATTGGCCCATCAACGCAAAGGCCCCGAGGCGAATATCCTCGGGGCCTCCTTGCGCGCGGGAGAGATGCTTTATCGGAAAAGGTTCTTCACGCTCCCCCAGGAGGCGTCCTTGGTCTTGCTCGGAGCCTCGGCCGTGAGGACGAGCCTCACCCCTTCGTTCCAAAAGTGGCAGTCCGGATCGAAGGCGATCGCGAGAACGCCGTCGGTTGCGTACGAGGAGACGGTCGCGAGAAGTCCCAAGCCGGAGAAGACGTAGTGCAGGTCGTCGCGAACGGACGAACCGTTCGTGTCGTGCCACGTGTCGATCAGAACCCCTTGCCCGGCGAACGCGTCCCCTCCTCCCTGGTTGTCCCAGGTATTCCGAACGCCGAGAGGAGCGTTGTCGAGAAGGTGGATGTAGAGGACGTTGGCCCCGTTGTCGTGGTTCGTAATGTCGTCGATGAAGAGCTCCGCCTCGAGGACGTGGAGCCCGGCGAGCGACGAGACGTCGAATCCCCACGTGTAGAAGTAGTAGTGGTCGAGGTTGTACATGTTGGCCGGCGTCGGCGTGAATGTGAACGTCGTGCCGTTCGCGATCCCCGCGATCGCGAGGGATGCGACAACAAGCCCGAGGATGATCGTCGCCTTCTTCATCTTCTTTTCTCCTTTTCCCGTCCGGTCTTCGCGCGGGCGTTCGAAGCCCGCGGACGTCCATCGACGAACCGCCCGCGGGGTCTTCGAAAAGAATGCAACGATCATGCCTAAAGGATTTATCGGCGGTTTTCGCAACCGATTGGAACACGGAAGGTTCCGAGCAGCGACCCGATGCGGGGTGATCGAGCCTCCCATTCGACGTGCGTTTTGCCTCGAAAGGGGGCGGTTTTCGCGAAAGGGATCGAAGACCCACGTTCGCATGCGGGGTCCGGTTGACAAGAGGGTCGCGCGCGTGCCAGCCTTAGCGGCGTGTGAACAGCCGTACGGACGGAGGTATGCGATGATCCGCCCTTCGCTCATTGCGAGTGCCGCGTTCGCAGCGCTTCTCGGGATCGCGGGGTGCCGGGGCTCGGCGACGGAAGAGCGCCGCGCCGCCATGTCGTCCGCCGAGGACGAATCCGCCTTCTTCGACACGCTCGAGGCGCGCACGTTCCGATGGTTCTGGGAGACGAGCGATCCGGCGACCGGTCTCACTCCGGACCGGACGCCCACCCGCTCGTTCATGAGCACCGCCGCCGTCGGCTTCGCGCTCACCGCCTACCCGATCGGGGTCGAACGCGGGTACGTCGCTCGCGAAGAGGCGGCGGAGCGCGTGCGAACGACGCTCCGGTTCTTCCTGAACGCCCCCCACGATTCGAGCGTCTCGGGGAGCGCAGGCTACCGCGGCTTCTACTACCATTTCCTCGACGCGGAGACGGGGCTTCGCTTCGGAGATGTCGAGCTCTCGACGATGGACACCGCGCTCCTTCTCGCGGGAGCGCTCTTCTGCGCTTCGTACTTCGATCGAGACACGCCCGTCGAGCGGGAGATCCGCGCGGACGCGGAAACCCTTTACGCGCGAACGGACTGGCGGTGGGCCCAGGTTCGGCCGCCGACGATCGTTCACGGATGGACGCCGGAGGACGGCTTCCTCCCCTACGATTGGCGCGGCTACAACGAAGCGATGCTCGTCTATCTCCTCGCGCTCGCTTCTCCGACCCGCCCCGTGGAACGCGACGCGTGGGAGGCGTGGATCGCCGGGTATCGTTGGGGGACGTTTCACGAGGAGGAGCATCTCGGCTTCGCTCCTCTCTTCGGCCATCAGTACACGCACGTCTGGATCGACTTTCGCGGCATTCAAGACGACTTCATGCGCGCGCGGGGGATCGACTACTTCGAGAACTCGCGGCGGGCGGTGCGGGCGCAAAGATCCTACGCGATCCGGAACCCGGGCGGATGGAGCGGGTACGGTTCCTTGCTCTGGGGCCTCACCGCGTGCGACGGGCCCCTGCACGGGGAGGTCGAGATCGGCGGGCGCCGGCGGGAGTTCCGCACGTACTGGGCGCGGGGCGCCTCCTTCACGGAAGTGAACGACGACGGAACCCTCTGCCCGTCGGCGGTCGCGGGCTCAATCCCCTTCGCCCCGGAGCTCGCGATCCCCGCCCTTCGCTTCATGCGAGAAACATACGGCGAACGGTTGTTCTCGACCTATGGGTTCCTGGACGCCTTCAACCCGACCCTCGTCGTCGATGTCCCTTGCCAACACGGTCGCGTGGAGCCCGGGGTCGGCTGGTTCGACACCGACTACATCGGGATCGACCAAGGGCCGATCCTGGCGATGATCGAAAACCATCGGAGCGGTCTCGTTTGGAACACCATGCGAAGAAACGAGCACATCGTTCGGGGTCTCCGAGCGGCGGGGTTCGGGGGTGGATGGTTGGACGGCGAGGAGTCCGGTTCGTGAACCTCTCGATCGGACCGCGTTTCGAGACGTTTCGAACGCGGCGCGGCGGCGCGCGATTCTTCATGCTTCTCCTTTTCGCATGGACGGCGTCCGGCTGCGGAGGCTCGGGCGAGCGCGCGAAAGAGCTTCGGTTCTGGGCGATGGGGCGGGAGGGGGAGGTCGTGCAGGAGCTCGTTCGGGATTTCGAGCGCGAAAACCCGGACGTTCGCGTCCGCGTGCAGCAGATTCCGTGGAGCGCCGCGCACGAGAAGCTGCTCACCGCGCACGTCGGGCGCTCGACGCCCGATTGCGCGCAGCTCGGAAACACGTGGGTCGCCGAGTTCGTCGCGCTCGGCGCGCTCGAGCCTCTCGATGTTCGGGAGGATCGGTCGCCGGAGATCGATTCGAGCGCCTACTTTGCCGGGATTTGGGAGACGAACCTCATCGAGGGAGTGCTCTACGGGATCCCGTGGTACGTCGATACGCGCGTGCTCTTCTATCGCAAGGACATCGTCGAGCGCGCGGGATGGCGGGAGATTCCGTCGACGTGGGACGAATGGCGGGATCTGATGGAGGCGATCAAGCGGTTGGTCGGAGAAGACCGCTTCGCCATGTTTCTCCCGACGAACGAACCGGCCCAGCCGATCCTCTTCGGACTCCAAGCGGGCTCCCCCCTTCTCGTGGAAGAGGCGACGCGCGCGGCGTTCTCCGGTCCCGAGTTTCTCCGCGCGTTTCGTTTTTATGTGAATCTTTTTCGGGACGGGCTCGCGCCGCCCGTCTCGAACACCGAGATCGCGAACCTCTACCAGGAGTTCGAGCGCGGGTACTTCGCGATGTACATCACAGGTCCCTGGAATCTGGGGGAGTTCCGGAGGCGCTTGCCGGCGGACTTCGAGGACAAGTGGGCGACCGCGCCTCTTCCCGGCCCCGACCCGGATCGTCCTGGCCTCTCGCTCGCGGGGGGAGCGAGCCTCGTCCTCTTTCGCGACTCGAAACGCAAGGAGGAAGCCTGGCGTCTCGTCGAGTTCCTCTCGCGGCCGGAGGCGCAGGTCCGCTTCTACCGGCTTTCCGGCGATCTCCCCGCGCGCCGGGAGGCGTGGGAGGCTCCGGAACTCGCTTCCGACGCGCGCGTCCTCGCGTTCCGCGAGCAGCTCGAGCGCGTTGTTCCCCAGCCGAAGATCCCCGAGTGGGAGGAGATCTCGATGCGCCTCCGCGACCGGGCCGAGGAGGCGATTCGAGGAGCGCGAGATCCGGAATCGGTTCTTGCGGCGCTCGACCGCGACGTGAACCGGATTCTGGAGAAGAGGCGCTGGTTGTTGAATCGACGGGCGCGAGCGAGCGGAGAAGAGGAGAGCGACGAGCCGTGAGCGGAGTCCTCGAACGCCGCCAGGCGAGAGCCGCGTGGTTCTTTCTCGCGCCGGCGCTCGCTCTCATCGGTTTCTTCTTCTTTCTGCCCATCCTCGGGGGTTTCGTTCTCAGCCTGACCGACTTCGACATCTACGCGATCGGCTCCCCCGAGATCGCACGTTTCGTCGGTGCGCGGAACTACGCGCAGGTTCTTCACGGATGGGAGTTCTGGAACGCGCTTCGGAACACGATCTATTTCGTCATCGTGGGGGGACCGCTGTCGGTGCTCGCCTCGCTCGGGGCGGCGCTTCTCCTCAGCGCTCGCCTCGTTCGTCTCAAGGGTCTCTTCCGCACGGCGTATTTCGCGCCGGTCGTGACCACGCTCGTGGCGGTGGCGATCGTTTGGCGCTATCTCTACCATCCGCGCTACGGATTCCTGAACTATGCGCTCGGCGCGCTCGGCGTCGGTCCGATCGACTGGCTCGGCGATCCGCGATGGGCAATGCCGGCGATCATCCTTCTCGCGGTCTGGAAGAACTTCGGCTACAACATGCTGATCCTCACGGCGGGGCTCCAGAGCATACCGGAGGAGCTCTACGAGGCGGCGGAGGTGGACGGAGCCAGCGCGTGGAGGCGCTTTCGAAGCATCACGCTCCCCGGCCTCGCCCCGACGTTTCTCTTTGTCGGCGTGATCACGATGATCGGCTACTTCCAGCTCTTCGCGGAACCGTACGTGATGACGCAGGGCGGGCCGCTCCGGAGCACGACGAGCGTGATGCTCCTCATGTATGAAGAAGGTTTCCGATGGTGGCGGATGGGGAAGGCGTCCGCGATCGCGTTTCTCCTCTTCGCGATCGTGCTCGCGGGGACGCTGGCGCAGCTCCGCATGCGGAGGGAGGCGCGATGACGAGGAGAAGGCCGCGCGGGTTCCTCTTGCACGCGGTCGTCGTGCTCGGCGGGCTCGCGACGCTCGCGCCGCTTCTCTGGATGGCGGGCGCCTCGTTCATGCAGACCGGCGAGGCGAACACGTATCCGCCGCGTTTCTTCCCGAGCGAGCCGACGTTCGAGCACTACGTCCACCTCTTCACGCGGCTCGACCTCGCGCGGCACTTCCTGAACAGCGCGGTCGTCACCGTTTCGGTCACGCTCGTCTCCATTCTCGTGAACGCGATGGCCGGATACGCATTCGGGAAGCTCCGATTCCGGGGACGCGATCGCCTCTTCCGCCTCCTTCTCGCCGGAATGATGATCCCCGCGCAGGCGGGGATGCTCCCGCTCTTTCTGCTCCTCAAGCAGATGGGGCTCGTGAACACGTATCTCGGCGTGATGATTCCGAGCTTCGCGAGCATCTTCGGGATCTTCCTCGTGAGGCAGTACGTCCTCGGCGTGCCGGACGATCTTCTCGACGCGGCGCGAATCGACGGGGCGGGAGAGGTCCGGATTTTCCGCACGATCGTGATCCCGCTCATCCTGCCGATTCTCGTCACGCTCGGCGCGTTCACGTTCATCAGCGCGTGGAACGACTTCATGTGGCCTCTCGTCGTCCTCTCGGACGGCGCGAAGTACACGCTTCCGGTCGCTCTGGCGAGCCTCGCGGGGGAGCACGTGCAGGACACCGAGCTCATGATGGCCGGTTCGCTTCTCACGATCCTTCCGGTCCTCGTCGTCTTTCTTCTCTTCCAGAAGGTCTACTTCCGGGGGATGATGGCGGGGAGCATCAAAGGTTGATGGTACAATGAAACAGGCGATGGTCGTGCTTGCGGCGCTTGCAGCGCTTGCGGAGTGCGCGGCGGGGAATGATCCGAGCGGCCGCCGAACGGTTCTCGACGCCTTCGAGGAACTCTCGTCTTGGAGCGCATACGCGGCGGACGGGGTGGCGATCGCGATCGGACTCGAGGCATCGGGCGCCGGGCGGGAGGGAAGCGCCCTTCGCGTCGATTTCGATTTCACGAAGGGGAGCGGATACGCGGTCATCCGAAGGGAAATCGATCCGCCTCTCGTTCTCCCGGAGAACTACGCCTTCTCGTTCGATCTTCGCGGCGCGGCGCCGGCGAACCATCTCGAGTTCAAGCTGATCGACGAGAGCGGCGAGAATGTCTGGTGGTCGGTGCGGCGGGACGTCGCGTTTCGACCCGAGTGGGAAACCGTTCGGATCAAGAGACGGCGGATCTCCTTCGCGTGGGGGCCGCGGGGCGGGGGGGAGATCGAGCGGGTTCGCGCGATCGAGATTGCGATCACCGCCGGGAGCGGCGGGTCGGGAACGGTGTGGATCGATGAGCTTGCGTTCGAGCCGCTCGCTCCTCCGAGCGCCGAACCTCCGACGCCGACCGCGAGCGCATCCTCCGCGGAGATCGGGAACGGCGCGGGTTTCGCCGTCGACGGGGATTCGAACACCGTTTGGGTGAACATCCAAGCCGATTCGACTCCGTGGATCACGCTTGATCTCGGGGAGGCCCGCGAGTACGGGGGGCTCACGGTCGATTGGGAACCCGGGCTGCACCCGAAAGACTACGCGGTGGAGATCTCCGGCGACGGCGCCCTCTGGCGCGCGATTCGAAGCGTTCGCGGAGGGGACGGAGGGAGGGACTACTTGTACCTTCCGGAGACCGAGTCGAGGTATCTTCGCCTTCAAGTGATTGAAGGATCAACGAACGGACCGGTCGCGCTTCGAGAGATCGCCGTTCAACCTCTCGAGTTTTCGTCTTCCCGGAACGCGTTCTTCGAGGCGATCGCGAAAGGCGCCCCTCGAGGAAACTACCCGCGCGGAATGTCGGGCGAGGCGGTCTACTGGACGGTGGTCGGGCTGGGCGGCGACACCGAGGAGTGCCTCCTCGGCGAGGACGGCGCGATCGAGGCCGGAAGGGGCGGGTTTTCGATCGAGCCGTTTCTCACGCTCGGCGGACGACGGATCGCGTGGAGCGACGCCAAGACGGATCAGTCGTTAGTGGACGGTTGCCTTCCGATTCCGTCGGTGGTCTGGCGTACGGAGGGGATCGAGCTCGTCGTCGAGGCGGTTCCGATCGGAGAGCCGGGCGCGTCCTCCGTCCTCGCTCGCTATCGCGTGCGCGCCCTTCGGGAACCGAGGACCGCGGTTCTTCATCTGGCGGTTCGGCCTTTTCAGGTGAACCCGCCCTATCAGTTCCTCGGGACGGAGGGCGGCGTCGCGCGCATCGACGCGATTCGGATCGAGGAGGACGAATCCGCTCTCGTGATCGACGGCCGCCCCCGGGTGCGGATTCTGACGAAAGGCGCGCGCTTCCGCGCGGCGACGTTCGATGAGGGAGAAGCCGCCCTCGATCGGCTCGTGACGCGCGCGGCGCATTCCGACACGAGCCGGGGCGTGCGCGATCCGTTCGGCGCCGCCTCGGGCGTTCTCTCCCATGAGATCTCCCTGGAGGCGGGAGAGACGCGGGAAGTGCTTCTTCTCCTTCCGCTATCCGTCGAACGGGAAGAGGCGATTCCTTCGGACCCGAAAGGAGTCCGGGAATGGGCGGAGAGACGGACGGAAGAAGCCGCGCGCGGGTGGAGAGAAACGCTCGAAGGCGTGTCGATCCGATTCCCCGAATCCGCTCGCGAGATCGAAAGAACGCTGAAGGCGCAGCTCGCTTACATTCTCGTGAACCGCGCGGGCCCCGCGATCCGTCCGGGGACGCGCGCGTACGCGCGATCGTGGATCCGAGACGGAGCACTCACCTCGTCCGCGCTTCTTCGGATGGGGCATCCGGAGCCGGTCCGGGAGTTCATCGAATGGTACGCGCCGCACCAGTACGAGAACGGCAAGATCCCGTGCGTCGTCGATTCGAGGGGGCCCGATCCGGTCCCCGAACACGACAGCGGCGGGGAGTTCATCTTCCTCGTCGCCGAATACGACAGGTACGCCGGAGACCGCGCGCTGGCGAAGCGGATGTGGCCGCGCGTCGCACGAGCGGCCGCCTATCTCGATTCGCTCCGGCAAACGAGGCGGACGCTCGAGTACCGGGAGCCGGGGAAGGAGCACTTCTTCGGTCTTCTTCCCCCCTCGATCAGCCACGAGGGGTACTCCGCCAAGCCGATGCACTCGTACTGGGACGATCTCTGGGCGCTTCGAGGGTTCAAGGATGCGGCGTATCTCGCCGGCGTTCTGGGCGAGGAGAGGGAAAGAAGTCGCTGGGACGCCGTGCGGGCGGAATTCGAAAGAGAACTTGTCGAATCGATTGTTGCCTCGATGGAGGTTCACGGGATCGACTATGTCCCGGGCTGCGCCGACCTCGGGGATTTCGACGCCACCTCGACGACGATCGCATTCTCGCCGGTCGAGGCGGAGGCGGCTCTTCCTCGGCATGCGCTCGACCGGACATTCGAGAAGTACTGGGAGTTCTTCCGAGAGAGACGCGAGACGAACGAATGGGAGGCGTTCACGCCGTACGAGACGCGGAACATCGGCGCGTTCGTTCGCCTCGGATGGAGGGAGCGAGCCGCCGAGCTCGTCGACTTCTTCCTCTCGCACCGGCGCCCTGCGCCCTGGGCCCACTGGGCGGAGGTTGTCTGGCGCGAGGAGCGCGCGCCGAAGTTCATCGGTGACATGCCGCACACCTGGGTGGGGTCCGACTTTGTCCGCTCCGTTCTAGACATGCTCGTCTATGCGCGGGAATCAGACGCATCGCTCGTCGTCGGAGCGGGCATCCCGATCGCATGGCTTCGAGAAAGCGGGGGCGTTGAGGCGCGCGGCCTACCGACTCCCCACGGCCTGATCGATTTTTCGATGCGCGCTCGAGGCGATACGGTTGAGGTGCGAATCGACGGCGGCGTTCGCGTTCCGCCCGGGGGGATCGTCGTGGAGGCGCCGTTCGAGGGGGAGGCGGGGCGGATCACGATCGACGGGAAGCCGGTCCCGCCCGCGGGGAAGAGCCCCATCGTCGTTCGCGAGGTGCCGGCGGTTGTCGTTCTCTCTCGGTAGGCATCGGGCGCTTCGGGCCGTCCCGCCTGAGCGTCAGCGCGCGCTCCGCTCCTCGTCGAGGATCGCGCGCACCTCATCCCTCCAGAGCGCGTAGCCGGCCCCGTTCAGATGGAGACCGTCTTCGAGGAAGAGCTCGGCCCGCGGGTTCCCTTTCTCGTCCAGCATCCTCGCGGCGACATCGATGAAGCAGAGCCTCTCGTCCGCGTCGCACGCGCTTCGGAGAAGCCGGTTCGCCTCCTTCATTCGATCCCACAGATGCCAACGGGCCGGGCTCGGCTTGATCGAAAGGAGATAAATGCGTGTCTCCGGAAGAGCCGAACGGACCTTGAGCACGAGCGCGTCGAAGAGAAGGCGAATCGTCTCCGGGGAAACCCCTTCGGCGATGTCGTTGTCCCCTTCGTAAACGAGGATCGCGCGAGGCTCGTAGGGGACGACGATCCGGCTCGCGTAGTAGAGAAGGTCGAGCATCGTGCTTCCGCCGAAGCCGCGCGGGATCACCGTCGAGGGAGCGAGGTCCTCGCGGATCGTCGAATGCCACATCCGGATGCTCGAGCTTCCGACGCAGAGGAGCGCTCCCTTCGGCGGCGGGAAGGCGCGGTCCTCGTCGGCGAACGCCCGGATCTCGCTCTCGAAGCGGCGCGGGTCGGGATACGCGCCTCGATCGGCGAGGAGATCTCCAACCGCCGCGCTCTCCTCCCCGAAGGCGGCCGCCGCATGAACAAGAAGCGGAAGAATCAGAGCCGAAAGTCCGAGCCGAACGGCCGCCGACGTTTCTCTCATCATTCCTCCTCGTGTTCATCGAGCGCGCCGCCGTTCGTTTCGATCACCCGGCGGTAGAAGAGAGCGCTCGCCTTGAACGTGCGCTTTCCGGTCGCGAAATCGACGTGCACGATCCCGAATCGCTTCGTGTAGCCCGAGGCCCACTCCATGTTGTCGAGCAGCGACCAGAGGAAGTAGCCGCGGAGATCAACGCCTTGCCGGATCGCCTCGCGGGCGGCCTGGAGGTGGTCTCGGAGGTACTCGACACGAAGCGGATCGCCGAGGGGTTCTTCCGGCGCGACGTCCGGGTCGGGGAACGCCGCCCCGTTCTCGGTGACGTAGAGGGGAATCCCGCCGCACAGGTCCTTCACCCACAAAAGAGTTTTCGCGAGCCCTTCGGGGCGGACCTCCCATCCCGTTTCTGTGTAGCGGCGGTCCGGAAGACGGATGTTTCGCGCACGGTCCGGAACGGCCGACTCGTCGTGCCGGACGACCCCGCAGGTGTAGTAGTTGACTCCGAGAAAGTCGAGAGGTTGATGAATCGTTATGAGGTCGGCTTCGCCGCCCCGCGGCCACGCCTCGGCGTAGATCGAAGAGAGTTCCTCGGGAAAGCGTCCCTTGAGAACCGGCTCCAGGAATTGGCGGTTCATGTAGCTGTCGGCGCGCGCGGCGGCGCTCCGATCCTTGGGGGCGTCGGACGCCGGCTCCTTCGGCTCGATGTTGACGACGAGCCCGATCGAACGGGCTCCCTCGCTTCGAGCGGCTTGCGCCGCGAGGCCGTGCGCGAGGAGAAGACCCCGGGAGACGAGCGCCGTTTCCGGAAGACTGATCCGTCCCGGCGCGTGGACGCCGGTCATGTACCCGGCATGCGCGATCACCCAGGGCTCGTTGATCGTCGTCCACATCGGGACCCGGTCGGAAAGCGCGCGAACGACGACCCGCGCGTAGTCGGCGAACCATCGGGGCATCTCGGGACTCCGCCAACCGCCGCGATCGTCGAGCGCGGCGGGGAGATCCCAATGGTGAAGCGTGACGCACGGCCGAATGTCGTTCTTGAGAAGGAGATCGACGAGCCGCTCGTAGAAATCCAAGCCGGGCCGGTTCACGCGGCCTGTCCCCTCGGGAAGAACTCGGGACCAGGCGATGCTGAAGCGATAGGCCCGAAGACCGAGGCGGCGCATGAGATCGACGTCTTCGCGAAACCGCCGGTAGTGATCGCACGCGACGTCGTCGGTCGAGCCGTCCTCGATCCTTCCCGGTTCGCGTGCGAAGCGGTGCCAGTTGCTCGGCCCCGCGCCGTCCGCGAGCGGGGAGCCTTCGATCTGAAACGCCGAGGTCGCGGCTCCGAAGAGGAAGCCGTCGGGGAAACCGCTCGGCTCACGGTCCGAGGACGATGCAGACATCGTGCTCCTTTCCGTCGCGCGCAAGCGGAATCCGAACCGAGCCCTCCTCGATCGGAATCGCTGCGCCGTCGAGGGTCGCTTCGGCGATCGCGCGCGCGATCCCGTTCGGGTTCTCGACCGAGATTCGGTACGACGCATCGCCTCCCGGCGGGCGGAACGCGATCTCATAGCCGGGCCACTCGTCCGGGATCGAGGGGCGGAGCCGGATCCTGTCCCCGTTCTCGAGCCGAAGCCCCAGGATCGACTCGATCGCGACCCGGTGCATCCAGGCGGCCGATCCGGTGTACCAGGTCCATCCGCCCCTCCCGACGTGCGGCGGCTCTCCGTAAACGTCCGCCGCGACGACATAGGGTTCGACTTTATAGGTCATGACTTCTTCCGGCGTTCTCGATCGATTCGCCGGCGAGAGCATCGCAAGAAGCTTCGCGGCTCGATTCCTTCGCCCGAGCTCGGCGAGCGCCTTCACGACCCAGAGAGCGGCGTGCGTGTATTGGCCCCCGTTCTCACGGACTCCCGGGACGTATCCCTTGATGTAGCCGGGATCGCGCGGGGTCTTGTCGAAGGGAGGGGCGAGCAGCCGGATGATGCCGTCCTTCTCCGAGACGAGGAGCTCTTCGACCGCGTCCATCGCTCGTTCGGCCCGCTCGCGCGGAGCGGCCCCCGAGATCACCGCCCACGCTTGCACAAGAGCGTCGATCCGGCACTCCCGACTCTTGCTCGTCCCGAGGGGCGTCCCGTCGTCGTAGAATCCGCGGCGGTACCACTCGCCGTCCCAGCCCGCATCGTCGAGAGCCGACCACAAGCGCTCGCGCGCAGTCCGGTAACGCTCGGCCCGCGCGTCGTCCGAGCGGGCCCGGCAGAGGGGAAGGAACTTTCCGAGAACGTCGAAGAGGAAGAAGCCCATCCAGACGCTCTCGCCTTTGCCTCCACGGCCGACGCGGTTCATCCCGTCGTTCCAATCGCCGCCGCCGAAGAACGGAAGCCCGTGCGCCCCCGTCGCGAGCGACCGATCGATCGCGCGGACGCAATGGTCGTACAGCGTGCCTGACTCCCCCGAATCGGCCGGCTCGAGGAACGCCTCGTCCTCGCCCGGAGCGAGCGTCCTCGCGGCGAGAAAGCGCGCGCGCTCCTCCAGAATCCCACGGTCGCCGGTCGAGCGGATGTAGAACGCGGTGATGTACGGAAGCCAAAGGAGGTCGTCGGCGAAACGCGTGCGGATTCCGCAGCTTCGCGGGGGATGCCACCAATGCAGGACATCTCCCTCGACGAACTGATGCGCCGCGTGAAGCAGGATCTGCCGGCGTGTCTCTTCCGGACGGAGATAGACGAGACAGGAAGCGTCCTGAAGCTGGTCGCGGAATCCGAAGGCGCCGCCCGATTGATAGAACGCGGAACGTCCCTTGAGACGGCAAGCGATCGCTTGATAGGGCAACCATCCGTTCACGAGGAGATCGAGCGCGCCTTCCGGCGTCCGGACGCGAAGCCCGGCGAGGAGTCGCTCCCAGGACGAGCGCACGTCTTGAAGCGCCCGATCGACCGCCCCTTCCGATCGATAGCGATCGACGAGCGCGCGCGCCTCCGTGCGATCCTCCGCCTCGCCGAAGAGAAAGGAGCACTCGGCGCTTTCTCCGGGGGCGATGGAGAAAACCGCTTGCTCGGCGACGCACGGGTCGAGGCCGGCTCCGAACC
>JAGUYC010000339.1 GCA_020061515.1 Gemmatimonadota bacterium
CTGGACGCTCGCGCCGGGAGCGTCATTCGGACGGATTCGGTTACCCCGCCGCCTCGCGCACTTCCCTCGGGGCGAACTTCCAGCTCGCCTTCACGTGCTCCCGGTACATCCGCTGGATGTTCGAGAGCGTGATCAGCTTCGGGCACGACGCTTCGCATTCGGCCACGTTCGAGCAGTTGCCGAACCCCTCGCGGTCCATGGCGGCCACCATGTTCAGCGCGCGCGCCACGCGCTCGACTTGCCCCTGCGGCAAGAGCGCGTACTGCGAGATCTTGGCGCCGACGAAGAGCATCGCCGATGCGTTCGGGCAGGAGGCGACGCACGCGCCGCAGCCGATGCACGCCGCCGCGTCCATCGCCAGATCCGCGTTCTCCTTGCGGATCGGGATCGCGTTCGCGTCGGGGACTCCTCCCGTGTTCACCGAGACGTAGCCTCCGGCCTCGATGATCCGGTCGAAGGCGGAGCGGTCGACCATCAGGTCCTTGATCACCGGGAACCCCTTGGCCCGCCAAGGCTCGATCACGATCGTGTCCCCATTCTTGAAGTTTCGCATGTGAAGCTGGCAGACGGTCGTGCCGCGCACGGGGCCGTGCGCCTGGCCGTTGATCATGAGCCCGCAGCAGCCGCAGATCCCCTCGCGACAATCGTGCTCGAAGACGACCGGCTCCTCCCCTTTCAGGACGAGCAACCGGTTCAGATCGTCGAGCATCTCGAGAAAGGACTGATCCGGGGAGACGTCGTCCAATACGTAGGCCGCCAGACGTCCTTTCTCCTTGAGTCCGCTCTGGCGCCAGATCTTCAGCGTCAGCTTCATGTTCCCCGCGCTCATCACTTGTAACTCCTTACCGACGGCGTGACGAACTCGAACTTGAGCTCTTCCTTGTGCAGGGTCGGCGCCTTCCCGACCCCGTTCCATTCCCACGCGGAGACGTAGGAGAAGTTCGCGTCGTCCCGAACGGTCTCGCCGTCGGGAGTCTGGCTCTCCTCGCGCAAGTGGCAGCCGCACGACTCGGTGCGGCTCGCCGCGTCTTCGACCATGAGATCCGCCAGCTCGAGGAACTCCGCGACGCGGAGCGCGTTCTCGAGAACCGGGTTCAGATCCTCGTTCCGCCCGACGACCATCGCGTTCTCCCAGAACTCCGCGCGGATCTCCGGGATGCGTTTCTTCGCCGTCCGGAGCCCCTCGGCGTTCCGGGCCATCCCGCAGTAATCCCACAGGACCTGCCCGAGCTCCTTGTGGATCTCCTCGACGGTCTTGTTCCCCTTGAGGGCGAGCAGCCGATCGATATGCGCTTTCGTCTCGGCGATCACCGCCCGGCATGAGTCGTGATCCGGTTCCACCTTCGGGAGCTTGGTTCCGGCGAGATATCCCGCGATCGTGTACGGGATGACGAAGTACCCGTCCGCGAGCCCTTGCATGAGCGCGCTCGCTCCAAGCCGGTTCGCGCCGTGATCGCTGTAGTTCGCCTCGCCGATCACGAAGAGCCCGGGGAGGTTGCTCATCAGGTTGTAGTCGACCCAAAGGCCGCCCATCGTGTAGTGCGGCGCCGGATAGATCCGCATCGGCATCTCGTACGGATCTTCGTCGGTGATCATCTTGTACATGTCGAAAAGGTTGCCGTATTTCGCGTCGATGACCGCCCGGCCGTCCCTACGAATCGCGTCCGCGAAGTCAAGATAGACCGCTTGGCCGGTCGCGCCGACTCCGTGCCCGTCGTCGCAGACGCGCTTCGCCGCGCGCGAGGAGACGTCGCGCGGCGCAAGGTTCCCGAAGGCCGGATAGATTCGCTCGAGGTAGTAGTCCCGCTCCTCTTCCGGGATTTCCCGCGGATGGCGCTTGTCCCCCTTCCCCTTCGTCACCCAGACGCGCCCGTCGTTCCGGAGGCTCTCGCTCATCAGCGTGAGCTTCGACTGGCGGTCGCCGTGGCGCGGAATGCAGGTCGGGTGGATCTGTCCCCAAGAGGCGTTCCCGAACAAGGCGCCCCGCTTGTGCGCGCGCCAGATCGCGGTGCAGTTGCTCGCCATCGCCATCGTCGAGAGGTAGTACGCGCGCGCGTATCCGCCCGTGGCGAGCACAACCGCGTCGGCGGTGTGCGCCTCGATCGCGCCGGTGAGGAGGTTCCGCGTCACGATGCCGCGCGCGACTCCGTCGATGACGACGAGGTCGAGCATCTCCTGTCGCGTATGGAGCTTCACCTTCCCCGTGTGAACCTGCCGCATGAGCGCGCTGTACGCCCCGAGGAGAAGCTGCTGGCCCGTTTGGCCGCGCGCGTAGAACGTGCGCGAGACCTGCGCGCCGCCGAACGAGCGGTTGGCGAGAAGCCCGCCGTAGTCGCGCGCGAACGGAACTCCCTGCGCGACGCACTGGTCGATGATGTTTACGCTCACCTCCGCGAGACGATGGGTGTTCGCCTCGCGGGCGCGGTAGTCGCCCCCCTTGATCGTGTCGTAGAAGAGGAGCCAGACGCTGTCCCCGTCGTTTTGGTAGTTCTTGGCGGCGTTGATCCCGCCCTGCGCGGAGATGCTGTGCGCGCGGCGAGGGCTGTCGTGATACGTGAAGACGTGCACGTTGTAGCCGAGCTCGCCGAAGCTCGCCGCCGCCGACGCTCCCGCCAGACCCGTGCCGACCACGATGATGTCGAACTTGCGCCTGTTCGCCGGATTGACCCTCTTCAGCTCGAAGCGGTGCCTCTGCCACTTCGTCTCGAGCGGTCCGCCGGGCACTTTGGAATCGAGCTTCATCCTATGCTCCCTTGATCAAGACGTAGATCGGTATCGACGCGAAGCCGACGCCGACGAGGACGGCGGCGACGGCGGACAACCACTCGAGAACCGGCGTGTAGACCGGATGGTTCACGCCGAGCGAGCGGAACGCGCTCTGAAGGCCGTGGCTGATATGCACGGCCAGAACCGCGACCCCGAAGACGTACCAGAGGGCGTAGAGCGTGCTCGAAAAGACCTCGAAGTTCAGCCCGTGATAGTCGGCGTGTCCGTTCACCTCGGGCACCTCCGAGAACACGAAGCGTCGAACATGAATCCCTAAATAAATAAGAACGATCACCCCGGTCCAGATCATGTTCTTGGACGCCCAGGTGCCGAAGCCTCCCAGCTTCGTTCCGTACACGGCGTACCGATCACGGGAGGAGCGGTTGTCGAAATAGAGAACGATCCCCAGAAGGATGTGCAGGCCGAACAGGGCGAAGAGCCCTATCTCGAGGAGAAGCAAGACCGGGATCTTCTCCAGCGCCGCGGAGAACCCGTTGTAGGCCTCCGGTCCGAAGAAGAAGACGAGGTTCGCGGTGAGATGGAACGCGATGAAGAGACAGAGAAGAACTCCGGTGACGCCCATCCAGAACTTCTTCCCGATCGACGACAGGAACACCCTTCGGAACCAACTCATAGGCCTCTCCGTTTCCAGATCGTCCAAGAACCCCCGTCGGGACGCACGGTCCGGGGCCGCATGCGCCGCGAAGCCCGCGCGGGGATGAACTCCCGCCTTTGCATCCGCGAGCTTCATTGATACGCCCCCGGAAGCGTCCGTGTCAAGAGACTCTGAGAACCGGACCCTCCGTCCCTCGTCGAGCCGGGAGAAGGCGGAGACGATCGGGGAGCCCGCGCCCGGGGCGCCGTCCTGGTTTCCGCAAAACTCGGACATTGATCGCCTGGAACCGCGAAGAACAGTGCGCCTGTCCCCTTCGGTGCCCGGTTCGCGGGAACGAGAAGGGTTTCGGTTCGGGACGGCGGCGGCGCCACGGCCGAGTGCCCGGGCGTCCGAATCCCTTGGCGAAACGCGCGCTTCTGCCGATAAGCGGCAGAGAAACCGGACGGCGCAGGGGCGGACCTGCGGGAATTTCATACCGTCTCGAATGCGGGGCGGATCGATCCCGGGGATGCGCGGAACAGAAACCGTCATGTATCAACCTTCGTCGATCAACCGTCCGGAGAGCTCGGAGCTTCGACGGGCGCCGGGAATCGAAACACGCGAGGGGCGAGCCGAAGCGAAGAGCCGGAGCAGCCCGGGGTTCGAAACTCCCCGCCGCGAACCCGGTTTCGAACCGGCCGCGGGAAGAACGCGCCTTCTCGCCGTGATCCTCCGCGTCCTCTCCGTCGTCGCTCCGTTCCTCGTGCTCCTTCTCCTCGCGGCGAGCTTCGCGAGAGCCGAAGCGTCGGGCCCGATCGATCTGACGACGCTCAGCATCGAGGATCTCATGGCGATCGAAGTGACCTCCGTGTCCAAGAGGGCGGAGCATCTCTCCGACGCGGCGGCCGCGGTCTATGTTCTCACCGGCGAGGAGATCCGCCGGACGGGCGCGACGACGATCGCCGACGCGCTCCGCTTCGTCCCCGGCCTCCAGGTGGCGCGCATCAGTTCATCCTGGTGGGCGATCACTTCCCGCGGCTTCGCCGGCAACTTCTCGAACAAACTCCTCGTCCTCATCGACGGAAGGAGCGTCTACACGCCCTTCTACGCGGGGGTCTACTGGGACGCGCAGAATGTTCTTCTCGAGGACGTCAAGCGGATCGAGGTGATCCGCGGCCCGGGCGCCGCGCTCTGGGGCGCGAACGCCGTGAACGGCGTCATCAACATCATCACAAAGGACGCGGCGAAGACCGCCGGGTTCTTCTCTCAAGCCGCATCCGGCACGAAGGAGAAGAAGCTGGTCGGGCAGCGCTACGGAACGGCGATCGGCGAGAACGCTTGGCTGCGGGCCCACGTGAAGTACTCCGAACAGGACGGGTTCGCGAGCGCGGAAGGTCTCGAGCCGGAGGACGGCTGGACCGCGGTTCACGGAGGCTTCCGGCTCGACTGGAACGCGTCGACCTCCCGGCACATCACGCTTCAAGGGGATGTCGACGGCGGCGAGGTCGGCGAAGTGTACGGCTTCCCGACCCTCGTCGAGCCGTACGAAGAGCTCGTTCGCGAGAAGAGCCGATACGAGGGAGGGAATCTTCTCTTCCGATGGACGGAGACGCTCTCGCCCCACTCGGAACTTTCCTTTCAGACGTACTTCGACCGAACGGATCGGCGTAGCCTCCAGCTGAGCGAGGAACACAACACGATCGACCTCGACCTCCAGCACAGCTGGCGACCGACCGAGAGAGCGGAGATCGTCTGGGGCGCTGGGTTTCGCGCCATCTCGGACGAAGTGGACAGCGTCCGGGGCTGCTACACGGTGCCCGACAAGCGGATGGTGGACGTCGCGAGCGGTTTCGCGCAGGGCGACCTTGCTCTGTTCCCCGACAAGCTCTACCTCACTCTCGGCTCGAAGTTGGAGAGGAACGACTACACCGGCCTCGAGGTCCAGCCGAGCACGAGGCTCCGCTGGTTTCCTTCCGACAACCATACGGTTTGGGCGGCGGTCTCGCGCGCCGTGCGGACGCCCTCGCGCGCGGAGCGGAGCATCGTGATTCAGTGGGAGACGCTTCCGCCCCATTCCTCCGAAAACTCGAGCCCGTATCCGACGGTCGTGACCCTCTACGGGACGGATGACTTCGGGAGCGAGAAGCTCACGGCGTACGAGGTCGGATACCGATTGAACCCGAGCGATCGCATGATGATCGATCTCGCGACCTTTTATAACCGATATACCTGTCTCCGCACGGGCGAGATCGGAGCCGTGCGGTTCCAGGGGAACCCCGTGTCGTGGATCGTTCTCCCGTTCTACGGCACGAACCTCGGCGAGGGACAGACCTACGGCGCGGAAGTCGCTTTCGACTGGCGTGCCGCGGACCGTCTCTGGTTCCGGACGGGGTACGGCTACCTCCGCCTCGACGTCTGGACCACCGAACCCGGCGATGTGATCGAATTCGAACCGGCCGAAGGGGCGAGCCCGGAACATCAGGCCTTCGTGCAGACCTTCGTCGACCTGCCGGGGCGGGTCCAAGCGGACATCGGAGCGCGGTACGTCGATCGGCTCGACCGGTTCGACATCGACAGCCACTTCACGCTCGACGCCCGGTTCGGATGGCAAGTCGACGATCGCGTCGAGCTCTTTCTCGTGGGAACGAATCTCATCGGGCCGAAGCACGTCGAGTTCGTTTCCGGGATGAGCAGCGGACGAGCGTTCAATGAGCGCACGGTCTACGGCGGCGCGAGCATCAGGTACTGAGATGACGATGAAGCGGTCGATCGCGATACTTCTCGTTCTCCTTCCGGCGGCGACGCTCGTCCACGGCATGGGCGCGGGGGATGAGTCGCTTTCCGAATACGAGATCAAGGCCGCCTTCCTTTACAACTTCGCCAAGTTCGCCGACTGGCCGGAGTCCGCGTTCTCCGAGCCCGCCTCGCCGATCGTGATCGGGATCCTCGGGAAGGACCCGTTCGGCCCCGTCCTCGACCGGATTGTCGAACAGAAACCGATCGACGGCCGACCGGTTCTCGTCAAGCGACTGAAGAACACGCGGGAGGCGAAGGGGGTCCATATCCTCTTCGTCGCCCGGACGGACGAGGCGGAGCTCGCGTGCGCCTTCAAGGAGATCAATCCGCTCGCGACCCTCATTGTCGGGGAGAACGAGAAGTTTGCCGAGCGATACGGCGCGATCGGTTTCTTCATCGAGGAAAACCGCGTGCGGTTCGAGATCAACGTCGCTTCCGCCGAGCGCGCGGGGATCAAGCTGAACGCGAAGCTCCTCCAGCTCGCCCGGATCGTCGGGAACGGAAAGGGAGGCGGGCAATGAAGCCGTTCCGCGACCTCCCGATCAGCCGCAAGCTCACGCTGATCATTCTGGGGACGAGCGGGGTTGTGCTCCTCCTTTGCATGGCCGCGGTGACGGCGCTCGAACGGGCCGAGTTCTACCGCGAGATGACCAGTTGGCACACCGTGCTCGCCGACGCGGTCGCCGCGAACAGCATCGCCGCCCTTTCGTTCGACGATCCCGACGCCGCCGAGGAAGCCCTCGCGGCGCTCGCCGCGGACCCGCACGTCGTGGCCGGCTGCATCTACACGGCGAAGGGAACGGTCTTCGCCCGCTATCTCAAGACGGGCCAGAGCCCGGATCTCTTCCCGACGACGGAACCCGGAGAGGGGCACTCGTTCCGCGACGCGGCGATCCACGTCTATCGGCCGATCATCCTCCGCGGAGAGCAGATCGGCACGATCTACCTCCGCGGGGACATGAGCGAGCTTCGAGCGATCCTCGGGCGCTACGCGTTCGTCATCGGCGTGCTCGTGGCCGCCTCCCTCCTTCTCGCTCTCCTCCTTTCCGTCTGGCTGCAAGGTCTCATCTCGAGACCAATCGTCCGGCTTTCCGAGATCGCCCGGTCGGTTTCCGCTCTGAAGGACTACTCGGTCCGCGCTCCGACAGGGAACGCCGACGAGATCGGCACGCTCATCGACGGGTTCAACGAGATGCTCGCCGAGATCCAGAAGCGCGACCTCGAGCTCGGCAAGCGCGGGGATCTTCTCGAGAGCCAGGTGATGTCGCGAACCGAGGAGCTGATCCGCGCGAACAGGGAGCTGAAGGCCGCGATCGAGAAGGCGGAAGCGGCGGCCCGTGCGAAGAGCGAGTTCCTCGCCAACATGAGCCACGAGATCCGCACGCCGATGAACGGCGTTCTCGGGATGATCGGCCTTCTCCTCGACACCGAGCTCTCGCCGGAACAGCGCGACCACGCCGAGACGGTGCGTCTGTCGGCGGAGGCGCTTCTCACGATCATCAACGACATTCTCGACTTCTCGAAGATCGAGGCGGGAAAGATGGATCTCGAGATCCTCGATTTCGACCTTCGAGCGATTCTCGACGAACTGATGGACATGATGGCGCTCAAAGCGCACAGCAAGGGGCTCGAGATCACGAGCCTCATTGAACGGGACGTACCGGTCCGGTTGAGGGGCGACCCCGGACGAATCCGCCAGGTGCTCATCAACCTGACGGGGAACGCGGTGAAGTTCACCGACCGGGGCGAAGTCTCCATTCGAGTCGAGAAGGCGGAGGAACGAAACTCTCTCCTTCATCTCCGGTTCATCGTAAGAGACACCGGCATCGGGATTCCTCCCGACCGATTGGACCACATCTTCAGCTCGTTCTCGCAAGTAGATGCCTCGACCACGCGCAAGTACGGGGGAACCGGTCTCGGCCTCGCCATCTCCAAGCAGCTCGCGGAGCTGATGGGCGGGACCGTCGGCGTCGAGAGCACGGTCGGGAAGGGATCGACCTTCTGGTTCACGGTGGCGCTGGAGAAGTCGAACATCGAAGGGGTCAAGGAGAAGCCGCTTCCGGAGGATATCCGGGGAAAACGCATTTTGGTCATCGACGACACCGAGACGAACCGGATCGTCCTTCGCGAACAGCTTCTCTCTTGGGGGTGCCGCGTTCTCGAGGCGGCTTCGGGACCCGAAGCGCTCGATCGGCTCGTCGAGGCGATCCGCTCGAATGACCCCGCGTCGATCGCCATCGTGGACATGGCGATGCCCGGAATGGACGGCGAGGAGCTCGGCAGGCGAATCAAGACCGACCCGATCCTGGCGGGAACGACACTCATCATGCTGACCTCGGTCGGGCATCAGGGGACCGCGGCGCGCGTGCGCGAGATCGGCTTCGCCGCCTACCTCACGAAACCGGTCAAACGTTCGCATCTCTATAATTGTCTTGTGTCGGTCGCCGGCTATCATTCGACCGTCGGACGCGCGGAGAGGAGACCGTTCGTCACTCAGCACGTCCTTCCGAGCACGGGAAAACGACGGCTGCGCGTTCTTCTCGCCGAGGACAACGCGGTGAATCAGCGCGTCGCCGTCCAAGTTCTCCAGAAGATGGGCCATCGCGCGGACGCGGTCGCGAACGGCAAGGAAGCGATCGAGGCGCTCCGCCTCGTCCCGTACGACCTCGTCCTGATGGATTGTCAGATGCCGGAAATGGACGGCTTCGAGGCGACCGAGGCGATTCGAAGCCCGGCGTCCGGCGTCCGAAACCCGCGGATTCCGATCATCGCTCTCACCGCGCACGCGATGAAGGGAGATCGGGAACGTTGCCTCGCTGCCGGGATGAACGACTACGTGACGAAGCCGATCCATCCCGCGGAACTGAGCGCGGCGATCGCGAGGCAGATGTCGGGGCGGGAATCGACGGATCTCGATGACACGACGACCGTCTCACGTCGCGTGCCGGAGCTCTGCTTCGACCGCGAGGCGCTCCTCGAGCGGCTCGGCAATGACGAATCCCTCATCCCCGAGATCCTCGGCCTCTTCCTCGAGGAGATGCCGAACCTTCTGAATCAAGTGAAGAGCGCCCTCGCCGACGGGGACGGGGCAAAGCTGGAACGGCTCGCGCACTCGATCAAGGGGTCCTCCGCGACGGTGGCGGCGCCTTCTCTTCGCGACGCGGCCTTCGAGCTTGAGACCGCAGCCAAGAAGCGGGATCTCGACCGGGCGCCTCTCCTCGTGGAGCGGCTCGAACGCGATTTCGAGAGGTTCTCGGAGACCGTTGCGCAGATCCGCGCATCCGGCCCCGGAAAGTAGCTAGAACGACCAATTGAGGATCGGCAGAATCGGCAGCTCCTCCTTCCTCTGAACCACGTTGATCACTCCGATCTGCAGGCCGTGCAGCGTTTGCGTCATGTTGAAGATCCCGAGCTGGAGCCCGTGCATGTCGTCGGTGACGTTGACCAAACCCCACTCGAATCCCGTCGCGCTTTCGGCCCCGTTGTAGAAGCCGGTCTGGAACCCCAAGAAGGTCGTCGAGTAGTTGAAGAAGTTGTTCTGCCAACCAACGAACGTTCCCTCGGTGTACCCGACGAGACCGTACTGGAATCCCGTCGTGTTTTCCCGCGTGTGGTTGCCGAGACCGAGGTCGAGGCCCAGCATGTTCCGGTTCACGCCGTAGAGAAGGTTGATTCGGATTCCCGCGATCGACGTCTCCTCGTCGAAAACCTGCGCCGGATTCCAGAGTGCGAGCTGAATCGGTTTCGTGCCGGCTTCTTCGGCCCAAGCAACGGCGGAGGTCCCGCATAGAATCGCAAGGACCGCCGCCCGCGCGATCGTCTTCCTGATCTTCATGTTCTCACTCCCCCCTCTCCGCCGGATGTTTCTCCCGCGGCTTTCCAGAATCCGCGGCGCGAGCGTTCACATCTCGCAACGAGTGCCGCTTCGCATCGGAGGTTTTCCCGTGACTTCCCCGAACCGCTAAGATAGTCTTTCAGCCGGATCGAATCCAGGGTATCGGGAGATCTCGATCCGAGACACGAACATCCGCCGCGCTCCCCGGCCGCCGAGGCGGAGAAAGGAGCACGCGATGACGAGAAGACGCCCCGCCTCTTTCGTTCTTTGGATCCTGGTAGGAATCTCAACCCTCATGCCCGCATCGGTTCTCGCGGAGACCAAGATCAGCGTGAGCGGGCAGATGCGCGTCCGCGCGGAAGCCGACAAGAAGAACTTCGATCCCGCCGCGTCTCCTTTCCAGTTCAACGACCTCCGCACGCGGCTCGGAATCGAGGCGGTGGTCGAGTCGAACACGCACCTCTTCATCCAATTTCAAGACAGCCGGCGATTGGGCGGCGTGAACGCGTCGAGCGATCTTCTCTCCGGAACCACCGCCGACGCGAAGAACGTCGACATTCACCAGGCGTATCTCCTCGTCGACCGCCTCGGTCTCGAGGGTCTCGCGCTTCAGGCAGGGCGCTTCGAGATGGAGATCGGCAACGGCCGCGTCTTCGGCTCCAACGACTGGAGCAACGTCGGGCGCACGTGGGAGGGAGCGTCGCTCGCCTACGCGCTCCCTGCGGCCCGGATCCACACGTACTCGCTCAAGAGGCTCGAGCCGAGCGCGAAGAAGGGAACGCGCGACTTCGATATTTTTGGTATCAATTGCAAGCTTCCGGGGCCGGCGCTCGATCTGTTCGGCTTCTACGAGCGCGACGCGGCGCTCGCCGGCGGAACCGGAAATCTTCACGATCTCAACCTTCTCGATCGGTTCGATTTCGGCCTCTATCACAAGCGCTCGTACGGATCGGCGGATCTCGAGATGAACGCGGTGTATCAGGCCGGGGAACAGGCGGCCGCGAGCCCGATCCGCTCGCAGGACATCTCCGCCTATCTCGCGACGGCGGAGGTCGGCTACGCGCTTCCCACCGCGCGGAAAGCGAGGCTCGCTCTCGGAATCGACTACGCCTCGGGCGACTCCGATCCGGCGGACGACACGTACGGGGCCTACAGCGGTCTCTACGGGCGCACTCACCGGTTCCGCGGGTTCATGGATTACTTCGGCGCCTACAGGCCGGAGGGGCTGATGGACCTCATGACGCGCGCCTCGGTGGAGCCCTGCTCCGGGTGGACGCTGAAGGCGGACGCGCACTACTTCCGGACCGCCGCCCCGTACACGGACTTCGAAGGAAAGGAGACGCAGTCGGTCGGCGTCGAGATCGACGTCGTGGCATCGACCTCTCGGGTCGCGGGCGTCCGCGTCGAGGGGGGCGCTTCCGTCTTTCTGCCGTCGAAGTCCTTCGCGAACGAGATCTACAAGCTCCGGGACCCGGAGAAGACCGATCCGGGCTTCTGGGCGTATCTCATGCTGACCGCGGGGTTCGGAAAGGACCTGTAGCGGCCGGCTCGATCGACCGAAGCCGCGCGGTTCTTGCCTGCGCCGGAAAGGCGCGGGAGAAGCGCGCGGCTTCCCCTCTTCCCTCCTCCCCCGCCGGTCTGCTATCGTGCGGGCATGGATCGGGACCGGCTCCGGCACATCTCCCTCGTCATCCTTCTCGTTCTGGTCACCGCTCTCTTTCTCGCGATGATCCGGAGGTTCCTCATCGTCCTTCTTCTTGCGGCCCTCCTCGCCGGTCTTGCGCACCCGCTCTACCGGGGGATCCTCCGGCGCGTTCGGGGACGCCGCAATCTGGCGAGCGCGACGACGCTCCTCATCCTTCTCGTGGTCGTCATCGCACCCCTTTCGCTTCTCCTCGGGCTCGTCGCCGGGCAGGCGCTCCAGATCAGCAACCAGGTCGGCCCGTGGGTGAGCGCGCAAGTGAACGAGCCGAGCCGCCTGCTGGAGAAGATCCCGGGAGCCGAACGTCTGGCCCCTTACCGTCCCGAGATCCTCACGCGGCTCGGGCAAATGGTGGGGAGCGTCGGCTCGTTTCTGTTCAACAGCCTCTCGGCCCTCACGCGCGGAACCGTCTCCCTCATCTTCCAGATCTTCCTCCTTCTCTACGCGATGTTCTTCTTCCTCGCGGACGGCGAGGCGATTCTCGCGAAGATACTCGGCTATCTCCCCCTCCGGAAAGAGGACAAGGCCGAGATCGTCGAGCGGTTCATGTCCGTGACGCGCGCGACGCTCAAGGGGACTTTCGTCATCGGCATCGTGCAGGGGACGCTTGCGGGAATCGCCTTCGCGTTCGTGGGAATCGAAGGAGCCGTCTTCTGGGGAGCGCTCATGACCTTTCTCTCGATCATTCCCGGCGTCGGGACCGGGCTCGTCTGGCTCCCCGCGGGGATCATCCAGATCGCCAAGGGGAACATCGGAGAAGGCGTGTTCGTCCTCGCATTCTCTACGCTGGTCGTGAGCACGGTGGACAATCTGCTCCGCCCGCGGCTCGTGGGGCGCGATACGAAGATGCACCCTCTTCTCGTTCTCTTCAGCACGCTCGGTGGTCTCTTCCTCTTCGGCGTCGTCGGCTTCCTCATCGGGCCGATCTTGGGCGCGCTCTTCGTCGCCGTTTGGGACTTCTACGCGCGTGCGTTCCGCGAATCGCTTCTGGAGGCTGACCCGCTTCCTTCGGCGGAGACGAGCGAAGAGGCGGATGCGGGACGCCTGATTGCCGAGCGGCCACCGCCGGAGTAGATTCGCGTTGTGGACAAGCACGGAGGATTGCGCATGGCGGTGATGAGCCGAAGAAGATCGCCCCTTAGGTTTCGCGATCTCATGTCGATCGAACGGATCGGGCAAGTGTCGGTTTCGCCGGACGGGACCGAGGCGGTCTACGTCGTGGCACGCCACGACCCGAAGAAGAACGAGGTGCGGCAGACGATTCGCGTCCTCGATCTCGCCACGGGGAGAAGCCGCGTCCTCACGCCCGGACCGGGCAACCACCGAGATCCGGCGTGGTCTTCCGACGGGAAGCGGATCGCGTTCGTCAGCGATCGCGAGAAAGATCTGGGTGCGCAGGTTTGGGTGATTCCGGTCGGCGGCGGCGAAGCGAGGCGCGTGACGAAGGGGTACGGAGGCGCGCAGGGACCCCTCTGGGCGCCCGACTCGCGGCGGATCGTCTTCGCGCGCAAGGTCGTCGTCTCGAGCGCCTACGATCCGCGCCGAAAGAACCTGGGGGAACCGGAGAACGAACCGCCGCGCGCGGCCGTGTTCGGCCTCGTCAACGAGAAATCCACCGCCCGCGTCGCCGACGAGCTTCTCTTCCGCCACTGGGATTCGTGGAGAGATCGGATGCGGAACCACATCTTCCTCGTCGACGCGGACACGGGGCGGATGCGGGATCTGACGCCGCACAACTTGGACGCGCCGCCGATCGCGCTCGGCTCCGATCGCGACTACGACTTCAGTCCGGACGGACGCGAGATCGCCTTCGTGATGAACCCGGACGGGGTCGTCGCCCGCTCGACGAACAACTGCATCTTCGTGCAGAGGATTCGCGGCCTCGAGATGGACGGAGAAGCGGAATGCGTCTCGAACTCGGAGGCGTGCGACTGTCATCCCCGCTACGCTCCGGACGGTTCATGTATCTATTATTTGGCGATGGACCGCCCCGGGTACGAGGCGGACAAGAACCGGATCAAGGCGTACGACCGGAAGAGGAAGTCGACCGCGGTCTCTCTCGAACGGTTCGACCGAAGCCCGCACGCGTTCGAGGCGGACGGAGCCGGCGGGATTCTGTTCGCCGCGCAGGATCGGGGGCGCGTCTCCCTTTACCGCCTCGACCTCCGAGCGAACCGCGTGCGCCAGCTCACGTTCGGCACCACGAACTCGCTCTTTCGGCGGATTCCGGGATCGAACGATCTCCTCGTGGGGCGCGAGTCGACGACCGCTCCTCTCGACCTCTACCGCTTGACGCCGGACCGCGGCATCGCGCCGTTTCTCGGGGCGGGGGACGCGCCGGATTGGATCCCTCGCGACGCGGGAGCGGCGGCAAGGCGGCTCACCCGCCACGGCGACGTCCTCGCGCGCGTACGGATGAACGAGGCGGAGGAGTTCTGGTATCCGGGCGCGGGAGAAACGCCGATCCACGGGTTCCTTGTCCGCCCCCCCTCCTTCCGCGAGGGAAAGAAATACCCGCTCATCCTTCTCCTTCACGGGGGGCCGCAGTCCGCGTTTCTCGACCAGTTCCACTATCGATGGAACGCGCAGCTCTTCGCGGCGCGCGGAGCGGTCGTCGCGATGCTGAACCCGCGCGGATCGACCGGCTTCGGGCAGCGCTTCAGCGACCAGATCAGCCGCGATTGGGGCGGGCGCTGCTTCGAGGACATTCGGCTCGGCGTCGATCTCATCCTCCGCAAGTACCGCTTCATCGACGGAAACCGGATGGCGGCGGCAGGGGCGAGCTTCGGCGGCTTTCTCGTCAACTGGATCGCGGGGCGGACCGACCGCTTCCGCGCGCTCGTCTCCCACGACGGAATCTTCAACGCCGAAACGATGGCGTACACGACCGAGGAGCTCTGGTTCGACGAATACGAGCACGGCCCTCTCCCGCACACGAACCGACGGGCGATCCTCAAGTTCAGCCCGCACCTCCATGTCTCCAAGTTTCGAACGCCGACCCTCGTGATCCACGGGGACCAGGACTTCCGCTGTCCGATCTCCGAAGGGATCGGGATGTTCACCGCGCTTCAGGTGATGGGTGTTCCCTCGCGGTTCCTGCACTTCCCGGACGAGGGGCATTGGGTCCAGAAGCCGGCGAACGCGGAGGTTTGGTATCACGAGGTGATCGGCTGGCTGATGAAGCACATCGAGAGAGCGCCCGCGGCCGCGCGGAAGCAAGGCGCGAAGCGAAGCGCGGCGAGGAAGACCCGCGCGAGAGGGCCGCGCGCGAAGGGTAGGAACCAATGAACGCGAAGCGAACGCGCATCGAAAAGGACTCGCTCGGCGAGGTGGAAGTTCCGGAAGACGCGCTCTACGGCGCGCAGACCGCGCGAGCGGTGGAGAACTTCGCGGTCTCCGGCTTGAAGCCGTGGCGCGCGTTCGTCTGGTCGATGGGGACGATCAAGCGGGCCGCGTCGGAGGTGCATCGGGATCTCGGTCTCCTCGACGCGGAGCGCGCGGAAGCGATCGCGCGCGCCGCCGAAGAGGTCGCCGAGGGAAAGTGGGACGCCGAGTTCGTCGTGGATCCGTTCCAGGCGGGAGCGGGAACGAGCCACAACATGAACGCGAACGAGGTGATCGCGAACCGCGCGACCGTCCTTCTCGGCGGAAAGCCGGGCGAGTACCTCGTGCATCCGAACGATCATGTCAACATGAGCCAATCGACGAACGACACGATCCCGACCGCCATCCGCCTCGGATGCCTCTGGCGCGAGGAGGAGCTTCTCGGGGCCGTGCGTTCCCTCGCAGAGGCGCTTCGCGACAAGGCAAGTGAGCTCGACGACGTCGTGAAGTCGGGAAGGACTCACCTCCAGGACGCGGTCCCCGTGCGGCTCGGGCAGGAGTTCGGCGCCTACGCGAAGGCGGTCGAGCGGGACGCGGAGCGGATCGCGGCGGCCGCCGACGGGCTCCGCCGCCTCGGGATCGGCGGGACCGCCGTCGGAAGCGGTCTGAACGCGCATCCCGAATACCGCGCGCGGATGGTGCGGCGTCTCTCCGAGATCACCGGTCTCAGGCTCGAAGGATCGGACGATCTCTTCGAGTCGATGCAATCGATGGCGGACCCGGCTCATTTTTCGGGCGCCCTCCGCACGCTCGCCCTCACGCTCATCCGGATCGCGAATGATATTCGCCTCCTCGCCTCGGGGCCCGCGACCGGGCTCGATGAGATCCGGCTTCCCGCGGTGCAGCCGGGATCGAGCATCATGCCGGGGAAGGTGAATCCGGTCCTCGCCGAGATGCTTGATATGGCGATGTTTCATGTGATCGGATGCGACACCGCGGTCGCCCTCGCCTCGCAGGCCGGGCAGCTCGAGCTGAACGTCATGATGCCGGTCATCGCGCACAACCTCTTCGAGAGCATGCAGGTCGTGATCGGTTCGGTCTCGATGTTCACCGGGAAGTGCGTGCTGGGGATCCGGGCGAACCGCGAGAAGGCGGAAGGATGGCTCGCGCGGAACGCGATCGTCGTCACCGCGCTGAACCCACTCATCGGTTACGCCGCCGGCGCCTCCCTCGTGAAGGAGGCGGCCGAGAAGGGGACAACGATCCGCGACCTCGCGGTCGAAATGGCGCGCGCCGGGAAGCTCCGGCACCGGGACGGCGCGCGCGCCGTCGCTCCCGAGGAGATCGACTCCGCCCTCCGCGACCTCCGCCGCCTGACGGAGGGAGGGATGGCGGGGTAGCTTCCCTACCCTCCCGCGATCCGCCACACCTGCGCGAGGAGGAAGACGACGAGGAAGCCCATCGCGATCGGAAGAAGCGTCGCGACCGCGGTCCACTTCCGGCTTCCGGTCTCCTTGTAGATCGTGTAGATCGTCGTGCTGCATGGGTTGTGAATGAGGCTGAAGAGCATCAGGTTGACGGCGGTGAGGAGCGTCCAGCCGCCCGCCTTGAGGAGATCGAGCGTGTCGGCGGCCGACTCGAGCTCGAACATCACGCCCGTCCCCGAGCCGACGCCGGAGGTCCCGGTCGCGAGAACGGTGAGCATGAGGATCGTCGGGACCACGATCTCGTTCGCCGGAATCGCCACGACATAGGCGAGAAGGATCACGCCGTTCAGGCCGAGCAGAACTCCGAACGGATCGAAGAGGCGGATCAGGTGCTCGGCGAGGCTCGCGTCGGCGAAGCGGAGGTTCCCCGAGAGCCAGATCGCGGCCCCCGCCGGAACCGCGAAGACGATCGCCCGCCAGAGAACGAAGACCGTCCGGTCGATGATCGATGTATAAATCGTCTGGAGAATTCTCGGGGGACGATATGGCGGAAGCTCGAGGCTGAACGTCGAGATCTCGCCGCGGAGTAGAGTCCGCGAGAGCCCCCACGACACGACGAGGGAGAGGGCGACGCCGAGAAGGGCCACCGCGACCACGGACAGCGCCGAGACGAGACCGGCGAGAAGCGGCGGGACGAGCGCGCCGAGAAAGATCGTCGCGAGGAGGATCTGCGTCGGCCACCTTCCATTGCAGAGGGAGAAGTTGTTCGTGAGGATCGCGATGAGCCGGTCCCTCGGGTTGTCGATGATCCGCGTCGCGATGACGCCCGCCGCATTGCACCCGAAGCCCATCATCATGCTGAGCGACTGCTTTCCGTGCGCGCCGAACTTGCGGTAGAGATTGTCGAGGTTGAACGCCACGCGCGGGAGATAGCCGAAGTCCTCGAGCAGCGTGAAGAGCGGGAAGAAGATCGCCATCGGCGGGAGCATGACGCTCACCACCCAGGCGGTCGCGAGGTAGATCCCGTCGATCAGGATGCCGCCGAGCCACCACGGAAGCCCGGCACCCGCCGCGAGCCCCTTGAGGAGCGGATGTCCCTTGTCGAGAAGAAGGGCCGCGAGCCAGCCGGAAGGGACGTTCGCTCCCGAGATCGTGATCCAGAAGATCAGCGTGAAGAGGAGAAAGAGGATCGGGAACCCCCACACGCGGCTCGTCACGACGCGGTCCACCGCGCGGTCCCAGTCGAAATGCGTCTTCTCGTCGGCGCGCGCGACGGCGCGGCCGGCGATGCGGGCCGCCTCGGTGTAGATCGACTCCATCAGCAGCTCGTGGAAATCCCCGCCGACTTGGAAGCGGAGATCCTCCGCGGACGCGAGAAGCCGCTCGCGGGCGTTCGAGGACGAAGCGGCCGTCATCGCGCCTCCTTCTCCGCCCCGCGAGGCGCGCCCGCCGGCTCCGGTCCGTCGCGCGTCAGGTCCCCGAGGTCCCCCTTCCTGACCGCCTCGACGATCGTCCGGTCTCCGTCGAGGAGCCGGAGCGCCACCCACCGCGCGTTCGGAAGACCGGGGAACGCATCCTCGATCTCCTCGACCAGGCGCTCGACCGCCCCTTGGAGAGCGCGGGGACCTTTCTCCAGACGGCGCGGCTTCGGCGCGATCTCGCCCGTCGCGACCGCGCGGATCTCCTCGAGGAGCCGAGGGATCCCTTCGCCGTAGCGGGCGGCCGCCGGAACGACCGGAACGCCAAGCTCGCGCGAGAGGAGACGATCGTCGACCCGGAGCCCGTGCCGCTTCGCTTCATCCATCAAGTTCAGGCAGAGCACCACGCGGTCGGTGATCTCGAACACCTGAAGGACCAGGTTGAGATTCCTCTCGAGGCGCATCGCGTCCGCGACGACCACCGTGACGTCCGGACGCCCGAAGAGGAGAAAGTCGCGCGCGATCTCCTCGTCGAGGCTCGTGGCGAGAAGCGAGTACGTTCCCGGAAGATCGACGATCTTGAACCGGCTCCCGCCGTAGACGAAGCCCCCCTCGGCGCGCGAGACGGTCTTTCCGGGCCAGTTCCCCGTGTGCTGCCGGAGCCCGGTGAGCGCGTTGAAGACCGTGCTCTTCCCGACGTTCGGGTTCCCGGCAAGCGCGGCGACGTAGTCCCATTCTTCCATGTCCACGCCGAGCCTGCGGAGATGGCCCGCGTGATGTGCGGGACAGGCCGCGCAGCCGGATGCGGCTTTGTCCTTCCTGTTCATTCGGTCGAGTCCTCAATGATTCGCTTCACGACGATGCGGTCGGACTGCTCGGAGCGAAGCGCGATGAGCGCCCCGCGCACTCGGTACGCGACGAGGCCTCCGGTGGGGCTCCTCATCTCCGCGGTGATCTTCGTGCCCGGAAGGACGCCGAGATCCATGAGGCGCCGCCTCTCCGGAGCGCGGCAGGCGCGGGACACCCTCACCACCTCCGCGCTCTCGCCGGGCCGGAGATGCGAAAGCCTCTCCCCCGGCGCCTGCGGCTCCGCCTCCTCTCGCCGGATCGGCACGACCGAGATGTTCGAGGCGAAAATCGGGGCGAGAATGTGCTCGTCCCCGTCGGCGAAGAAACGGACGCGCTCCGGGGTCGATTCGACGACGAGCGCCGTCATCCCCGGCCGGAGCCCTACGGCGACGAGCTCTGTGTAGACCGCCTCCGGCTCGTCCTCGAGATGGACGATGCGGAGCGGAACGCGCGCCTCCGCCGCCGTGAGAGGCCGCCCCCCGTGGAAGACGCTCCGGCGCGTCGAGGTCGGGATCGGATCGCCGTGCGGATCGTGGGTCGGGCTCCCGAGACGTTCGGCGAGCTTTTCCACGTCGTCGGGCGAGAGCGCGTGCTCCATCTGCTCGGCCCGATCGTGCCACTCCGTTTCGTCGAGGCCGGTCTCGTCGGCCAGATACCGCTCCCAGAGCCGGTGCGCACGGATCACGTTGAGCGCGACCTCCTGCCCCTCCGGCGTCAGGCGGAGGAGTTCCCCCTCGTGGCGGACGAGCTTCTTCTCCTCGAGCCGCGCGAGGATCTCCGCCATCCGATTGATCGACACATGAAGGTTTCCGGCGACGCTGTGCGCCGTCGGAGGGTACCCCTTCGCCTCGCGCTTGCAGATGTACTTGAGGGCGTCCTCGCGAAGAACCCGCTCCGTCATCCTCGCGCCGCGGCGAAGCCTCGAGAGGAGACCGATTCCCGGCCAGACGAGAAGGACGCCGATCGCGGTAACCGAAAGCGCCAGAAGCAACGAGAGAACGGGTTCGCTCATCTCCTCTTCTCCCGGCGGGGACGATCGGCCTCGGAGAACGCCTTCGTCCGGCTCTTCTTCAGGGCGACGCGCACCTTCCCCGCGATTCGCCGCGGGAGGATCCGCGTTTCCATGTCGCGTCCGATGCAAACCCGGAGAGCGCCCGCGCGCGCCGCTTTCTCGCGGACGACAAGGCGGACGCCGGGGACGATCCCCGCCTCCCCGAGCGAGCGGAGCAGAGGAGGATCCCCGTCCGGGACCCTCGAGACGACCGCGGGCACGCCCGGCTCGAGATCGACGAGGAGAAGCTCGTCGAGAACCTCGAGCGAGCCGTTCTTCGAGGGGATCGGGTCCCCGTGCGGATCGACGGCCGGATGTCCGAGCCGCTCCGCGATGCGGTCCAGGAGGCGGTCGGAAATCGCGTGCTCGAGCCTCTCCGCTTCCTCGTGAACCTCATCCCAACCGCAGCCGAGCCGATCGTGGAGAAAGCGCTCGATGAGGCGGTGGCGTCGGACGCGGTCGAGCGCGATCCGCCTCCCTTCGGCGGTCAGCGCCGCGCCGCGGCTCTTCGAGTAGACGACGAGCGGCGGGACGGACGCGGCGAGCTTCTTCATCATGTTGGTGGCGGAAGCGGGCGCGATCCCGAGGCGCTCGGCGAGCGCTCCCGTCGCCACGAGCCCGTTCTCTCCGCCGATCATGTAGATCGCCTTCAGGTAATCGCCCGCGGACCGGGATGCTTGGCGTCCGCTGTTCTTTTTAGCCATGGCTAAAAGATATTCCGGGCGGCGCGGTTGTCAAGAGGCGAAAAGAAGATCGGGCGCGAGAGACGGGGACCGGGCGGATGAGCCGAGTTTCGCGGAGAGGGCGCGGAATCCGGTGCGGCGGGACGGGAGCGGAGAGACTATCTTGTGGGCATCATGCGAGGCGATACCGACCATCGAGTCGACCGCGAGCGCGCGATCGGCGAGGCTCTCGAATACCACGAGCGAACGAAGCATCGGTTCGACCGGTTCGCGCGCTCGGCGGGTTATCTGGATTGGGCGAACGAGCCCGATCCGTTCCGGCGCTTCGAAGGAGCGCCCTTCGTTCCGCTCCCGGTTCCGGACGAGGACCGGACGCCCGCGTACGACCGTCTCTTCGCCAGGGATCCGGCCCCCCTCTTCCCCCTCGACCGGCGGTCTCTTTCGGAGTTCCTCTACTACTCGCTCGCGATCTCCGCATGGAAATCGCTTCAAGGAAGCTCCTGGGCGCTCCGAGTGAACCCTTCGAGCGGCAACCTCCACCCGACCGAGGGGTACCTCCTTCTTCCGCCCATTCGCGGGATCGACGGAGGGGCGGGCTTCTATCACTGCGCGCCGAGGGAGCACGCGCTCGAACGGAGAGCGGAGCTCGATTCCGAGGCGTGGAAGACGCTGGCCGGGGAGCTCCCTTCAGAGTCCTTCCTCGTCGGGCTGACCTCGATCCGGTGGCGCGAGGCGTGGAAGTACGGAGAGCGGGCGTACCGCTACTGCTCGCTCGACGCGGGGCACGCGCTCGCCGCGCTCCGCGTCGCCACCGCCGCGCTCGGGTGGACCCTCCGCGAAGCCTTCTCGCCTTCCTCCTCCGCGCTTGCTTCCCTCCTCGGCGTCGATCGGGCGGCGGATTTCGGCGAAGCGGAGAGCGAGGATCCGGAGCTGCTCGCGATCGTCGGGCCGGGGCCGGCCGATCCGTCCCGCGCCGATCCCGCCCGCTGGAACCCGTCGTTCGAGGCGGTCCGCGCGGCGCAGGAATCGAGATGGACGGGGAGGGCAAACCGATTGAGTCGTGAACCGATCGTGTGGGAAGCGATCGACCGAGTCGCCGCGGCGTGCCGAAGGCGGACGGACGATCCGCCTCTCCTCATCGAGAACGCCGGCGGGCTCCCGGCGACCTCTCTTCTTCGGTTC
>JAGUYC010000174.1 GCA_020061515.1 Gemmatimonadota bacterium
GCCGCGCGCAGGCGCTCGACCGCCTGCCGGTGCGGCACCGGGTCGATCTGGAGAAGCGTGTCTCCCGCCCGCACCTCGTCCCCTTCGCGCACCGCCACCTCGACGACCGTTCCCATTTGGCTCGCGGAGACCTGGACCATCCGCTTCGCCTTGATCGAGCCGGAGGCGGTCACCACGGACTTGATGTTTCGGGTGCGAATGGTCTCGATTTCAACGGTCGTTCGCCCGCCGCGTTCGCGGCGGAGGTTGACGGCGACGAGAATCGCGGCGACGAGGACGACCCCGGCGCCGATGAGGATGCGTTTCTTCTTGGAAGCCATCGCGATTCACCCCGGGCTCGTTCTTCCGGTCCGCTTCCGGTCTATTCTAACGGCAGGATTCTTCGTGGCAAGGGCTATCTCACCGGGCGCGTGCCGTGTCTGGGAGGGCGCGAGGAGCGACCCGTAGGGCGGCGTCGATCTCGGGGAGTCGAACGAGCGAGTTCTCGGCCCGCCGGCAGCGGAGCCGCAACGCTCCCCTCCGGTCGGGGGGTCTGAGGAAGGATGGACCGGCGGCGTAAGGGCCACCGCCGCAACTACCACGGTGCGACGACTCACACGCACCGTGCTACCGAAAGAGCGTCTTGATCGCACCCCACGACGCGGGCTCGATCGATGTTTCCTCGCAGGAGAACGTGGCGTCCATCACGATGTTCACTAGACCCAAATCGTCCCCGAGCGTCAACGGCGGACAGTACTCCCCGTAAACATCTCCGTAATACACCGTGTGTTGCTCCGTCGGGATTGGCGCGCAGCCGATCTCCTGGTTCTTGCTGTTGTTGTCGGTAATCAAGAACGGGTACCCCCCCCAGTCCATGATGGCCGTCAACGTGACGAAATCGCTCTCCGTCGTTCCGAGCCCAGCGTAGTAGTTCCAGCGCTCGATCGGATCTTGGCGGTTCAATGATCCGATCGGCGGCCCTGCCTTGCAGCACGACGAATCCACCGGATACAAACGATAACTCACTGTGTAGTTGTATCCGGGGTGTGTCCATCGCCAGTACCACCAGAACCCCTCATTCGTGCACGGTGTTCCCGGAGTCTTGCCGCATTCCGACGGCAAGTCAAAGACGACACCCGCTTCATCCGAACAGCTCCAAGCCCACAAGTGCACCCAGCCCGAGCACGTGTTGTAGTAGGCAACCGAGCAGACTTCGGGACGAAGAGACTCCCCTCCGTGCGGGAAGATCTCATCCCGGATTTCCTGAAAAGGAATACGAGGCTTGGCCGAAGCGGCCCCGGCAAGAATCACGGCAACGAGGATCGCCGTGATTCGCGCGCCCACGATTGGACCCGTTACAGACCGGAAGCCTCCGGCCGGGTGGGAATGCTCTCTTGAGTCTTTTCTCATTGAAGCACCTCCGGGGGAATCGTTGGACCATTCAGCCGTTCGCACCTTCGCAAGAGCCCGTCCGTGTCCGTTGGGGTCTCCTTGGCGCCGCTCCGTCGCCGGACTTGCATGGTCCCCAGCATGTCTATCGGAGCAACGCGATCTTCTTGAAACGAGGGTCGAATCCCTCGCATGTCAGTCTCAGGAAGCAGATCCCGGAGGAGGCAAGACTCCCACTCGTGCTCTTCCCCGTCCAAATCGCGACTCCCCATCCGGGAGAGCCGCGAATCCTCCGGAACGCATACGCCACTCTCCCCCCGACATCATAGATCCGGATCTCAATCTCCCGATCCGCGGCGGGAACGATGTACCGGATCTCCACGCTCGCGTTGAACGGATTCGGAATCGCCTGAAGAATCAACGGTTCATAGGACTTTGGTCCCGGCGCGGTTTTGATGCCCTCCACGGCTGAAGGAATCAAGGTCTCGCACAAGGCGAACGTATCCGTACAGCTCGCGAAGACGCCGAGAGCACCGATGAGCGAGCACCCGGAGTTCTCCAGCGAACACGGCGAGCTCTCGTGCAGCGCATAGAGGAAGCATGGATTCGGCACGCATAGAAGCGGGTCTTCGTAGAGGAGACCGAAGACCGAGTCGGAATCCATCGGAACTCCCGAAATGTCCGGGCCTGTGTTCATCCAGAAGTCCGAGCAGCTCAGGGTGACGACTGCCCCCAGGGTATCGCAGACGACTTTACCCCCCTTTGAACAAGCGACGATGTTGTGGTGGAAGTCGAACTGGAAGCGATCGCTGCTGATGCGAAGCGCTCCTCCCTGGTCCGGCGCCGCCTTGTTGTGAACGAACGTGTTGTTTCGAATCACGGGATAGAGAACAACATTTCCTGCTTGCGTCGCGATCGGCGGATCTTCGAGCGACCCGATCACAGGTTAGCTGAGATCGATCGAGGTGTCAATGGGTCGGAGGTTCTCCGCTCTCGCGAGCTCCTCGTCATCCTGTATAGGTCACCTTTGTCGCGGCTTCCTATGGGGCGCGTGGACGGCACGCGGTTCTTCACGCCGCTCACGCGAGCAGCCGAGGGCGCGATGTTCCCGATCCACCCCGATCCCTCGCGCCAAGGAAGACGGATCGACTCGACACGAGGATCCGAGAAGGGCTCCTCTATCGCAAAGCGATGTGGGGAACGTCTTCCGGACGAAACGCGCGGAAGATCGAGTAGAGCGGGTCGAGCCGGCGCGCCGTGAGACCGATCGAGCGGTGAACCTCGCCGGTCGCGAGGGCGATGCTGACGAAGTAGCTTTGTTGGGGGAAGCCGCTCTCGAAGAGCTTCACGTCCCGCACGCCGGCGAGGGGGACGACGCACGTCCGCGCGAGCGGAGGCGGATAGCGGAACGCGACCGAGTCCTCGGCGATCTGGAGGGACGAGAAGCGCGTCGCGGTGAGCCAGAGGAGCGTTCCGACCGAGGCGGCCGTGAGGAGAAGGATGCGCGGGGCATGCGATCCGCGCGGCGCGCCGAGGCGCTTCCCGAGCCCGCACGCGACGAGATGGGCGAGCGGCGGAAGGAGGAGCGCGATGATCCAGAGCGAGGCGAGCTCGTTCCTTCCGAGGACCGTGATCTCCACGGCGCTCTCCTCGTGCCGGCCCAACTGGACCTGCCTCGATCCTCCCGCGTCCCGGGCCGGCACGCGCGGGAGGGTCCGGGAGGGGAAGCGCTCTTCCCCTCCCGGTAGGGCCCCGCGGGGAGGGCCAGGCGCTTGCGGCCCGAAGGGCCCTCAGCAAGCGGCGGGGCGTTCCCCGCGAAGTGCCGCTCCCGAACCGTTTCCCCAAGATCGTTGGAGCGGCACTAGACGACCGGGTCGGAGACCGGATACGTCCGCGCGAGAACCCGGCGCACCTTGAGGACGAGCTCGGAGAGGTCGAACGGCTTGGTGATGTAGTCGTCGCCGCCGAGCTTCATCCCTTTGAGCTTGCTCTCCGCCGCGGTCTTGGCCGTGAGGAAGAGGAAAGGGACGCGTCGGGTCTTGTAGTACAGGCGGATGCGCCGGCAGAGCTCGTAGCCGTCCACGCCGGGCATCATGATGTCCGAAATGATGAGGTCGGGAACGACCTCGAGAATCTTTCGCGCCGCGTCCTCGCCGTTCGAGGCGGTTAGGACGCGGTACCCCTCCATCTCGAGGCAGTAGGCGAGCGAAGCGACGATCGCCGGCTCGTCGTCGACCACGAGGATCGTGTGTTGGCTCATCGTGTTCTCCTCCGCCGCGAGAAGCGGCCCCGCGGAGAAGCCGCCGGCTTCTCTCCCCACGTATCGACACGGGGCGGGGGATTCTTGATGAGAGCGTTCTTGGCCCTCAAGGGGACACGCGGTACAATTCGCGCGGGATTCGATCAACGTTCGAGAGGGGGCGATATGGATCTCGGCATTCGCGGGAAGTCGGCGCTCGTGGCCGCGTCGTCGACCGGTCTCGGGCGGGCGGTGGCGGTCGCGCTCGGGCGCGAGGGGGTCC
>JAGUYC010000135.1 GCA_020061515.1 Gemmatimonadota bacterium
CCGATCTGGCGCGCGGAAAGGCGGCCGCCGCCCTCGCGCGCGCTCTCCTCGCCCGTCAAGATGCCGCCCTCGCCGTCGGCTCCGAGGAATGGCGGATCCTGTTCCCCACGGTCCTGACCGATCGGGAAGATCCACGCCCGAACCGGGGGATTTGACCCCCGCGAACGACGCCACCCGCCGGTGCTTACCCTGTATCTTCTTTCGGAACAAGGTGTTCGGGTCTATCTTCTCGGAGCCCCTTCGGGCCCGTTCCTTGCGTTCCTCCCGTTGAGCCCCCCGCAGGCGGACGCATGGATTCGGAACCGATCGACGAGATGGAATCCTCTCTGGAGAGCCGACTGAGGCGCTATCGGGCGCTGCGGCTCCTGGGGCGGTGCGACGAAGCGGCAGAAGAGCTGGATGCCGCCTCGCGCCTCGCTTCGGAATCCTTGGATGAGGCGGTTCGGCGTCTGGCGCGCGCGCTTGCTCGCATCGAGGCGCTTGCGGGGGAAGAAAGGAATCGCGCCGTTCGGCCGGGGCGTGGGCCCAAAAGAAACGCGGCCGGGAAGGGGCGCGATCGATCGATCGACTTCGGCCTCCCCGGCCGTTTGCAAGACTAGAAGAGAAGCCCGGCTGAGTTCCCTGGAAAGCCTCGTGCGAACCAGTGCCACAGCCCGGAGCCGATGCTCAGCAACCCAAGGATGCTGATTCCGATCATGGCTGCCCAGTATCTCACCGGAGACCCCCTTGAGGCGGGTTCGGATGCTCGGCCGAACCCTTCCTAGTGCATCCAGTAGAAAATGTCCGAAAGCGCCCAGAACGTGAACAGGAACGGGAGCACGGGTCACCTCCTTTCCCGTTTCTCAGGGAATCGAGGATCGCCTCGTGCTGTCCATAGGCCTCACCCCCTTCGGGGCTTCGATCGTTCTCAGGCCCGAAGCCCGCGGCACGGTCCGCTCCAAGAATCGGCAGGATCCCGTTTTCCGTGAGCGGTCCTTGCGCCGCGCGGGCTTTCTTTCGCATGTTGAATGCCAAACCGCGCGATTCTCGCGAACTGCCGAAAGGAGAGGGGATTACGGCGAAGACGGCGTGCGGAAAGAAGAGGACGGGATGCTCGTTTTTTGATCGAACGACCGATTTCCTGCCCGGATCGCGCGCGTGTCCGTCGCGGGAATGTGCGCGCGCGGGGCGGGCCGCGCTACAAGTAGCGGACGGCGACCAGCGTGATGTCGTCGCCGGGCTCGCCCTCCATGAACTCCATGACGTTTCGAAGGATGAGATTGCAAAGATCCGAAGGGTCGAGACGACGGTTCGCGACGACGCACTCCTGGAACCGTTTCCAACCGAAGCTCTCGTCGTTCCGGTTCGGCTCGTCCGTCACTCCGTCCGTGTGCAGCACGAGAAGGTCCCCCGGTGAAAGGTCGACCGCGTGTTCGCGGTAGACGATCCCGTCCTCGACGCCGAGGAGGAGATCGGAGTCCTCGAGCCGGCGGCAGGAGCCGTCCGCCCCGACGAGAAGCGGCGGGATGTGCCCCGCGTTCGCGAACCGGAACATGCCGCTTCGAAGGTCGATGAGCCCGTAGAAGCAGGTGACGAAGTGAGATTCCTGGCTCTGGCGGGCGGCGAACGCGTTCACGCGGCTCAGGACCTCGGCGGGCGAGGAGCGCGTGAGCGCCTCCACCCGGAACGTCGCTTGGAGGTTCGCCATGAGCAGGGCGGCCGGAACGCCGTGCCCCGCGGCGTCCGCGATCGCGAGTCCGAGTCCGTGCGGGCGAGTGACGAGGAAGTCGTAGTAGTCTCCGCCGATCGTGCGGCAGGGAGCGTTGAGCGCGCCGATGGCGACCTCCGAAAGCTCGGGCGCGCGGCGCGGAAGAAACCCGAGCTGGATCTCGCGGGCGAGGCGGAGCTCCCGCTCCATCTTCTCTTTCTCGATCACGCTGTGGTGGAGGTCGGAGTTCTCGATCGCCAGGGCGGCGTGGTTCGCGAGCGTCTTGAGCAGCTGCCGGTCCTCGTGTGAGTAGAGCTCTCCCGAACGCTTCCGTCCGAGGGAGATGATCCCGACCATCTCCTCTCCCGAGACGAGAGGGAGGAGAAGGGCGGTGTCCAGCCTCCTGAGCTCGTCGCGATCCGCGTCCGTGAGCCACCCCGATCCTCCGGAGGCGAGGCGTTCGATCGGAAGGACGCCCGCTTGCTCGCGCAGGAACTCGGGAAGCCGCGGTCTCTCGGTTCCCGCGAAGAGGGCGCTCTCCGCGCCGAGCGTTCCGGGCCCGGTCTCCGCCCGGAGGAGGAGCCCCTTCGATTTCGAATCGCGGAGGAAGACGGCGACCTTCGGGATGTGAAGCGCGGAGGAGATCCGGTCGACGAGGAGCCGGAGCAGAGTCTCCCGATCGAGAATCGTCGTGAGGGCCGAGCTGAACTCGTGGAGGGTCTTTCGATGCTCGTATTTTTCACGATAAAACGTTCGATCGACCCATTTCTGGATCGCGTCCCGGGCGGGGGAGAAGAGAAGGGCGATGAAGAAGAGCGAGAGGAGGGTGGCGGGGATGTCGCTCCCTCCGACGAGGCCCCGAAGGACGCGGCTCGCGAGATCGACCAGGACGAGATAGACGGTCGCCAGAAACGCCGTAAGGAGCGCGTAGAGGACGCCCCTCTTCAGAATCAGCTCGAAGTCGAGCAGCCGATACCGAATGATCGCGTGCCCGAAGCTGATCGGGAGGAGAGCCACGAGGAGCGTGAGGACCGGGTCCCATGGGACCTCCCAGCCGGTGTTCACTTGGCGGAGCACGCTGTACACGCCGATCGGAAGGAGGGCCGCGGTCGTTCCGATGAGAACGCCGCGCAGCTTCTTCCGCATCTCGAGGTTCGCGGTGTGCGCGTAGCTGTGGATGAACGCGGCGACGCCGGCGACGAAGCAGAACATCAGGTAGAACGCGGCGAGGAGCTGGAACAGCGAGAGGAGCCCCGGGTTCATCCGGCCGGTCGTGTAGATCCGAAAGGTGATCAGCGCGGTCGCCGCGAAGATCGCGAGGCTGACCGCGTGAAGAGGGAAGCGGAGAAGCGTGCGCCCCCGCAAGCGGAGGGGGCGGAGGAAGAAGAGCCGTCTCGGGATCTTCTTCTCGTGCGGGAAGAGAAGAACGAAGTGGAGGAAGAGAGGGGGGAGGAAGAGAACCGACGCGTCCCGCGCGATCTTGATGAGTGCTTGCAAGCGGATATCCCCGGTCGCGGGGGGCTCGATGAGGGAGAACGCGAAGAGCACGCCCACAAGGTAGAACGCCGTCGCGGCCGTGTCCGCCCGGTTCCTGTAGACGACGAGACCCACGAGAAGAAAGCAAAGACCGACGACCGTCCGGGCGAGATCGCGAAGCCTCTCCACGCGGGGTTTCTCGCCGGCCGTCACCGAAAGGTCGTGGGTCTCGCTTCCTCGGCGGACCGCGAACGCAACCGTGTGTCCCGGACGAATCCGCCCGTGGTCCTTGAGAAGGCGGACCGTCTCGCCCACGGGGATTCCGTTCACGCTCTCGACGCGGTCTCCGAGGCGGAAGCCGGCGCGCGCGGCCGGACCGTTCGGGACGATCTTCGTGATCTCGAAAAGACGCTGCGACATCCCGAAGTCGGGGGCGCGCCCCAGCGCGAGGAAGCTGAGCAGGGCATAGAGGAGGAGCAGGGGAAAGAGAGAGAGGAGGAGAAGATGAAGGATGCCGCCTCGGGGCCGCCGGACTTCGTCCATGGTCCCCCTCCCTTCGCCGCTCGCGGACCGCGCGGGCCGCGGCCCACTCGTCGTCCCTCTCAGGCGAAGTGTCGAAATCGTAAGGAGATGCGTCCCGACATGTCAAGCGGAATCGCGCTCCGCCCCGCACGCGGCCGCGGAGGATCGGCGGTCGTCCCGCGCTCCGTCGCGCGCGCAAGAGATCGGGTTGCCTGATTCGGCCTCCTGTGGTAGCGTTCCCCAGTCACGACAACGGAAAGGAGCGATTGCTGCGGTGGCCACGAAAACGGGAAGAATCAAAAAGCATCAGCTGAAGGAAGACCAATTCGTCACGCGGACGTTTCAGATCGCGGGCTTCTTTCAGCGACACAAGAACCGGGCGACCCTCATCGTCGCGGGCGTTCTCTTCCTCGTCGCGGTCGTCGCGCTCTTCACGCGCTTTCAGGCCGGCTCCCGTCGAGAGGTGAGCCTCCAGCTGAGCCGAGGGGTCGGGATGTTTCAGGCGGGGAACTACTCGGAGGCCGCCTTCCAGCTTTCCGCCTTCGTCGAGTCCCATCCGCGCGCCAAGGACGCCGCCTACGCGGCGCTTCTCGCCGGGGATGCCCACTTCTACATGAGCCGATGGGAGGAAGCGGGGCGGCACTATCGTCTCGCGCTGGAGAAGTCGAAGGAGAAGAGCGAGATCTGGTACGCGGCACGGGCCGGTCTCGCCTCCGTCGACGAGGGGCTCGGACGCCCCTTGGAGGCGGCTCGCGGTTACGAGGAGCTTGCACAGATCCAGGAATCCGCCGCGGCCCGAGCCCACATGAGCTTCTCCGCGGCTCGCGCGTACCGCCAGGGTGGAGAGATCGAGAAGGCGGCGGAGATGCTCGAAACCCTCGATCCGTCCCTGCTCGATCCGATCGATCAGGCGAACCTCGACGTTTTGAAAACCGCGGTCGACTTCGCGCGCGCCGAGCTTCCCGCGGCCGACCAATAGCCGCGACCCGGCGCGGTTCTGTTTGAATCGCTCGGCGCCCCGACCGCCCGGCTCGAACGAACGACCTCACGACTCGCATCCCGATCCGATCGCAGAAACTCCACTCCATTCTCGAGGCGCGGGTCCGGCATCCGGATCCTCTGTTCGCTGCATCCCGGTTATCCACAGGATCGACCCGATTTTGAATGTCGCATAATCGGTATTATGTAAACCTGCGGGTGGTGTGGAAACGCGGTGGATAGAGTTCTGGGCGGCGGAGGATTGCCAAGCGCGGAGCCTCCCCCCCGCTTGCGGGGGGCGATGGGGACGCGCAGGATGAGGACCGGGAAGCGGCGCGTGCGTGTCGGGGGCGATGGGACGGATGGAGCCGTTGGGAGACGGCGCGCGAGGCATTCAAGCCTACCAGCCTTCGACGGTGCGCGTCTTGATGTCCTCGGCGAGCTTGCGGAGCGCGCGGGCCTGGGCGTCCTCCTCTTCCTCAACCTCGTGGCCGGGGGTCGGGACGACGAAGTAAGTCGACCAGCCGAGGAGGCGCGGCTCGCTCCAGAGAGTGCGCCGCTTCACGCGGTCCTCATAGTCGACGGCGAGGATGATCGTGACCTTGTACTCCTGCACGTTCTCGCTCTGGTCGTAAGACGAGGGGGTCCGCTGGTACTCGATGATCTTCCCGAGAAGGACCGAGTCGGCGTTCCTTTCGTTCGTGAGGGTGAGGGCGCGGTTCTCCTGCAGGACGTCGATGACGTCCGCGGTCAGCTTCTCCTCGATCCCCTTTTCGAGCGTGTCGTTCTGAAAGAGCGGGACCGCGATCGTGCGGATGTGCGGGTTCGTCCGTGCGGAAAGCCCGTAGCCGCAGGCGAGAGGCGCGAGGAGCGCTGCGAAGAGGACGGCGGACGCGGGGAACGGGACTAGTCGCGCGCGAGATCGTGATGTTTCATTCGGTAGCGGAGCTTGTCCCGGTTCATGCGAAGGAGCCGCGCGGTGCCCGTTTGGTTCCAGGAGGTTCTCTCCGATGCTTGAAGGATGATCATTTTTTCGATCTCTTGGAGCGCCTTCTCGAGCGGGAAACCCTCCTCGCCGATCCGCCCGTCCAATGCCTCGCCGAGTCGCGCGAGAAGCCCGTTCCCGGAACTCCCCGAAGGGGAGTCCAGATGGAGGCCGCCGGGTTCGATCCATTCCCCCCTCCCGAGCAGGATCGTCCGTTCGAGGACGTTCCGCATCTCTCGAATGTTCCCGGGCCACGGGTACCGCCGGAGCGCTTCCGCCGCCTCCGGCGAAAACCCGCGGAAGGATCGCCGGAACTGCGCGTTGAAGACGCCGAGGAAGTGCGCCGCGAGAAGCGGGATGTCCTCGGGCCTCTCCCGAAGGGGCGGCAGCCGGAGCGGCACCACCTTGAGCCGGTAGTAGAGATCCTCGCGGAAACGCCCCGCGCGCACTTCCTCCGAAAGATCCCGGTTCGTCGCCGAGACGATCCGGACGCCGACCTGAATGTCCTTCACCCCTCCCACGCGCCGGAACGATTTCTTCTCGAGCACGCGGAGGAGCTTGACCTGAATAGTCAAGCTCATCTCCCCCACTTCGTCAAGGAAGAGGGTCCCGCCGTCGGCGAGCTCGAGGAGTCCCTTCTTCTGCGCGTGCGCATCGGTGTAGGCGCCCTTCTCGTGGCCGAAGAGCTCGCTTTCGAGAAGCTCCTCGGGGAGCGACGCGCAGTTGATGTCGAGGAACGGTCCGGACGCGCGCGCGCTCAAGTTGTGGAGGATGTGGGCGACGAGCTCCTTTCCCGTGCCGCTCTCCCCCTCGATGAGCATGCTCGTCGAGTCGCTCTCCGCGACCTGCCGCACGACATCGAGAACCTCCGCCATTCGGCCCTTCGGGCTCATCACGAAGTCGATCCCGTACTCCTTGCGACGGCTCCGCCTGAGGTGGTCGAGCTCGCGCGTTCTTCGGTCGGCGCGGAGGATGCGCTGGATCTGGAGAGAGAGATAGTCGGTGTCGACCGGCTTGGCGAGATAGTCGAACGCGCCCCGCCGAATCGCATCGACGGCGGAGCGGACGTCGTTCTGCGCGGTCACGATGATGACCGCCGCGTCCTCGCGGATCCGCCGGATCTTCTCGAGGACGTCGAGACCGGCCGCGTCGGGAAGCCCGAGGTCCAAGAGAACGATATCGGGATCCTTCTCGCGGAAGAGGCGCACCGCTTCCTCCCCGGTCGCGGCGCTCAGGGCCGCGTGCCCCTCTGTTTCGAGGCAGCGGGCGAGCATCTCGCGGACCGAATCCTGATCATCGACGATCAGCACATTACCCTGGAGTGGCGTCACCGGCCGTTCCTTCCCCTGGGATCCGATAGGGGACCCATGCGGAAAAATCCGCCCCCTTCCCCGCCTCGGCGCGAAGCCAGAGAGCTCCCCCGTGCCGCTCCATGATCTGGAACGAGATGTAGAGGCCGAGCCCGGTCCCGCCCTTCTTGGAGGTCCGGAACGGCTCGAAGATCCTCTCCCTCTCTCCCGGCGCGACCCCGGGGCCCTGGTCCCGTACGCGGAACTCGACGCCGGGCCCGCCGCCGCCGGGGAGCGCGCCCTTCGACGCCGATCCCTGCGAGGCGGCGGTTTCCACGAAGATCTCCGCCCCGTCCGGGCTCGCCTCGATCGCGTTCCGCCCCAGGTTGAGGAGGACCTGCTCGATAAGATCCGGATCGAGACGGATCGGGGGGAGCGTCTCGTCGCAACGGAGCACGACGCGGACAGAGCGCCGTCTCCCTTCTTCCTCCAGAAGGAGGCGCGTCTTCCGCGCGAGCGCGTTCGGGTCGGCGGTTTCGAATCGAGGGACCGGAGGCCGCGCGGATCCGAGCATGTCCTCGACGATGCGATTCAGCCGCTCGACCTCCTCGCGCACGATCCGGAAGGTCGTCTTCTGCTGTTCGTTTCCCGCGGGAAGCGTCTTCTCGAGAAACTGAACGCCCGCGTAGATTCCGGTGAGCGGGTTGCGGATCTCGTGGGCGATCGCCGAGGCGAAGCGCCCGACGGTGGCGAGACGGTCGAGCTGCCGAACCTCCTGCTCCATTCGGGCGACGGCGGTGACGTCTTGGAACTCCAGGACGAACGCGCGGATCTCTCCGGCTTCGTCGCGGACCGCCGAGCTCGTGCAGCGCGCGAGACGGTTTCCTTCATCCCCCAGGAGGGGCCCGATCGTCTCCGGGACCGGACGGCGGTCGCGCAAGGTCTTCTCGACGACGAGCGTCACGACGCTCCCCGCCGGAAGCCCGCCGGGCCAAGCGGCCTCCGGTTCGGTCTCCCGCGGGATCTCCAGAAGAGAAGCGGCCTGCCGGTTCATGTCCAGAAGCCGCCCGCTCGGGTCGAACACCAGGATCCCCACGCGAAGGGCGTCGATCAACGCCGGCTCGGTCCGGACCCGATCGGCGAGCGCTTGGCGGCGCGGAGGGGCCATCAACGTCCTTCCTCTCGCCGCGGGGACCGTTCGGGCTCTTGATTCCGCGTTCCCCGGTACCACTCGATCGTGCGAAGGAGCCCCTCCTCGAGACCGACCGCCGGGGCGAAGCCGAGAACCTCGCGGGCGAGCCGGATGTCGGCGAGGGAGCGGTGGATGTCGCCCGGCCGCGGTTCCGCGTAGCGGGGCTTCCGGAGGGACCCGATCAACCGGCCCAACACGGCGACCAAATGATTGAGATCAACTTCGATGCCGTTTGCAATATTGAAAACATGACCAATCGCATTTGGATGATGGAGAGCGAGATGGTTCGCCTGTATGACATCGTCGATGTAAACGAAATCGCGCGTCTGCGTTCCGTCTCCGTAGATCACGGGCGTCTCCCCGCGGAGAAGCGCCCGGATGAAGAGCGGGATTGCCGCGGCGTAGGGGGAGTTCTCGTCCTGCCCCGGGCCGAATACGTTGAAGTAGCGGAGCGCGACGAACGGGACGTCCCAGAGACGGCGGAAGAGATCCCCGTACACCTCGCCGATCCGCTTCGTGGCCGCGTACGGAGAGAAGGGGCGGCAGGGATCCTCCTCGCGCTTCGGGAGGCGGTCCGAGTTGCCGTAGACGGCGGTGGAGGAGGCGAAGACGACCCGCTTCGCTCGTTCCTCGCGGGCGGCGAGAAGGACGTTCATTGTCCCGCCGACGTTCACGTCGTTCGTGCGGATCGGGTCGGCGACCGAGAGGGGGACGGAGACGACCGCCGCGTGATGAAGAACGTACTCGGCCCCTCGGGCGGCGCGGCGGACCGTGTCGAGATCCCGAAGGTCCCCTCGGACGACCTCGACCCTCTCCCCCGCTCCCCGAAGGTTCTCCAAACGGCCCGTCGAGAGGTCGTCGAGGACCCTCACCCATTCGGCATCCCGAGCGAAGGCCCGAACGAGGTGGGACCCGATGAACCCGGCGCCTCCCGTGATCAGGTATCTGGACATCCTCACTCCGGCGCGTGGCCCCCGCGGGTTCCTCCAGGGGCCGCGCGCCGCCTAGAGGAGGTGTATCTTCTTGGACGAGAAGCCTTTGAACGCATTCCTCGTATCGACAATCTCCGTGCTTTCCTTGAGGATCGTCGCGTAGTCGAAATCCGAGTGGTTCGTGATGACGACCGCGAGGTCCGCCTCGCGCAGCGTCTCCGCGGAGAAGGGCCGGATCGGGCATCCGACCGATTCCCGGTCCTCCGGAAGGAGGTGCGGATCGCACGCCTCCACCCGGGCTCCTTTTCGGAGCAGAAGGGAGATGACGTCGAGGGCGGGGGACTCCCGGATGTCGTCGGTGTCCGCCTTGTAGGTGACCCCGAGGACGAGAATCCGCGCGCCGCGCAAACTCTTCTCCCGGTCGTTCAACACGTCGCTCACGCGGGAGACGACGAAGTGCGGCATGAACCTGTTGATCTGTCCGGCGAGCTCGATGAAGCGCGCCTCGAACCCGTATTGGCGCGCTTTCCAGGAGAGATAGAACGGATCGATCGGGATGCAATGCCCGCCGAGTCCGGGTCCCGGGTAGAACGGCATGAAGCCGAACGGCTTCGTGCTCGCCGCGTCGATCACCTCCCAGACGTTGATCCCGAGCGTGTGGCTCATCAGGGCGATTTCGTTGACGAGCCCGATGTTCACGCTTCGAAAAGTGTTCTCGAGAAGCTTGACCATCTCCGCCACTTTCGTGGAGGAGACCGGGACCAACCGCTCCATGCAGGCGCCGTAGAGCGCCATCGCGTGCTCGGTGCAGGCCGGCGTCACACCGCCGACGACCTTCGGGATGTTGCGCGTCTTGTAGATCGGGTTCCCCGGGTCGACGCGCTCGGGAGAGAAGGCCAGATAGAAGTCCTCGCCGACGCGGAGGCCTCCCGAGGAGAGGATCGGGAGGATCACTTCCTCGGTGGTGCCCGGGTAGGTCGTGCTGTCGAGGATGACGAGCCGATCGGCGCGGAGGCGCGACTGGATCTCGTGAACCGCGGCGTGGATGTGGGAGATGTCCGGGTCGCCGGTCTTGCTGAGGGGGGTCGGAACGCAGATGTTGATGCTGTCGAGATCCGACAGCCGGTCGAAATCGATCGTCGCGTGGAGCCGTCCCGCGCGGACCGCCTCCCGCACGTCCGCGTCCGGAACGTCGCGCACGTACGACTTCCCCTCGCGAAGGAGCGCGATTTTCTGCGCGTTCGTATCGATCCCCGTGACCGAGAAACCGGCGCGGGCGAACTCGACCGCCAGCGGGAGGCCGACATACCCGAGGCCGATCACGCCGACCTTCGCCTTGCGAGACTGCAGCTTTTCCTTGAGCGTCATACGATCACCTGAACGGGGGGCGGCTCCCAGCCGCATCCCTTCCGCCTTTCGCTTCCCGAGCTCCGCGATCTTCCGCGCGCGGCCGCGGCGCCTCCCAGGGTCTTCTACCCTTTCTTCTCGACTCGCCGGGCGGTCTTCTGGAGTCGCCCTCTCCCCCACCCCCGTGGCGCACGGCGGGGGCGTCCGGCGCGCTGCGGATCTCGGATGGGTCTCCGATTATCGGCTCCCGTTTCCGCGCGCTCTTCGGATCTCCTTGAAGGCCCCCCAGAGGAACCAGATCGCCGCGAGGAGGAACACCCCGGGAAGAAGCGGGCGGAGCGGCGATCGCGGGAGGTGGGGATGGATCACCTTGACATATAAAACAAGAGCGTAGACGAGCATGCCGGCCCCCGCAAGGAAGAGCACGAGGCGGATCCACGCCGCGAGCGGACTGAATGGCCTAGGGGACCGATTCGGATCCTCTTCGGTCGAAGCTTCGAACGGCCTTCTCCTCATCGTCGAACACCTCGAGGACGTGGATGAGCTTGGTCGTGGCGAGGATCCCCCGGACCCGTTCCTCCGGGCGCAGGAACTTCAGCTCTCCTCCCTCCTCCTTCAGGCGAAGGTATCCGGAGAGCAGGATGCCGAGCCCCGAGCTGTTGAGCCAGGGGACGCTCCGAAGATCGAGAAGGAGCGCCGGCGTCTTCTCCTTCACCGCGCGGTCGATCGCGCGGCGTAGAACCTCCGACTCCTCCCCGCCGAGGATCTTCCCCTCGAGGCCGAGGATCACGACCCCGTCCCTCTCCCGCCGGTTCAGCTTCAACGAACGTCCTCCAATCGAAAATGCCCCCGCCAAGACTCGAACTTGGGCTCCCGGTTTAGGAAACCGGCGCTCTATCCTGACTGAGCTACGGGGGCTCGTTTCTCATTCGGAATCATAGCGGACGGCCGCGAGGACCTCCCGGTCTTTCAGCTTCTCTCTCCCGCCGAGGAAAGAAAGCTCGACGAGAAAGAGCATGCAGGCGACCCGGCCTCCGGCCGCCTCGACGAGCCGGGCCG
>JAGUYC010000013.1 GCA_020061515.1 Gemmatimonadota bacterium
CAACGGCCGATCCGTCTCCTCCGCGGCCGCAGTAGGAAACGCCTATACGGTTTTGGCTAGCCTGGAGAATGCACGCGTTTTCGTCGCGAGGATGCGGAGTGCGAGCCGAGAGGCCGACCTGGACGAGCCGCTCCCGGAAGCGTAGCCCCGGAGCTACGCTGAGGAAGCGGCGACGGAAGGGAGGCCTCGCAGGCTGCAATCCGCGGCCGCAGTAGGAAACGCGTGCATCCTCCAGGCTATCGGAGGACCGCGATCTTGTGAATCTCATGGTCCCTTTCCCCGTCGTCGTAGAGGACTTCCACCGACGCGAGGTAGACGCCCGAAAGAACCTCCCGGCCGTCTCCGTTTCTTCCATCCCATCGGGTTTCGACGAGACCCGAACTCTCGATCTTCGTCTCCCAACTTCTCACGGCGAGCCCGAGACCGGTGTAGATGCGAATCGCCGCGCGACCGGGGGCGCGCGAGTAGAAGGCGATCGTCGTCTCCTCGCGGCCGGAGGCGAACGGGTTCGGGTAGTTCCGGAGGCTCCCCGCGAACGATTTCTCCGCCCGGTGCGCGTACGAGGACGGGTTCGCTCCCGGATCGCCGTCCGCGCGCCGCGCCGCCGTGTTCCCTCCGGTGATCGCGACCTCCTCGACGGGAAGGCGGATCCGGAACGAGGAGACGCTTGGGCTCGCCGCCAGCGCGAGATCGACCGTGAGGTCGAGCGTCTCGGCGGGGGAAAGAACGAACGGCGGCTCGAAGAAGAAGAGAATCGCGTCGGCGCCGAGCGCCGCCCAAACGGCCTCCTCGCTCGTCCCGGAGACAAGCGAAGCGCCCGCGAGCGCTTCCGCGGGGTCGATTCGCTCCCCCTTCGAGTCCTCGAGAATGATCCGGAAACCGGAGAGGCGGACCGGGGCCGTCTCGCTCCCGCCGTTCGGCGCGAACCGGAGACGCCCGGCCCCCTCGATCGCCGCTCCCCCGACGACCGTCGGCGGCAGTCGGAGGTCGGCGAAGACGTCGACACGGTCGCTTGTCCTTCGCACATGAAGGGTGTCGGTCCGGAAGAAGGCCGCGTCTTCTCCGGTGAACGCGACCGAGACCGGATTCCCGTCGATCCCGTCGGCCGCTTCGATTCCGGAGGCGAGGACCGTGAAGCGGTAATCCCCGGGCGGAGCGTCCGCACGAAGATCCGCTTCGAAGAAGATGTCGGCGGATTCCCCCGGTTCGAGCGAGACCGCGGAGGAGAAGGGGACCACTAGGGTCGCGGCTCCCTCGGCAAGGGGCGCGAGCGAAGCGAGAGCGGTCCCCTCGCGGGAAGCGCGAACTTGAGCGATCAGGGAACGCATCTCGATCGAATCCCCCGACGCGCCTTCCGCCCGGAAGCGGAGACTTCTGCATTCGATCGGCGAGAGGGAATCGGCGCCCGGATGATGGAGGCGGATCGCGAAGATCCTTCTCGCGCGCTCGCCCGGAAGCGCGGCCGTTGTGTCGGAAGGACTCGTTCCTTCGGCGAGGAGGGAATCGGCCGGAACGACGATGACCGACTGGATCGGCTCGGTAAGGAGGAGAACGACTTCGATCTCTTGGCTCTCGGTCGCCGTGCTCGGGTTCACGAAGAGCGTGTCCGCGACGCCGATCCGGAAGAGCCCGAGTGGCGCCTCGAGTTTCAGGTTGCCCGAGAGACGAACCGCCATCGGGTTGTTCACCGGCACCTCGATCGGCGGGGCGAGCGGGAAAGAGAGAACGCGGTTCGCTTCGGTCCATTGGCTTCCGCTGAAATGCGTGATGCCCGGTCCGGACACGCGCGCCCAATCGAACGGAAAGGAGCCGTCGGTGAGGACGATCACCAGCTCGCGAATGAGCACGTTCGCCGTGACGCCCGTCGTCCCTCGCGACTCGAGCGTGAAGTCGAGAATCGGGACCGACTCCGCCCCGCGGTTCACGCGCGGCGGGAGGCCTCCGGTGACCGTGACGAGAAGACTCGACGGAGGGACCACGATCGAAGCCTCCAGCGTCCGGAACGGAAGAGGTCCCGCAACCGGCACGAGCTGGAGCGAGTTCGGGTCGCGGGGGGAGAGAACCGAGGCTCCGTGAAGGACTCCTCGGAACGCGCGCGTGGAAGCCTCCTCCCGGAGGTCGATCAGAATCTCGGCGGCGGGAGCGCCTCCCGGGCTCACGAGAAGAGACGGGACGATCGGGATCGTGAGGAGGGAGTCCCCGACGGAGGCGGAATCGACGATCCCGAGCACGCTTCCCCCGAGGCGCGCGACCGCTCCCCGGAGGAGCCGGTTCGCCCCGAGGAATGCTCCGCCCCCCTCCTCGAAGCCGATCCGAATCGTGTCGATCCGAACGGACGCGGCCCCGCTCCCCGCCGGATCGGCGTGGGCGATGCTGAGAACGAAAAGGGGAACGAGCCGGGCGCCGTGATTCACGGAGGCGGGAAGCGTCGCTACAGGTGAAAGGTTCACTCCGGAAGGAACCTTCTGGATCGAGAGCTCGCCGGACTCGGCGGGCGGAGAGGCGACGGCAAGGCCGTTCGACGCGCGCTCTCCGGACGCGCTCCCGGCGAAGCGGACCGAACCGGAGGAGCCGGCGCTCCACCTCCAAACGAAGCGGGCGCTCTCTCCCGGTGCGAGCCGGACCGTGCTGTCGGAAGGCGGCGAGGCGAGCGGCGCGACCGAGGACCCGAAGGCGCGGATCGAATCCGGTCTCACGTGAACGAGCGTGTCGCCGTCCCCCTGGTCGATATGCTGAATCGTCATCTCCGCGTCGAACGGCTGGCCGACGCTCACCGGGTTGCCCGGGACGGCGATCGACACGAAGAGCGGGGCGGTCGAGATCGTGAAGAGAGCGGGGGAGAGGACCGAGGCGTCGATCGGGCCGTCGTTCGAGGAAGCCATCGTGAGGCCGCCCGCGGGGAGGGCGAGACGAATCGTTCGGCCGTCCTCCGAGCCGGCGGCAGGCGTCGCGTGAATCTCGATCGGGATTCCGCCGGGCGGAACGGGGAGCGCGATCCCCTCCCGCACCCACACTTGGCCGTTCCAAACGAGCGCGCCGAGATCGTTCTCCCCCGCGCGGAGCGCGAGCGTCTCGATGTCCGAGGGACCGGCGGTCCCGAGGTTCGCGATCCGCACGCCATGGAGCGTGTCCGGAAGGCATCCGTTGGAGGGAACGCGGATCGCGAAGGCAAGACGGTCCCTCTCCGTCGGCGCGAGCACGCCCCCCGTAAGGTCGGCGACGGCGATCTGCGCCGCCGTGTGGCCGTCGACCACGGGAGGAGCCGGAGGAACGAGCGGAAAGGCGCCGCTCGCGGATCGGCTGCCGCGGAATC
>JAGUYC010000106.1 GCA_020061515.1 Gemmatimonadota bacterium
GAGCGCGCTCGCCGCGTCGCGCGCCTCGGCGCGGACCCGAATCCGATCCCCGTCGCGCTCCGCCGAAAGCCCGGCGATCTCGGGCGGCGTGTTGTCGACGAGGAAGGGTTCGCTCACGCGCTCCCCTTCACCCGCGGTCGCATCCGAGTTGGAGAGGCGGTCGCGCGCGACGACCCGCACGCGGTAGAAGCCGTCCGGCATCGAGCGGGTGTCCCAAGAATAGAAGTCGAACTGGATCCCCTCGTCGAGAAGGAGCCAATCGCGCTCCCCCTCCGCGCGCGCATAGAGATCGTATCGAAGATCGTCCCCGTTCGCGTCGGAGGCCTGCCACCGCGCGGTGCGGATCGACCGCGCCCAGACCTCGACCGCCTCGCGCCGCGCCTTGTCCTTCGAGTCGGTCGGAAGGAGCTCCACGCGCGCCCCGTCCGGAAGGAACTGGAAGAGCGGCATCGGACGCGGATCCGCGGGACCCTCGTAGAACGACTCTCCGCTCCAGGTCACGTCCACCGACAAAACTTGAGGCGGCAAGTTATGTTCCTTGTACGCGATCGAGACCCGATCGATGCGCGGGCTCTCCTCCCCCTTCCCCTCCAGCTCGATGCGCCACTGGAGAAAACGCGCGGGGGGCGATTCGATGCGTCCTCCGTTCTCCCCTTCGCCGATCGCCGTCCATTCGCTCCACGTGTCGTCGGGGCTCTCCCGGTTCCCGCTCCGCGTCGAGAAGACCGCGCGGGTGCCGCGGGGGATGTTCCCCCACCAGCGGAACATGCCGAAACGCGAGAGGTTCACCGCGTCCCTCACCTTCGAATCGTACATCCCCGTTTGGCTCCGCTCCGGTCCGAGGCGGTAGAGGTTCCCCTGATTCCCCGTCGCGACGAACATCCCCTCGTCCGTTCGCTCGATCGCGAGAACCTGCGATTCGACCATGCGCCGGATCTCCGTCGCCTCGCCTCCCTCCGACACGCGGACGAGCGATCCGGGCGTGCCGGTGCCGACGAGCACGGAACCCTCCGCGCCCGGAGCGATCGCGTAGAGGAACTCGGCGTCCGATTGCCAGTGGAGAACCGCGGTCCCGTTCGGCTCGATCCGATAGAGAAGCGCCTTCTTCGCCTGTTGCCTTCCTCCTTCGCTCCCCCCCGACTCCTCGCTCCCGGAGCATCCGGCCCAGATCCTCCCCTTCTCGTCGAGATGAAGAGCGCCCACTTCGGCGCGCGGAGAATCGAAGAGCACGCGCGCGTTCCCCTTCTTGTCGACCGACAGAAGAAGACCCGCCCCCTCTCCGCCGAGGAGAAATCGATCTTCCTTCCGGTCGTAGAGGATGCAGAGCACGTTCGTTTCCGGAGCGTCGTAGAAGAGATCCGCGTTCCCCGACGAGTCGATCCGGTAGACCTTCCCCTGCTCTCCGGTGGCGGCGTACAGGTTCCCCTTGTCGTCGAACGCGAGGTCCCATACGTAGCGTTCCGGACTGTCGAAGAACGTGCGCGCCTTCCCGTCGCGATCGACGACATAGACGATGCCGTCGGGAGATGTTCCCGCGTAAAGATTCCCCTTCGCGTCGAGCGCGAGCGAGAGGATGTCGAGCTCGAGCGAATCGAAGAGAAGAACGGTCTTCCCGGATCGTTCAACCTTGAAGATCTTCCCTTGGTCCCCCGTGCCGACGTAGAGTCCGCCCCGCCCGTCCGGGAGGAGCGACCAGAGGTAGTACTCGGAGATCTCTCCCCCCGGCTCGAAGCGCGGGGCGAGCTCGAGGAACCCGAGCGGTCCGATCGTGAGATCCGTCGGCGTCCCCTCCGCGACGCTCTCGCGGCCGGACACGTCCCAGCGGGCGGTTCGCACCGCCCCGGGCTCGCCGGCGAAAAGGAGAACGCCGACTCCGGCGAGGGCCAGAAGCTTCGTCTTTCTCATCGTTCGACTCCCTGTTCGAGAGAGCGGCGGCCTCACGGCGCCGCGCGATCCACGACGATCGGAAGGGAGCGGCATCCGGAGACGAACGCATCGAGCCGAATCGTCTCGGAGGCGAGCACGTTCCCCTTCACGTAGTTGCCGTCGTCCGCGTGGAGGCCCGTCCCGAGAACGGCGAGCCTCGACGCGGGAAGGCCCGGCATCTCGCGGCCGTCGACCGTCACGCCTTTCGCCTCGCTGAAGAGCTGCACGAACACGCTCTCGTTCGTCCGCATCTCGCGGAGAATCCGGACGAGTCCGTTGATGTCCTTCGTGGCGAACCGGTTCGGCGCGCGCTTCGAGTCCCACTCTTCCGAGAAGGCCGCGTCGCACGCGCGGAGAAGGAGCTTCCCTTCCGGGAGATCGGCGGGAAGCGGGATCTCGAAGCGGCGCGTCTCTGTTGCGTCCTGATAGAAGCGGAGCGTGACCGCCCCGCGCACCGTCTCTCCTGGGCGAAGGCGGCCCTTCTCGATGTCGAGCCGCTCGATCCGCGCCGAGCGGCGCCCGTCCTCCACCTTCACCTCGGCGCGCACACGGTTCACCTTCGGCCGCGCGAGGTTGTTGCTCGCGAGAACGCGAAGCGGGGCGAGGATGTCGTCCTCCATCTCGTCGAGAACCGACCCGGACGAGTAGACGTTCTCTCGCTCGAGATCGTCCGCTCCCTCCAGATCGATGAAGAGGCGCATGCGGACCGTCCGCTCGCCGATCGCGCGCTCCCTGTGCACGACGGAGTTGCGAACCGCCCACGAGACGAGGAGCGGCGTGAGCCGTTTGTCGTCCATCGCGTCGTAGCGGTACTCGCGCCGGCCGAACCCGGGGGACTCGACGGTCACCTCGATCGGAATCGTCGGCGGCTCGATCCCGAGACGCCCCGCCACGCCCGCGCGCCGATCCTCGAGGAGCGCGCCGACCGTCTCCAAGGGGGAGCCGAGCTTGAACGAGATGGCGAGGCTCGGGATCCGCGCGTGGACCTCCGCCGAGACGAGCGGGAGGTTCACGCTCCCCGCCTGGAAGAGCGGATGGCCGAAGGCGAGCACGCGGTCGCCTTCCACCCAGGTGATCGTGCCGACGCCGGTGAGCGAGGCATCCCCGCCGAGGAGCTGCACGCCGACCGCCGCGCCGGGGAGCGGCTTCCAATCATCCCGCGCGGCCGATGTCTCCCCGCTCCCTCCGGCGGTCGGGATCATGCCGAACGGACGGAAGAAGTCGCCGATCTCATCCGCGAGGGCGGAGCCGAACCCGGAAACGAGAAGCGGCGTCGCGATCGGCTCCGGCCCCTGAAAAGGAGAGGCGGAGCGCTCCCCGCCGGGCGGCGCCGGAACCCCGCCCCCCTCGCCGCCCCCCGCCTGATCGAGGACCTCGATCATCTCCTCGATCGGCGTGATGCCGCCGATCGGTTCCTTGGCGAAGGGGTACGCGAACGCCACCGCCCCGGCGAGACGGCCGTTTAGGAAGACGGGAGAGCCGCTCATCCCCTGAGCGACCCCGGCCTCCTCGATTCCGAGACCCGAGAGGCGGGCGAGGATGACGCTCCCGCTCCCCCCGCGCCCCCTCATCACGTCGATCACCTCGACCTGGAACGTGTCGATCCGGACCCCCTCGAGAACCGTGAGCCCGTAGCCTCGCTGGCCGCGCTCGACCGCGTCGAGCGGAAGGATGGTCCCCGGCTCGACGGCGCCCGCCGCCGCCGCGCGGAGAAAGAGCGCGAGAAGCAGCAGCAGAAGTGAAGAACCGAATCGGATCCTCATGCTTGTGTCCCCGGACGAAGGACGGCCCGAGAGAAGGTTCTCGCCCGCCTCCGTCGAAAGGCGTTTCTAGCGGATGCCCGGCGGGTCGAAGAGGCCGTTCCCGTCGAAATCGACCCAGATCGGGTTCGTGATCGCCACGGGGAGAATACGCTCTCCGCGCCTCCCGCGATAGATCGGATCGAGAGAGCGCGTCCCGGCGGCGACCGCCACAAGCCACGTGTCCCGGCTGATCGGAAGGTTCTCGCGGAGGTCGACGACGAGCGATCCCTCCCGCCGGCCCGCTTTTCGATCGAGCAGAATCGATCCGTTCGCGACGATTCGGACGCTCTCCACCTCGATCCACGGAGCCGCTTCCACACGAAGCGCGATCTCCACGAGCCCGTCGCCGTCGTGGATGAGATCTCCGGAGCGCCCCGTTCCGTTCGCGCGGAACCGAAGGATCGGCCCGGTCGTCAGGAAGAAGCGCCCGGCGCGGAGCGCTTCCATGAGACCCGAACGGTTCGTGTCGAAACCTTCTCGGTCGACGCGGTTGTGCGGAACGCCCACGCCCCCCGCTCCCGTCCCGCGGGCGCCGGAATTCCCCGACGCGAACACGCGCCGCCCCTGGTTGAGAAGATGGAACCAGTCGTTCAGAACGCGCGCGCCCTCCTCGATCCCTTGCGCGTCCACCACCTCGACGAGGTCGAACCGCGGATCGAACTCGATGTTGGAGGAAAGGCCGGTCACCGGATCGAGCCGCATGTTCGCGAAGTACCCGGACGATCCGCGGCGCGGCGCGTGGACTTGGATGAGAGGACGGCTCGGTCCGGCGCGGAGCAGCGAAAAGAGAACCCCGGGGGCCTTCCCCTCCGCTCCGTACCCTCCTCTCGGGGCGATCTCCTCCGCCGCCGTCAGAGGGAAGGCGCCGAAGCGGCCGATGCCGTCCAGAACGATCTCCTCGCCGGGGACGAGAAGGATCTTCCCCCCCGCCAGGTCGGAGCCCGGGACGAAGACTCTTCCGTTGTCGGAGAAGACGAGCGCGTCAAGGCCCTCCGCGAGAGCGGCGGAGGCGAGCTCTTCCGCCGCGGCGGACGCCTCCGGGCCGGCGGCCGTGTGGACGCGAAGATCCGCCGCCGCGAGCCCTCCCGGATCGAC
>JAGUYC010000323.1 GCA_020061515.1 Gemmatimonadota bacterium
CACTCGATCGCGGCGCGCGAGAGCCTCTCGCGGAGCGTCTCGTCCCGAAGGACGCGGCGAAGCCTCTCCGCGAGCGCCGACGCGTCTCCGTAGGGGAAGAGAAGCCCGGTCACGCCGTCCCTCACCGCATCCCGCAGCCCCGGCGCGTCGCTCGCGAGGACCGGCGTCCCGCACGCGTTCGCCTCGATCGTCGTGACGCCCCAACCCTCCTTCGGCGATGGGGTGACCACGATCTCCGCCTCACGAAGGTGCCTCACCTTCGTCTCCGTGTCGACGAAACCGGCGAACGTCACTCGTTTTTCGAGACCGAGCCGGCGGGTCATTCGAACGAGTCGCGGCGTATCGTCCCCGCGCCCCACGATCACGAGGTGCGCCTCCGGGATCTCCTCGCGGATCCGGGCGAGCGCGGCCAGAAGGTGATCGATCCCCTTGTACCGCTTGACGCGCCCGAGGTAGGCGATCCGACCCTTCACACGCGAAACCTTCGGATCGGGAAAACACGCCTCGTGATCGACCGCGTTGTGGATCACGCGGATGCGGGAGCGCGGGACCCCCCCGGCCTCCAGCTCGGCGGCCGTCGACTCGCTCACCGCGCAGAAAGGAACGCGGCGATAGAGCCTTCTCACCAGACTTTCGCCGAGAGAGACATAGCTTGCGAAGAGCGGGTTCGTCTCCTTCCAGATCGAGCTTCCGAAGAAGTGGTGAAGGATCGCGCCCACCGGTTCCTTCGCGGCGAAGGGAAGGAAGAAGGGGAGCTTGTTCAGGTCCTCGACCACGACGTCGTACTGTTCGCGCGATCGCCGCCGTCGATAGAAAGGGATCACGTGGAAGTTGAAGTCGAACTTCCCGCCGATCCGGATCACCCGCATCCCGTCCGCCGTCTCTTCCGGGGGGCTCCCCGCGTAGCGGTGAGCGAGAACCGTCACCTCGTGCCCGCGCGCGGCGATTCGTCCGAAGATCTCCTGGAGATGCACTTCGGCCCCGCCCGCTTCCGGGTTCTTCCAGTCGCGCCAGTTGACCACGAGAATGCGAAGCTTGCCGATGGCGATCCCGTCCCCGTTCCGGTGCACGACTCGAACCCGCCGGAAAATAGCACACGCGCCGAAAGGGGGTCAATCGGGCGGCGAGCGGTGCGTTTCCTTCTCGGGCGCCGTCGCGGCGAGCGAGCCGGGCGGGAACGCGCGCGCGATCCGATCCAGAATGCCGTTCACGAACGCGCCGGAATCCTCGGTCGAGTAGCGCGCGGCGATCTCGATCGCCTCGTCGATCACGACCGGCGCCGGCGTCTCGCCGATCACGAGGTACTCCGCGAGCGCGACCCGAAGGATGTTCCGGTCGATATGCGCCATCCGACGCACATCCCAGTTGACCGCCGCCTCACCGAGGATCCGGTCGATCGCCTCTCGGTGAAGAAGGACCGCTTCGATGAGACGCCTGCCGAAGAGGCGCACCGTCTCCGGCTTCTCGTACTCCTCGAGCCGGTCCCTCACCTCCTCCCATCCCTCTCCCGTTACGTCGAGCCGATAGAGGATCTTGAGCGCCAGCTCGCGCCCGCGACGCCGCTTTCCCACTAACCGAGACCTTCCCCTGCGAGGTTCGCCATCTCGATCGCGGCGAGCGCCGCGTCCCAACCCCGATTTCCTTCCTTCGCGCCGGCACGCTCGATCGCCTGCTCCAGCGACTCGGCCGTCACGATGCCGAAGATGACCGGCACGCCGGTTTCGAGCCCGACCCGCGCGATCCCCTTCGCGACCTCGCCGGCCACGTAATCGAAGTGGGGCGTCTCGCCGCGGATCACCGCGCCGAGGCAGACGACCGCATCGAACTTCCCGGACTCCGCGAGGCGCTTCGCCTGAAACGGAATCTCGAACGATCCGGGAACCCGGACGACCGTGATCGCGTCGCTCGCGGTTCCGTGCCGAATAAGGCAATCGACGGCGCCGTCCACGAGGCGGCGTCCCACGAAATCGTTGAACCGGCTCACGACCACCCCGAACCTTTTCCCGGAGCCGTCCAGCCGGCCTTCCATCATGCGCGGCATGTTCCCCTCCTTATGCGCTCTTCGCTCCCGCCTCCCCGGCGGAGTCCAAGAGATGCCCGAGCTTCGACTTCTTCGTCTCAAGATAACGCCGGTTCAGATCGTTCGGCACGACCTCGATCGGGAGCCTTTCCACGACCTCGAGCCCGTACGCCTGAAGACCGACGATCTTCCGGGGGTTGTTCGTGAGAAGACGGATCTTGCGGACCCCGAGACGCCTGAGGATCTGCGCGCCGAAACCGTAGTTCCGGAGGTCCGGCGGGAACCCGAGCTCTTCGTTCGCCTCGACCGTGTCGAGCCCTTTATCCTGCAAGTGATACGCGCGCACCTTCTCCTTGAGCCCGATTCCCCGGCCCTCCTGCCTCATGTAGAGCAGGATCCCGCGTCCTTCGCGGCCGATCCGCGCCCGCGCGGCCCTTAGCTGCTCGCCGCAGTCGCAGCGGAGAGAGCCGAACACGTCCCCGGTGAGGCATTCCGAGTGAACGCGGACGAGAACCGGCTCGTCCCCGTCCACGTTTCCGAGCACGAGGGCCGGATGTGTCTGGAAATTCACTTGATCTTCGAACAGATGAAGCTGAAAGGTCCCGTCGTCCGTGGGAAGGACCGTGCTCTCGACCTCCTCGACGAGCGAGTCCCGGCCCAGGCGGTACTGGATCAGATTAGCGATCGTGATGAGCGGGAGACGGTGGCGGCGCGCCATCTCCGCGAGCTCGGGGACGCGCGCCATCGTTCCGTCCGGGGCGAGGATCTCGCAAAGAATCCCCGCGGGCGAGAGGCCGGCGAGGCGCGGGAGATCGACCGCCGCCTCCGTGTGCCCGGCCCTGCGAAGCACGCCCCCGTCCGCCGCGGTGAGCGGAAAGATGTGCCCCGGCCTCGCGAGGTCCTCCGGACGGCTCCCCGGATCGACGAGAGTCTCCACCGTCCGCGCCCGGTCGAACGCGGAGATCCCGGTCGTCGTTCCGTGGAGCGCGTCCACGGAGACCGAAAACCGCGTCCCGTGCTTGGCCGTGTTCCGGTTCACCATCGGTTCGAGATGGAGCTCCTCGCAGCGCTTCTCCGTCAGGGGGACGCAGATCAGGCCCCGCGCCTCCTTCGAGAAGAAATTGATCGCCTCGGGCGTCACCTTCTCCGCCGCCATGATGAGATCCCCCTCGTTCTCCCGGGCCTCGTCGTCGACGACGATCAGCATCCCGCCGCGCCGGATCGTCTCGACCGCCTCGGGGATCGAGGCGAAGATCCCCTCGTCCTTCCGTTCACGCATCGCCGTTCTCCCACAAACGTTTCCCGACGCGGCTCTCGGGCCGCGCCATCCGTTCGACGTACTTGCCGATCACATCCGTTTCCACGTGCACCGAATCTCCCCGGCGCTTCCGTCCGAACACGGTCCTTTCGAGGGTGAAGGGGACGAGAGCGACCTCGAGAAGACCGTTCTCCACCGCGGCGATCGTGAGGCTCGCCCCGTCGAGCGCGACGGAACCTTTCGACACGAAGTATCTTGCCAGGCCGTCCGGATGGCGGATCGTCATCCGTTTTCCTTCCCCCTCGTCGCGGAGCGAGACGATCGTTCCGACTCCGTCGACGTGTCCCTGCACGATGTGGCCTCCAAGACGGTCTCCCGCGCGGAGAGCGCGCTCGAGATTGACCGGGTCCCCCTCGCGGAGCCTTCCGAGATAGGTGCGGTCGACCGTCTCCCGCACGACGTCCGCCCGAAAGAAGCGGGGACCATTCTCGTGCACCGTGAGGCAGACGCCGCTCACGGCGACCGATTCGCCGATCGCGAGGCCTTCCCCGAACGAGGCCTCGATCTCCAGGCGGAGGGCGCCGCCCCGCCGCGCCGTGCGGCGGATGCGTCCCACCTCCTCGATGAGACCGGTGAACATCATCCCCTCCTCACGAGGCGGATCTCGAGGTCTTCCCCCGCGCGCCTCGTCCCTTCGATCGAGAGGCGGAGCGCCCGCTCGATCGGGACGCCCCCGAGACCTTCGAAGAGATCCTTTCCTCGTCCGATCGCCTTGGGCGCGACGAAGAGATGCAGGCGATCGACGAGCCCCTCGCGAAGAAACTCGCCCGCGACCATGCTCCCCCCCTCGACGAGCACCCGGTTCACCCCTTCCGCGGCGAGCGCCCGAAGGACGCGGTGGAGGGAAACGCGACCCGAGGCGAGCGCCGGAAGCGCCCGAACGACCGCGCCGCGGCTCTCGAGGGCTCGCCTCTTCGCC
>JAGUYC010000249.1 GCA_020061515.1 Gemmatimonadota bacterium
GCGCTCCGCGACCGCGAGGATCTCCTCCGGGGAAAGGCCGGCTCCGCACGCCAGCCGCGCGGGGGGAGAAAACCCCTCGCGCCCCGGATACGCGAGAAGCTCGCCGACGCCCGTCGAACGGGAGAGCGCGTCGATCAGCGCGTGCTCCCTGCCGCCGCTACCGACCACGAGAACGCGCACGGGGGTCTCCTTCTGCGCGGAACGAGATCGCTCTCGGCCGCCGGGACGTTCGGTCTGCTATGGAACAAAGCGCCGCCCGCCCTCGCTCGCGAGCGCGCGGGTGCTTTCGGTTTAACGGAAGATCCAGGCGAACGTGAAACGGTGCGCGTTGCCGAGATCCCCCATCGACGCATAGGCGTAGTCGATTCGGTACTCGCGCACCCGGCCGAAGCCGACGCCGAACGTCAGCCCGGCCAGATCGGACGCGCGCTCGCCGTCTCGAAGATCGCTCCCCTCCGTCCGGTATCCCGAGCGGATGAAGAAGTCGGTCACCGGCTCCCATTCGGCGCCGAGGTGCCACTCGGTCCCGCGATCGACCGACCAGGCCGACTCCGCCGCGAGGAGAAGCTCCCGGTCGAGGAAGGGATACGCGAGCCCAAAGACGATCTCCGCGGGGAGAGGATCGACCTCGGCGACGTAGGCCGCGCTCATCGTTCCCACGTTCCGCACGGCCGCCGCGAGGCGCATCCGCCCGATCAGGTCCCGAATGAGCAGGCCGTAGTCCGACGTGAACCCGTACGCGGTCGCCTCGTCGATCGTTCCGGTCACGATCCCGCCGGTCATGCCGAGCGCGATCCTCGAGGTGACGCGGAGCGCGAAGGCCGTCTTGAAACAAAGATCCGTGGAGGAGAACTCGCCGAGCCCCTCTCCGGTCGGGTTCTCGACGGACGTGCGAGGAATCCCCCCGACCGTGAAGAAGCGGACCGAAAGGCCCCAGGTGAAACGCCTTCCGACCGGCTGCGCGAACGAGAGCGAGCCGGCGTGCATGTCGGAGAGATACTTCAAGTAGCCGGATGTGAGCGTCGGATGGTTGGGGACGGCGAGCCCGGCGGGATTCCACTCCGCCGCCTCGGCCCCGTCGGCAACCGCCGAGTAAGCGTCGCCCATGCCGGTCGCCCGCGCGTCCACCCCGATCCGAAGGAATGGGAACGCCCGCGTGCCGAGCTGGTCGCCCGCAGGCGCGATCCCCGGCGCGAGGAAGAGGAGAGCGAGAGCGGCGGCGCGGGCCCATCGATGCGTCGACAAGCGGACCTCCCTTTCCATCGAACCGTATACCATTCCGCGCGCTCCCCGTCAACTGCGGCCGCCCGGAAACCGCCTGCAAGCCCCGGAACCGACCGACCATGGCGGGGGTTCCAGCGTTGAGCGGAAGGGCCGGCGCCGCGCCCGCCCTCGCGGTCGGGGGCGCGGCTTGACACTGGTTCGGGGACCTTGCTACGGTCGGCGCCGTCGGGGACCGAAAGATCCTTCTTCTCGATTCGGGAGGTGCGAAGCATGAAACGAAATCGATTGCCCCGCTTGCTCGCCGGTTCGATCGCGCTCCTCGCCGCCGCGACCCTCGCCGGGGCGGTGAGCGACGAGGCCTTTCAGCTGAACGAGGAAGGTCTCGTGCTCCTCAAGGCGGGGAAGCACGCGCAAGCGAAAGAGAAGTTCCTCGCGGCCGTGGCCGCCGACGATGTTTACTCGGAGGCGCGCATCAACGCCGCGCACGCGGCCGAGATGGAAGACCCGCCCGACTGGGAGACGGTCAAGACGCAGTACCTCACGGTCCTCACCTACGAGCCGGAGAACATCGACGCGCTCGTCGGGATCGGCGAGTACTACGTGAAGACCCCGAACCCCGAGGAGGCGAAGCCCCACCTCGATGCGGCGCTCAAGCTGGACCCGCGGAAGGGGGCGGTTCATTTCGCGCTCGGGAACATGCACCACAAGATGAAGCAGGCCCAGCTCGCGAAGGCCTCTTACGAGAAGACGGTCGCCGCCGACCCGCGCGGCTTCCCGCGCGCGTATCTCCGGCTCGGCCTCTACGAGTACGACGCCGGCGAGAAGACCAAGGACTTCGCGAAGGCGATCGAGATCCTCGAGAAGTACGTTCTCATGGAGGACGACAACGAGAACCTCTCGACCGGACGCCGCCGGCTCGGGGCCATCTACATCCAGAAGAACGACGCCAAGAAGGCGGTGGAGCATCTTCAGAAGGCGAAGGAGCTGAACGCGGCCGACCCGTGGGTCTACTACTACCTCGGGGAGGCGCACACGAAAGCGGGGAGCTTCGCCGCGGCGGAGAAGGAATACCTCGCGTGCGTCGAGAAGAACCCGAAGTTCGGTGAGGCCCACTTCAAGCTCGCGGTTCTTTACCAGCAGGACGAGCAGGACGAGAAGGCGATCCAACACTACAAGGCGGCCGCCGCCGATCCCGGCTTCAAGCAGAAGGGTCAAGCGACGCAGATGGCGCAGCAGCTCGAGGAGTACTTGAGGAAGGTGCGCGAGGAGACCGGAGGGGAGTAGCGGGCGCTCCGCGGCGCGCTCCGGAGAGATGCCTCCCAGGCCGATTCCGGAAGCGTCCGATGCCGGGGGCCGCATCCCGGGCGAACCTCCGAGGCGGGGGGTCGAAAAAAGCGCAGGAAGACGCGGGTTTCCCGCGTTTTTCTGTTGACAGCCTTTCCTCGAGGTGCGTAACGTACGGCCGGTTTCCAAATCCTAACCTTTCGCCCAGGGGGTGAGCCGTGAACAAAGGAGAACTGGTTCAGCAGGTCGCGAAGATGACGAAGCTCTCGCAGCGTCAGGCGCGCGAGGTCGTGGACGCCACCTTCGACACGATCAAGAAGAACACGAAGAAGGGAACCGTCCAGCTCGCCGGCTTCGGTACGTTCGCCATTTCGCGCCGCAAGGGCCGCATGGGCCGCAATCCGCGCACCGGCGAGGCGATGAAGATCGCCCCGAGCAAGACGGTGCGCTTCAAGGCGGGCAAGGAATACAAGTCGATGCTATAGACTTCGTCTCGCTTCACGGCCGGCCGCGGAAGAAGACGCCGCGGCCGGTTTTCTTTTTACATGAAGTTCTCGCGACAGCGTTCACCGGCCCTCGGGGAGACCGTCCGCGGCGGGCGCGGGATCATGGTCGAGCAGATACCCCGCTCGGACGTCGAGGAGCGGGCGGACCGCCTCTTCGAGGAGGAGAAGCCCCGTCTCCCCCTCGCGCCGCGCGACGAGGCCGCGCAGGGTTTCGAAGATCTCCACCGGTTCCTCGCCGGCGGTGATCCGCCAGGCCGCGCGCTCGGGGAGCTCGATCGTGCCGGGCGCGAGGGCGCGCGCCGCCTCGATCGACTCGAACCTCCGAAGAAACGCCCGCGCGTGCGCCGCGAACGCGGAAAACGTCTCCCCATCCATCGTGAGAAACCAGCCCCCGTCCTCGCGGCGCGCGAGGTCGAACGACGCATCCTCCGAGCGGAAGGAGACCGCCTCCGCTTCGAGCGGGCTCCTGGCGAAAAGACGCCGGTCGAGGAGACGGTCGATCCGGACGACGAGCGAGTCGACCGCGTACCGAGGGATCCGAGAAGAGTTCTCCCGATCGCTCGCGGCGCACACCGCGAGAGACGTTCCCTCGATCGCCGCGCCGATTCGGAGGGAGGTCTCGCCTCCCTCCCACACGACGCGAAACGAAAGCTCCTCGTCCCCCGGCCGGAACATAAGCGAATCATCGAACGAATGGATCGATTCCAGGCCGAGGAGACTGAGAAGACCGCCGAGCGCCGGCGCGTTCGCGCGCACGTCGAGCTCCTCGATGCGCCAGCGGCCGCTCCCCTCTCGGCGAAGCGTTCTCGTCTCGCCCCCTCGGCGCACGACCAGAACCTCCGTCTTTTGGGCCGGGAAGCGAAGAAGAGCCCGGTCGCGCACGCGGTCGAGCGAAAGCGTGGCGGCCGAGAGAAGCGCGTTGTCGGCGAGAAGGACCGCGCGCGCCGGCGGCCGGAGAACATAGACCCCGTCCGCCGTCGGGTTCCGCGCGCCGATCGACGCCGTCTCTCCCGCGACCGCGATCATCCCGGCCGGCGGATCGAGCCCGTACGGAGCAAGGTCTTCCGGCTCCTCGTCGACGACGCGCATGATTTTCGTCTCAAGGATCGCGCGTAGAATCGCCTCCACGCGAACCGGATCCGCTCGATCCTCGATCGGCCCCTCGATCCGCCATTCCTCCCCTTCCTTTCGGAAGAGAGCATCGAGGGAGTCGTTCCGAATCGCGAAGCGATCGACCGCCTCCTCGCCGGCGCCGAAGAGAAGCTCCTCCCCTTCGCCCGTCCCGCCGCTCTCGCGGAGAAGCACCGCGGCGGCGAGAAGAAGAATCGCCGCGAACATCGCGACATGCGACCGCCTCACGAGCCCCTCCTCCAGCGGAGCAGAACGGCGAGCGCGGCGAAGAGGTATGCTCCGGGCACGATCCCCATCGAGAAGAAAGTGACGGCCTTCGCCTCGCGCTCCGAAAGAAGAAGCGGCTCGCTCGCGAGCGCCCGCGATCGGATCCCGAGGGGACCGTCCCCCTTCGCCATCCACCCGATCAGATCGACAAAGAGATCCCCGTTCGCCCCGATCTCGACGAAGCGGTTCGACGCGAAATCCGAGTCGCCGATGACAACCAGCCGTCCGGTTCGGTTCCCCTCGGCGCGAACCGACACGACGGCCCCGAGGAGGAGAGGACCCTTGTTGTCCTCCCCCTCGCGGAACACGGGGGTTCCTTGCGCAAGCCGGAGCGAATCGGTTTCCCCCCACGCCTCGGGCCCCGTGCGAAAGAGGGAGCGGATCTCCCCTCTCGCCTCTTCCTGCCGGAGACGGAGCGGTCGGGCGCGCGGGAAGACGCTCCTTCCGCGGAGCGCACGCGTCGCGTCGTGCCGATCGTATTCGGCGACGATTGGAACCTGAAGATCCGCTCCGAACAGACGGCTCGACGGATCGACGATCACCTCGTCGGCCGCCTCGATGCCGAACCGCCCGAGAAGATCGTTGATGTTCGAAGATCCATCCGGGTCGACGAGAACGGCGAGCTTCCCCCCGCGCCGCACGAACTCCTCGAGACGGTCGATCTCCTCCGGGTGGAGCGGATGGATCGGTCCCGCGAGGACCAGCGCGCCCGCCTCCTCGGGGTTTCCCGTGTCCGTGGCCGGAGCTCCGTGTTCGACCTGGAGGCCCGCCTTGCGAAGCCGCTCCGCCGCGCGCGAGTACCCGCGGTCTCCTCTCTCATCCGGGTCCTTCTCGCCCCGGCCGGCGAGGAACCGGACCGCGCGCGGCTTCTTTTCGAGAAGCCGGAGAATCCCGGCGGCGATCTCCTCCTCGTCGCGCGCGAGCACGGTCTCGCGCCGCCCCTCCTTCTCCAAGACGATCGCTCCGTACGTTCGAAGTCCGAGCGTCCGCGCGACTCCTGGGTTCCGATCCGGATCGACGATCGAGTACGCGAAGCGGGGACTCGCGCCCGCGAGCTTCTCCAAGAGATCCCGCGCGAGCGACGCGCCGGGATCCCCCGGCCGATAGAAAGCGGTCGCCGCGAGCGGCCCGTCGAGCCGAGCGAGGATCTCGATCGTGCCGGGGGCGAGCGCATGCTCCCTCGCGAACGTGAGGTCGGCGCGCGGACCGTGCCGGTCCGCCGCGATCACCGCCGCCACGAGAAGAAGCCCGATCCCCACGGAGGAGCCGATCCCGCGGACCGTCACGCCCTTCCACCCTCTCGACCCGACGACTCGAGCGGCCAAAAGAAGGGGAAGGGCGATCCACGCGAGGAAGAAGAGAGCATCCCCCACGTCGAGGATTCCGGCGCTGAAGCGCGCGTACCGATGGAAGAAGGAGATCGACTCGAGAGTCCGTCCCGCGACCGGTCCGACGAACGCCGCGCTCCATCCGATCCCCCACGCGAGCACGAAGAACCCGAGCGCCAGGATCGCGGCGACGACCGCGCTCGCGGTGAGCGAGGAGGCAAGAAGCCCGAGCGCCAGGAACGCCGCGCCGAAGAGGAGAAGCCCCGCGTAGCCGCCGAGAAGGACGCCCGGATCCGGATCGCACGCGAAGAAGAGGAACGCGGGAAGCGCGGAGCTCGCAAGAAGAAGAACCGCGAGGAAGAGGAGCGCGCCGGCGAACTTCCCGAGGACCGCGTGGAAGGGATGGATCGGATAGCTGAAGAGGAGCGCGAGCGATCCGGTTCTCTTTTCTCTCGAGAAGAGCCGCGCGGCAAGAAAAGGGAGAACGAGAAGAACGAGGAGGCTCATCGTGCCGAAAAACGGCCGGAGGATCCCGTCGGAGATCCGGAGCGGCTCGGCGCCGGGAGGTCTCGCGCCGGCCTGGAAAGATTGCAGGTGATAGAAGAGCACGTGCCCGCGGAAGAAGAAGCCCGCGAGGAGGAGGAAGACCGTCCCCACGGCGCAGGCGATCGGCGAGTGGACGAGCCCGCCGAGCTCGCGCCGAGCAAAAGCCGCGACGGTTCGCATGTCAAGCGTCTCCCCGGACGAGGCGGAGGTAAACCTCCTCGAGCGTCGCGCCCCCGCCGAGAAGCGCCTTCGGAGCGCCGTCTGCGATCAGCCGCCCTTCTTGGAGCACGAGAACCCGATCGGCGAACCGCGAGGCCTCGTCGAGATCGTGCGTCGAGAGGAGAACCGTGCGCTCCACCCGAATGCCGCGGAGCCGCTCGCGAAAAGCGGCGGTCTCTTCCGGATCGAGAGCGGCCGTCGGCTCGTCGAGGAGAAGAACCTCGGGATCCCCGAGAAGCGCCTGCGCCAAGCCGACCCTCTGCCGATAGCCGAGCGAGAGGACGCCGATGCGCCGTTCGGAGACCGGCGCGGCGCCCGAGCGGTCGAGCGCCCACTCGATCGCGTCCTCCCGATTCTTCGGGTCAATCCCTTTGAGATCGGCGACGAAGCGAAGATAGGAGCGCGTCTTCATCCCGTCGTCGACGGGAACGCGCTCGGGAAGAAACCCGATCCTCCGCCGAGCCTCGAGCGGGCTCGCCGCGAGGTCAAAGCCCGCCGCCTCGGCGGAGCCGGAATCGGGAGGATGCGCTCCGGCAAGGACGCGAAGCGCGGTGCTCTTCCCGGCCCCGTTCGGCCCGAGAAGCGCGGCGAGCTCCCCGCGCCGAACCTCGAACGAAATGCCCGACAGCGCCGTCCGCCGTCCGAACCGAACCGACAGGTCGGTGACCCGGATCACGCGCGCGTTCTCTCCGTTCGAGGGGACGGCGGCCGCCGGAGGATCAACCGGTCCCCCGAAGCCTCTCCTTCGCGAGGGACGATTCCACCGCGTTCGGGTGCTCCTCCACGATTCGCGTGAGAACCTTCCGCGCTTCCTGTTTCTCTCCGAGATCGAGGTAGCAGGTCGCCAGCTTGAGAAGGGCGGCGGGCACTCGTTCCGAATCGGGGAAGTCCCGTTCGACTCGCCGGAAATGATTCGCCGCCTCACGCGGATCCCCTTCCGCGAGGAAGCACTCTCCGATCCAGTAGCGCGCGTCGTCGGAGAGCGCGCTCGCCGGATACGCCTCGAGGAACGCCTCGAATCCCGCGCGCGCGGCTCGGTAGTTTCCCCGGATGAGGTCGAGGTAGGCAGCGTCGTAGAGCGGCTTCGGATCGATCACGACCGCGGTGCTGTCCGCCGGCCGGCCCGCCTCCGAAGGCGGGGCTTGGCCCGACCGATAGAGAAGGCGATCCACCTTCCCCTCGACGCGCTGGACCCGGTCGATGCTCTCGACGATTCGCTGTTCGAGGTTCTGCGCCCTGCGGAGGCTCTCCTCCCGGTCGGCCGTCCAGCCCGCCCGAAGCTCGCGGAGGAGCGACGCCTGCTCCGCGGCCAAGGTCTCGAGGCGGGCAAGACGCTTCTCCGATTCGATCTGGTCTTCGCGGATTCTCTCGATCGTCTCCGCGCTCTCCTCGGTCGTGATCGGACCGCGAACGAGCGCCTTGCCGTAGCATCCCGCGAACACCGACGCTGCCGCGAGAAGAGACAAGGCGCTCGTTGTGCGTCTCACTTCGATCTTCCTACTTGCTCACGTGGAACTCGCAGCGCCGATTGACCGTCCAGGCCTCCTCGTTGCTGCGCCGGTCCTTCGGCCTCTCCTTCCCGTACGTGACGGTCGTGATGTTGGCCGCGTCCACGCCGTACTGCACGAGGTAGTTCTTCGCCGAGTTCGCGCGCCGCTCGCCGAGCCCGAGGTTGTACTCCACCGTTCCGCGCTCATCGCAATGCCCCTCGATCCGCACTCTCCAGCCCTTGTTCTCCGAGAGAACCTTCGCATGCTGGGAGAGGATCTTCTGGGCGCCCGGCTTCAGGTCGTACTTGTCGAAATCGAAGTTGACGTCGACGAAGTCGTACGCGGCCGGCGCCTCGGCCGGCTTCTCCTCCGGAACCGGCGCCACCGTCTCTCTCGGCGTCTCCTTCTGCGTCGGCGCCGGCGGCGGAGCCTTCTTCTTTCCGCCGCAGGAAACCAGGAGCGGAATCATCAGCAGGCAGACGATAACGAGTAGAGCCGTCTTCTTGCTTGCCATGTTGACCTCCCTCCGCCCTCGCCTCGGCCGAGCTAGTTCCTCGGCCGGGGGGACCAGGATGGTGAGTAGTCTTCCCCGTCACCCGATGCGAGAAGCCGCACGTCGCTCCCGTCGGCGAGCATCACGTAGAGCTTTCTCTTCCCGGTGCGGGACGAAGAGAAAACAATGTGTCGACCGTCCGGAGACCACTCCGGATCCTCGTTGCTTCCGCTTCCAAGCGTAAGAAGGTACGATTCTTGATCGGTCATGTCAAGAACTCGTATCTGAAATCCGCCTTCCTCCCGCGAGACGTAAACGATCCGATCTCCCAGGGGGGACCACTTGGGGGAGGCGTTGTACCCGCCCGAGTAGGTGAGGCGCGTGACGTCGGAGCCGTCGTCGTTCATGCGGTAGATCTGCGGCCTTCCCGATCGGTCGGAGACGAAGACGATCTGCCGTCCGTTCGGCGCCCACGAGGGAGAGGTGTCGATCCCGTCGTGGTAGGTGAGGCGGCGGAGGCCCTTCCCGTCCCGGTTCATCACGTAGATCTCCGAGTTCCCGTCCCGGGACATCATGAAGGCGATCCGCTTCCCGTCGGGAGACCAGGCCGGGGCGCTGCTCATGCCGAGCGACTGCACGACCGGCCCCCCCGCGCCTCCGCCCGCGTCCATCCAGTAGATGTCCGGCTCGCCGCGTATATAGGATGTATAAAGGATTTTGCCCCCATCCGGGGACCATCGCGGCGTGATGTTCAGGGAGCCGTTCCCGAGAAACCGCCGGAGGTTCGCGCCGTCCCAATCGACCGTGTAGAGGTCGGCGACCCGGCCGTCCGTCCGCGAGAAAACGATGCGGGTGCGCGAGAGCCCCCTCTCCCCGGTGAGGTGATAGATCACGTCGTCGGAGAATCGGTGCGCCGCCCCCCTCGGCCCCTCCGACTCGATCCCGTATCGGCGCGCGACGATCCTTCGCCCTCCGGGCGCCTGGTCGAGGAGACCCTCGAGAGAACCCTTCCCCGCGTCCGCAGTTCCGGAGACGACGGCCCGCGCCCGAAGCGTGTCGTCCGAGTTCCACGGGATCATCTCGAAGAACCCCGCGATCGAAAGATCGCGCACGACCGTCTCCTCGAGGGTCGCCGCGAGCGACGGGTCCCCGCCGAAGGATCGGACCCCGATCGGGATGCGCGCCGCGCGGAGCTTGGTGACTCCGAGCCAGACCTCGGTCTGCGCGAGGACCGTCCCCGGGAGAAGCATCAGGAGAAGAACGAGGCTACCTCTCGAAACGAAAGACAAAGAACACCCCCAAACGGTCCCCCGGAAACCCGTCCGGGAGCGGCGGAAACGGATCCGACTCGAGGACCGCGCGGATCGCCGACAGATCGAAATACGAGATGCCGGAGCTTTCGCTCACCTTCGGGCCGTGCACCCTCCCGTCGCGAAGGATATCGAAGCGCACGGTCGCGCTCGGCGGCTTCCCGCCGGAGACGAGCCCCTCGGGAGGAACCCAGCGATCGCCGATCCGCGCCTCGATCAGCGCGAGGTAGTACAGGAACGGGAAGTCGGCCCCGTCGAGCCCCACGATGCCGGAGCCGGAGCCGAACCCGGAACCCGTTCCGGTTCCCATGCCGGTCCCGGCCCCGGTTCCGCCCGCTCCCCCGCCCGATCCGCCCGAGGCGCCTTCCTCCGGCGGTCTCTCCCTCGTGCGGGTCGTCTCTTTCTTTTTGACATCGGTTTTTTTCGGTTCGGTTTTCGATGGTTCGGTCTTCTTCATCGGTCGGGGCTTCTCCGGGATCCGCACCGTCTTCTCGTCCTTCTTCTCCGGCTCCGGAGTCTTGGCCGCCGGGCCGGGTCCCTCTCCCGGGGCCGGCCCCGACCCGCCGGGAAGCTGGACGAGGCTCACCCGATACGCCCCCGGGTGGGGGACCGCGAAGCGCGCGCCGCTCACCGACCGCACGTAGACGAAGAAAAGGGCCGTGTGCAGAACGAGCGAGACGGCAACGTAGGGGGGAAGGCCCTTAGGAGCCCGCATGCGAGCGCTCCTCGGGCTGCGTGACAAGGCCGACCGCCTCGATCCCCGAACGCTTGAGAACCCCGACGAGACGGACCACAACCCCGTAGGGGACCTGCGCATCGCCGCGGACGTAGACTTCCCTTCCCCCGGAGGGGAGCACCGTCGTGCGGACCGCCGCCTCGAGCTCCTCGGGCATCATCTTCCTCTCGTTGAGGTAGAGGGTGCCGTCGCGGGTCACGGTGAGGATCCACGCCTCGCTCATGTCGATCCCCTGCGCCTCCGCCTTCGGAAGATCGACGTCGAGCCCCTCCTTGAGGAGAGGAGCGGTAAGCATGAAGATGATGAGAAGGACGAGGATGACGTCCACGAGCGGCGTGACGTTGATCTGGGAGAGGGGATGGAATTCGTCTCGAGCCAACGTCTATCTCCTCGTCAGTCGATCCGCGAGCAGGGATCCGAACCGCTCGAAGTCGATCGAGTAGTTCCGAATCCGCCCGAGGAAGTGGTTGTAGGCGACCACCGCGGGGATCGCGGCCGCGAGCCCCGCCACCGTCGCGATGAGCGCCTCGGCGATGCCGGGCCCGACCGTCGCCAGGTTGGTTGAGCCCTTCATCCCCATCGCGAGGAAGGCGTCCATCACGCCCCACACCGTACCGAAGAGACCGATGAAGGGGGTCGCGTTCGCCGTGGAGGCGAGGAAGACGAGGTGCTTCTCGAGCGTTTGGATCTCGCGTTGCGCCGTCCGTTCCACCGCCCGCTCGATCCGCCCCCGCTCCTCGGGCGGCACTCCCCCCGGCTTCTCGATGTCATCCATGAGGTATTCTTCTTTCGCGGATGAACCGTGTCCCTCGCGCACCCCGGAGACGAGAAGCGCGCGAAGGGGCGTCGCCTCGTGCCCTCCGCTTACGCAGCGCCGGACGGCTTCCGCGAGATCGCTTCCCGCGAAATCGCGCCGAAACGCCCGCGAGGCGCCGTCCACCTTTCGAAAGCGCACCGCCTTCTCCAAAATGATCGCCCACGAGACCACCGAGAAGACGAGAAGGATCAAGAGCACCGTCTTCGCGACCGGCCCGGAATGGGCCACGAGAGTCCATACGTTCCCCTCGAGCGTCCCCGAGGGGCCCATCGGGGCCAGCGGCATTCGTTCCTCCCTTCCGCGGCGCGCGCCTCGCCAACTTCTTTCATGCGCGACGGATAGATGCCTCGACGCCGCGCGCGAGTATAGGTGACACCCCGGAAGGTGTCAACGAGACCCCAAAAAAGAACGCCCGCCTTTCAACAGGCGGGCGCGGGGAACTCGGCGTTGCCGTTCTAGCTCTGGATGTTCTTCCACCAGGTCCGGGTCGGGGTGAAGTAGACCTCCCGGCACTGCTTCGAGTACTGGTAGCGCTTCGTCCTCGCGTTCCACTTCCGCTGCGGCTTCTGCGTCTGGCAGTAGAAGCTGCCGAACCCGGGGATCTTCACACCGCCGCGGCGCGGCGTGTAGCGCTTGATGCAGTCGAGCGTGCTCTCGACCGCCATCCAGACGTCCTTCTGCGGGAGCCTCGTTTTGTAGGAGACGTACTTCACGAGCTGGCTCTTGTTCATTTCCTTCCTTCCTCCAGTTCCCTGCGACGGTCCGCCCTGGACACGGTTCGGCCCGCAGGGAGGGTTGTGGAACGCGGTGCATGATCGCAAGGAAGGTGCCAATCGTCCAAGAAATCCACCCGAGAATCGGTCGCTTAACTTGTTGTATTTGAAGGCGTTCTAGCGGTCGCTGGGAGGGCTTTTAGGAGGAGGAGCCCGCACTGCTCAGAAACTTTGCGAAGCGGCGTTTCCGTGCGGCGAATTATCTTACGCCCGGGGCCGGCAAAACGAGGCTCTTGCTCAGCCGCCTATCGGAGAAATCGTCGAAGGAACTCGTCAAGAAGCGCGGTCTGCGTCCCGAAGGCGAAGCGTTCGACCTCCTCGCGGGGCGCGGCGGCCGCGAGCGTTCCCTCGTTCCACGCCCGAAAGGCGCCCGCCAGCTTCTCCGCCACCTCCTCGGGACGCGAAACATCGGCGGCGGATCCGAGACGGAGATCGAGGACCATCCATCGCGCTTCTCCCTCCGGACCGATCGTGAGGACCGGGGGGCCCGCGCTCATATACTCATAAAGCTTTCCCGAGACGATCTGGTCGCTCCCGGGCCCCGGCGCGATCACCTGAAGGAGGAGATCCGCCGAGATCATCCACGCGAGGCTCTCCCGATGCGCGACGAACCCGGTCGTCTCGACCTCGTCCTCGAGGCCGAGCGCGCGGACCGTTTCGCGCGTGCGCGCGCTTTGCGCGCCGACCACGACGATCCGCGAGGCTCCCCGCGGGATCTTCCCCGACCGGAGACACTCCCGATACGGCCCAAGCACGAGACGCGGATCCGTTCGCTTGTGAAACGTTCCGACAAAAACCATCGTGAAGCGATCGAACCGCTTCCGCTCGAGGCCGGAGAAGTCCTCCGGGTCGTATCCGTTGTGCACCGTGAGGAAGCGATCCTCCTCCCTCCCGTCGGACGCGTCGACGAGGATCGAGCGGATCGTGTCGTTCACCGCGACGATCCCGTCCGCCTCGCGGAGGACCGACCGTTCCAAGGCGCGGTTCATCTTCGCGTGGAGAGGCGTCGGCGACGGAAGATCCGGATTGGCCGTCCATGCGTCGCGGAAGTCGGCGACCCAGGGGACTCCGGTGCGCCGTTTCGCCGCGCGCCCGATCAGGTGGCACGTTTGCGGGACGTTGATCGAGTAGACGAGATCGATCCCCTCCTCTCGGACGATCCTCTCCGCCGCGCGAGAGGCGAACGGATACCATCCGATCGAGTTGTCCGGGACGAAGAACCACGTGTTCACGCTTTTCGCCCAGCGGGTGAGGCGGCCGAAGAGCGGGTCCTTCCGGGTCCCGTCCGCCGCCCGGTTCTTCGGGGGCGGGCGAAGCCGCCCGAAGAGGCGGAACGGGTCCGCGCTCTCGGTGCGGACGACGCGCACCCCCTCGCCGATTTCCCGCTCGAGCGTCGGGTCGATGCAGTAGTAGTACGGGGTTCGGAGGGTGAGCACGGTCGGGCGCCACCCGAATCGCGGCAGGTAACGCGCGAGCTTCACCGCGCGGAACGCGCCCACGCCGCCGAGGGGCGGGAAGTAGTACGAGACGAGAAGGATCTTCCTCTCCGCCATCTTCCCGCCCCGGCGGTCAGACTCGTTCGCGCTCCGAGAAGAAGAACGCGATCTCGCGCGCGGCCGTCTCCGGCGAATCCGACGCGTGCACCGCGTTCCGTTGAACGTCGAGCCCGAAATCGCCGCGGATCGATCCCTTCTTCGCGTCCGCGGGTTTCGTGGGGCCGATCAAGTCGCGGAGAGCCCGAACCGCGTTCTCCTTCTCCAAGACCATCGGCACCACACTTCCCGACACGACGTACTCGACGAGCGGCGCGAAGAACTCCCTCTCCCGATGAACCGCATAGAAGCTTTCGGCTTCTTCCTTTCGAAGGCGAACCATCCGGATCGCGAGGAGGCGGAACCCCGCCTCCTCGACGCGCCGGAGAATCTCCCCGGTGAGGTTCCGGGCAGCAGCGTCCGGCTTCACCATAAGAAGGGTTCGTTCGATCCCGCTCATCGCTTCCGCGACCTCGGCTTCTTCCCCTTCGCCGCCGGCTTTCTCGCGGCGCGCGGCTTCGGCGCCCCCTTCTTCGCGGCGGTCTTCGTTTTCGGGGCGGCCTTCTTCGCCCGCGCCGCCCCCTTCTTCGGAGCGGCCTTCGCCGTCTTCTTCGACGGCTTCTTCTCGAGCGCCTTCTTCATCAAGGGACCGATCTCCGAGGGGAGCTTCGCGACCGGAATCCTCGCCTTCTTGAGCGCGGCGATCTTCTCCTCCGCCGTTCCCTTTCCGCCCGCGATGATCGCTCCCGCGTGCCCCATCCGCTTCCCGGGGGGCGCCGTCCGGCCCGCGATGAACGCGACGACCGGCTTCGTCATGTGCTTGGCGATGTACGCGGCCGCCCGCTCCTCTTCCATGCCGCCGATCTCTCCGATCAGCACGATCCCCTCGGTCTCCGGATCCGCCTCGAAGAGAGGAAGAAGGTCGAGGAAGGTCGAGCCGACGATCGGATCGCCGCCGATGCCGATGCAGGTCGACTGCCCGAGCCCGACCCGCATGAGGCTCGCGACCACTTCATACGTAAGAGTTCCGCTCCGCGAGACGACGCCGACGGGGCCCTTCTTGTGAATCGGTCCCGGCATGATGCCGACCTTCGCCTTGCCGGGCGAGATCACGCCCGGACAGTTCGGCCCGATCAGGCGCACTCCCTCGCGGCGCATTGTGTCATACACGCCGATCATGTCGAGCGCAGGAATCCCCTCCGAGATGCAGACGATCGTCTTGATTCCGGCTTCGATCGCCTCGTACATCGCGTCGGTCGCGAAGGCCGGAGGGACGAAGATCACCGACGCGTTCGCGCGCGCTTTCTCGACCGCTTCGCGCACCGTGTCGAAGACCGGGATTCCGTCGAAGCGCTCGCCCCCCTTCCCGGGCGTCACGCCGGCCACGATGTTCGTTCCGTAGGCGATCATCTCGCGGGCGTGAAACGACCCGTCCCGCCCCGTGATCCCCTGCACGACCAGCCGGGTCTTTTTGTCCACCAGGATGCTCACGACCGGCCTCCTTTCTCCGCAAGCGCCACGACCTCGCGCACCGCATCGTCCATGTCGGTGAGGGTCGTGTACCCGGCCTCCTCGAGAATCTCCTTCGCGCGCTTCTCGTTCGTCCCGGTGAGGCGGATCACGATCGGGAGCTGCGTCGAGCGTCTCTCGAAGGCGGTCCGTATGCCGACCGCCACGTCGTCGCACCGCGTGATGCCTCCGAAGATGTTGAAGAGCACCGCCCGAACCTTCGAGTCGCTCGTGATGATGTCGAGAGCGGCCACCACCTTGTCCGGGCTCGAGCTTCCGCCGATGTCGAGGAAGTTCGCCGGCTCCCCGCCGAAGTGCTTGATGACGTCCATCGTCGTCATCGCGAGGCCGGCGCCGTTCACGACGCAGCCGATGTTCCCGTCGAGCGGAACATAGGAGAGGTTGTTCTCGCGGGCGAGCGTCTCCGCCGGCGCCTCCGCGTCGAGATCGCGCATCGCCTCGATCTCCTTCCGGCGGAAGAGCCCGCTATCGTCGATGTTGATCTTCGAGTCGATCGCCCAAACCTCGCCCGAGGGGGTCGTGACGAGCGGGTTGATCTCCGCGAGAGAGGCGTCGCACGCGAGGAAGGCGTCGTACATCTTGAGAAGGATCGCCGCCGCTTCCTTCACGAGCCTCGGATCGTCGTAGAGGCGCGAGGCGAGCCATCGGGCCGCGTACGGGCGGAACCCGACGTTCGGATCGACCGTAAAGCGGAAGATCTTCTCCGGCGAGGTGCGCGCCACCTCCTCGATGTCGACGCCGCCGGCCGGGCTCACGAGGAACGTGAGCCTCCGCTCTTCGCGGTCGAGGATCATCCCGACGTACGCCTCCGTCGCGATATCGATCGCCTTCGACACGAGCACCGTCTTCACCGGAAGGCCCTTGATCTGCATGCCGAGAACGTCGCTCGCGACCCGCTCCACGTCGTCCAAGTTCGGGACGTAGCGAATTCCGCCCGCCTTCCCGCGCCCGCCGACGTGGACCTGCGCCTTCACCATCACGGGAACGCCGATCCTTTCCGCCGTGCGGCGCGCCTCCGCGGGGGTCGAGACCGCGTCGCCGTCCGGCACGCGCACCCCCGCCCGGCGGAAGATCTCTCTCGCCTGATACTCGTGGATTTTCATCTTCTCCCGCTCCGTTTCTTCTTCGAAACGCCGTTCCAGAACCGGGTGAGCACCTCGTCGAGATCCGGCTTGCCGATCTCCTGAAGCTCGTAGGTCACGCGCACCGCCGGGATCGGGATCTCGATCAGCCGGGTGAGATCGATCGGCGTGCCGATCACGACGACCTCGGCGTCGGACGCGCGGATCGTCGCCTCGAGATCCTTCACCTGCTTCTTGTCGTATCCCATCGCCGGCACGAGAGGACCGATGTCCGGATAATCCTCGTAGATCTTCCGGATCGATCCCTTCGCGAAGGGACGCGGGTCGATCGCCTCGGCGGCGCCGAACTTCATCGCGGCCACCATGCCGGCGCCGTATTCCATCTCTCCGTGCGTGAGAGTCGGTCCGTCCTCGACGACGAGCACGCGCTTGCCGCGGACGAGGCTCGGCCGATCGATCGAGACCGGCGAGGCGGCGTCGATCACGACCGCGTCCGGGTTGATCGCCGTCACGTTGCGGCGGACCTCCTCGACGTGGTCCGGATTCGCCGTGTCCACTTTATTGAGGATCAAAACATCCGCCATTCGGACGTTCGCCTCGCCCGGATGGTAGGTGATCTCATCGCCGGGCCGGTGCGGATCGACGACGACGATCGCGAGGTCGGGGCGGAAGAAGGGAAGATCGTTGTTCCCCCCGTCCCAGAGGATCACGTCCGCTTCCTTCTCCATCGCGCGGAGGATCTTCTCGTAATCGACGCCCGCGAAAACGGTCGTCTTCTTCCGGATGTGCGGTTCGTACTCCTCGCGCTCCTCGATCGTGCACTCATGCTTGTCGAGATCCCGGAGCGTGCGGAACCGCTGGAAGACCTGCTTGCGGAGGTCGCCGTACGGCATCGGGTGCCGCGCGACCGCGATCTTCGCGCCGAGCCCCCGGAGAATGTCGGCGACGCGCCGCGTCGTCTGGCTCTTCCCCGAGCCGGTCCGTCCCGCGCAGACCGACACGACCGGCTTTGCGCTCACGAGCGCGGTGCTCTCGAGACCGACGAGGCGGAAGTCGGGACCGGCGGCGATCACCGCCGAGGCGATGTTCATCACCCGCTCGTGCGTCACGTCGCTGTACGCGAACACGACCTCGTCCACGCGCTTCGCGCGGATCAGGTTTCCGAGCTCCGCCTCCGGCACGATCGGGATCGGTTCCGCATAATGCGGCCCCGCCAGCTCGAGCGGATACGCCCGGCCGTCGATGTTCGGGATCTGCGTCGCCGTGAACGCGACGACTTCCACACTCGGGTCGTTCCGAAAGACCGTGTTGAAGGTGTGGAAGTCGCGTCCCGCGGCCCCCATGATCACCACCCGTTTTCTTCTCATCTGCCGATCCATCCTTGTTCGGTTCTCGTTGGAATCGGGAGCGGAAGAGGCCGAACCGATGAGGCCATGCCCCCACGGCACAGGCGGTGATTGTAGCATCTCTCCCGGCGCGGACAAGGAGAAAGCCGGGCTCGCTACCGGCCGTACCGCTCCACGATGCGCGCGATGAGGCCCTTCGTGGAGAGTCCGGACCGAAGGGGGACGACGATCACCTCGCCCCCCGCGGCGCGCACGGCCTCCGCGCCGACAATCGTTCCGGGCAAGTAGTCGCCCCCCTTCACGAGCACGTCGGGCCGGAGGCGTTCGATGAGCCGGGCCGGGGTCTCCTCTGCGAAGAGCACGACGAAGTCGACCATCGTGAGCGCGGCGAGAAGCTCCGCGCGCTCCGCTTCCGCGACGAGCGGCCTCCCCTCCCCTTTCAGCTTGCGCACCGAATCGTCCGTGTTGAGCCCGATCGCGAGGAGATCGCCGGCCTGTTTCGCCGCGCGGAGCACGTCCAGATGTCCGGCGTGGAGGATGTCGAAGCAGCCGTTGGTGAAGACGAAGCGAAGCCCTTCGCGCGCGGCGCGCGCGCGCTCCAAGACGAGCTCTTCCTCGCGAACGACGCGTCCCATCCTCAATCCTCGCGGAAGGCTCGTTCCAACACCGAAAGGGAGATCGCCGCCGCGCCGGATTCCTGCACCGCCTCGCCCGCGGCGCGGTTCGCGAGAATCGCCGCTTCGACGCCGCTCGCGCCGGCGAGGGACGCC
>JAGUYC010000047.1 GCA_020061515.1 Gemmatimonadota bacterium
CGAGGCCTCCCTTCCGTCGCCGCTTCCTCATCAGGGACCCGTGGCGCGCTTGGATCTTGTCGCGACGACCAGGAGCGACAAGTCCTAGCGCGCCGGGGGGGCCGAGACTACGATTCCGGGAGCGGCTCGTACCGGTCGGCCTCTCGGCACGCGCTCCGCGTCCTCGCGACGAAAACGCGTGCATAATCCAGGCTAGCGGACCGGCAGCTCCACGAACGGCCATACGATCGGCACCACGATCATCGTGACGACGAAGATCAGCACGTTAAGGAGAAGGCCCACGCGCGGGAAGTCGGTGAACCGATAGTTTCCGACGCCGTAGACCAGCACGTTCGCCTGGTGGCCGATCGGCGTCAGGAACGTGGTGGACGCTCCGATCGCGATCGCCATCAGGAACGGATAGGGCTCCAAGCCCAGCGCGACGGCGATGGCCACGCCGATCGGCGCCAGTAGCACCGCGGCGGCGGCGTTCGACATGACTTCCGTGATCAGCGTGGTGAAGAGGAACAGGCTCGCCATCACGACCAGCGGACCGTGCGGCCCCGTCCATCTCACCACATGCTCCGCGAGCCAGCGCGCGGTCCCCGCGTGTTCGTCGTTCATGGCGATGCCGAGCGGCATCATGCAGGCGATGAGAAAGATCACACGCCACTCGACCGCGTGGTACATGGTTTGGACGCGCACGCATTTCGTGAGCGCCATGAGCAGTACGCCGAGCAATCCCGCCACCGAGATGTGAAGCAATCCCGTCGCCGCCGTCGCCACCGAGAGCGCCATGATCCCGAGAGCGAGCGGCGCCTTCTTCGAATCGCGCGCCTCATGCTCCACACGGTTCGCGACCAGAAAGTCTGCGCTCCTCGCCACCTCGCCGATCGCCTCGGGCGATCCCTGCACGAGGAGCACATCGCCCACGCGGAGCGGCACGTACGTGAAACGCTCGACGAGGTCGCGCCCGCGCCGGCGGAGCGCGAGAGCCAACACGTTGTAGCGGCGGCGCAGTTGGCCCTGGTTGATCGATTGGCCGATCAGGGTCGCGTTCGGGGCGACCGCCACCTCGGCAAGCTCGATATCGTCGCCGAGGAGCGCCGAGTCCTCGAACTTCGTCTCCGCGACGATTCGAAGCGGGCCGCCGCTCTTGCTCTTGAGAAGGTCCTCGATGTTCCCTTCCACGATCAGGCGGTCGCCTTCCTGCAAGACGGTGGACGGCGACGGAACGAACGAGCGATTGGGAGCGTCCTTTCGCCGGACGCGAAGGACGGAAAGCCCGAGCGCCTTGGGCAAGCCTGCTTCCGCGAGGGACTTTCCGATGAGCGAGCTCCCCTCGGGAATCACGACTTCCGTCAGGTAGTCCTGCAAGTGGAAGCGCTTCGTCAGGCTCTCCGCCTCCTTGCGCGTGGGGATGAGGAACCGCCCGATGAACGCGAGATAGAGAACGCCGGTCGTCATCACCGCGAGTCCCGTCGGCACGAAATCGAACATTCGAAACCCGCGAAAGCCCGCTTCCTCCAGCGCCATCGAACAGAGCAGGTTGGGCGGCGTCCCGATCAGCGTCGTGAGCCCGCCGAGGAGCGACCCGAAGGAGAGCGGAATGAGCAGCTTGGCGACCGGGTAGTCCAGCTTCCGCGCGACCACGTACATGGAGGGGAGAAGGATGGCGACGGCGCCGATGTTGTTCATGAACGCGGACATCACGCCCACGATCGCCATCACGGCGGCGGTCAGCAGCACCGGATGTCCGCCGCCCGCTCTCGTGATGACTCCGGCGAGATAGTCGGCGACTCCCGTGCGGATCAGCCCCGCGCTCAGGATGAACATCGCCAGGACCGTGATCACGGCCGGGTTGCTGAATCCGGAGAGACCTTCCTCGATGGTGACGGCGCCGGACAAGAGAAGCACCAGGAGGACGCTGAGCGCCACGAGATCGGGCCGCACGACCTCGAGCGCAAAGAGGACGAGCGCCGAGCCGATCAGCCCAAGGATCAGGAAGTGCTCCATGCGCGTTCTTCTCGAACCTTCTCCGACGGGATTCGTTTCCGCTTCACCCAACTCTCGACGCCGGGAGGATATCATCCCTCGCGGGGCCGTGAACAGCCGGCTCGAAGCGGTCTCCGCTCAGCGATCTCTTACCCGAACCTTCGCGCGAGCTCGTCGAGGTTTTCGAGCAGAAGATCGGGAGAGGAGGCTTCGAGCTCCTCGCGCGTGCCGAAACCGCCAAGGAGAGCAACCGTGTAAACGCCGGCCGCGCGCCCGGTCTCGACATCGACCGGAAGATCGCCGGCGAGGATCCCCTCGTTCGGCAAGCGCCCGAACGTCTCGAGCGCGGCGCGTACCATGAGAGGGGACGGCTTTCGTTCGGCCGTCGAGTCCCCGCCGAACACAACCTTGAAGTACGAAGCGATGCCGAGCCCCTCGAGCAGCCGCCGCACGAAGCGCTCCGGCTTGTTCGAAACGACGCCGAGATCTCTCCCCTCGAAGCGATCGAGACATTCCCGCGCGCCCGGCATGAGGCGCGATCGGTCGAGACAATGCATGTCGTAGTGCGCACGGAAGAGGTCGAGCAACCGATCGGCCTTCTCGGCGTTCTCGGTTCCGATCGCGCGAAGAATGAGATGCTGCACGCCGCGGCCGACGAACGTGCGCACCTCCTCGAGGGACCGCTCGGGAAGGCCGAGCGCGCGAAGCGCGTGGTTCACGGAAGCGGCGATATCCTCGATCGTGTCGACGAGCGTGCCGTCCACGTCGAAGAGGACGAAGGCGATCGGCATCCGGGGCGGCGGGGTCGGGTTCATGAGAAGCGCTCCTTCACGAAGGACGGATTCTTCATCTTCGTCAAGAACTCCCTGTCTCCCTCGAGGAACGGCGCCTCGCCGGCTTCCTCCGGGGTGAACCAGCGGAGCGCGCCGACGCCGATCGCGAGCGGCTCCTCCCGCCATTCTACGATCCGATAGAAGTGAAGCTCCACGATCTTCTCCGGGTACTCGTGCCTTCGGACATCGATCTCGTCGCCGATGCGCGCCTCCACTCCGAGCTCCTCGTGAAGCTCCCGGCGGAGCGCGTCCTCGTCGGTCTCTCCCGGCTCGACCTTCCCGCCGGGAAACTCCCATCGTCCCGCGTACGGCTTTCCTTCCGGGCGAAGCGCAGCCAGAAGACGCCCGTCTCGATACGCGACCCCGGCGACCACGCGGACGAACGGCTTCTCGGGCTTCATGATCCCACGACCAGGAATCGGGAAGCGGCGGCGATGGCGTCGAGAACTCCGAACCGGAACCCGAGGAGAATCGTCGGGACGAGGAAGAGAGCGAGAAGCGCGAGGTGGATTCTCGAGAGCGAGGGGAGCGCCGGCTCCGTTGGATCGGGCGCGTCGAGGAACATCGCCTTGATGACGCGCGCGTAGTAGTAGAGCGAGACGACGGTATTCAGAACGCCGATCACGGCGAGCCAGTAGATCTCCTCTTCGATCAGGGCGCGCAGGATCGCGAATTTGGCCACGAACCCGGCCGTCGGCGGCACGCCGGTGAGGGAGAGAAGAAAAACGGTCATCGAGACGCCGAGGAACGGCATTCTCCATCCGAGCCCGCGGAAGTCCGCGATCGTCTCTCGTCTCTTGTCGATGGAGATCGCGATGACGACGAGAAACGCTCCGAGGTTCATGAAGGCGTAAACGACCAGATAGAACAAGATCGCGTGGACTCCGGAACCGCCGAGGACGACCGCGCCCATCAGCATCGTCCCCGCGTGCGCGATCGAGGAGTATGCGAGCATCCGCTTGAGGTTGTCCTGTCCGATCGCGGCGAGGTTCCCCAAGGTCATCGTGATCGCGGAGAGGATCGCGAGGAGGAGAGTCCAATCGACCGAGCCGATCACTCGGAGCGAGGCTTCGCCGCCCGCCGCGAAGACCGAATGGAAGAAGCGGATGAGCACCGCGAGTCCCGCCGCCTTCGGGCCGACGGAGAAGAACGCGGTGATCGGCGTCGCGCTCCCCTCGTAAACGTCGGGCGCCCACATGTGGAACGGAACGGCGGCGATCTTGTATCCGAATCCGGCGAGGACGAGCACGATCGGAACGAGAAGGTGAACGACGGGGATCCCGCCGCTCGCGATCGCCTCGCGCATCTCGAAGAAGTGGATCGATCCGGTCATCCCGTAGAGAAAGGAGAAGCCGTAGAGCATCGCGCCCGACGCGGCCGCTCCGTACACGGCGTACTTCAAGGCCGCCTCACTCGACTTCCGGTCCCCACGCAGGAAGCCGGCAAGAATGTACGAGGGGAGAGAGACCATCTCCAGCGCGAGGTAGACGAGGAGAAGGTTCGTTGAGGACGCGAGGAGCATCATCCCGAACGCGGTTCCGACGACGAGGGAGACGAACTCGCCGTAGTGCAAACAGACGAGCGGCCGGTACGGATGAGCGATGAGAAGAACCGCCGCCGCGACCGCGAGGAAGAACCAGCGGAAGAAGATCGAGAAGGGATCCCACGCGATCGCTCCCTCGAAGAGAAGAAGAGGACCTTCATAGCCGAGCGAGAGGAGCGCGGCGAGGGAACCGGCCACGCCGAGAAGGCCGATCGCGAGCGTCCCGTCGCAGACCGGCGATCTTCGTCCGATGGCGGTGGGCGGCTCCGGCGCTCGTCCGCGCCCCGCGAGAAGCTCGAAGGCGATCACCGCCAGGATCGTCCCGACGAGAACGATCTCGGGGAGGAAGTAGCGGATGCTCTCCACGTTGCCGAGGACCGTTCCGTTCATCCTTTATCCCCAAACCGCCCGCACGAGGTGGCTCATCGACGACTGCATCATCCCGAGAATCGGGTGCGGGTAGAACCCGAGAAGAACCGCGAGCGCCGCGAGCGGAGCGAGCGTGAAGATCTCGCGTCCGTCGATCTCGGGGAGCGCCGAGTACTTCTCGTTCAGCGGGCCGAGAAAGATCCGCTGGTACGTCCAGAGCATGTACGCCGCTCCGAGAACGATCCCCGAGGCGCAGAGGATCGTGAGCGCGGGGAACGCGCGGAAGCCGCCGATGAGCACGAGCGCCTCCGAGATGAAGCCGGAGAGCCCGGGGAGCCCGATTGCCGCGAAGAAGGCGAGCGCGGAGAAGGTCGCGTAGATCGGCGTCCGTCCGGCGAGCCCGCCGAAGCCCTCGATCTCCCGGTGATGCGCGCGGTCGTAGATCACCCCGACGAGGAGGAAGAGCATCGCCGTGATCGTTCCGTGGTTGAACATCTGAAGAACCGCTCCGTTCATCCCCTGGACGGTGCCCGAGGACATCCCGAGAAGAACGAAGCCCATGTGGCTGATTGAGGAGTACGCGATCAGCTTCTTGAGGTCCTTCTGCGCCATCGCGCAGAGCGCGCCGTACACGATGTTCACGAGCGCAAAAGTGGCGAGCGCCGGCGCGAACCAGCGTGTCGCCTCGGGGAGGATGGGGTAGCTGATCCGGAGCATTCCGTAGGTTCCCATCTTGAGAAGGACTCCGGCGAGGATCACCGAGATCGGAGTGGGTGCCTCGACGTGCGCGTCCGGAAGCCACGTGTGGAACGGGAAGATCGGGACCTTGATCGCGAAACCGATGAAGAGGCCGATGAAGATCGCCTTGCCGAAACCGAGGGCGGTCCCGAAAAGCCCGATCGATCCCGACTCGACCGCGCCGTTCATGAGACGGACCATGTCGAAGGTGTGGCCGCCCTTGAAATAGAGGGCGAGAATGCAAAGAAGCATAAGAACGGAGCCGAAGAGCGTGTAAAGGAAGAATTTGATTGCTGCATAAACCTTTCGAGGTCCGCCCCAGACGCCGATCAGGAAGTACATCGGGAGGAGCATGATCTCCCAGAAGAGATAGAAGAGAAAGAAGTCGAGGGCGCAGAAGACGCCCATCATCCCGACCTCGAGAAGGAGGAACAGCGAAAAGTAGCCGCGAAGCCCTCGGTCGATGCCGAACGATGCGAAGATGCAGAGGAACGAAAGGAGCGCCGTGAGGAGCACCATCGTGACCGACAGTCCGTCGATTCCCATGTAGTACTCGATGGAGAACGACTCGATCCACGGGTTCCGAACGACGAACTGGAAAGAGCCCGGCTCGTTGATCCCCGCGAGGGTTCGATCGAACGCTCCGTAGAGATAGACGGCGAGCGCGAGGGGGACGGCCGTCCCCGCCGCGGCGGTCCATCGGATCGCGTTCTTCCGATTCTCCGGCAAGAGGAGGAGAATCGGGATGAAGAGAAGCGGCGAGAACGTGATCCAGGTCAGGATGTCCATGCTTCTACGATCCCTCTTCTTCCGGCCGCAGGAGGAGCTTCTTCCCGCGGGCTCATGCTCTTCCGCCGAGGCCCAGGTAGAGGGCGATCAGCGCGAGGATCCCGCCGAACACGGCGAGAACGTACGTTTGCACAGCGCCGGTCTGCAACCGCCGGGCGCGTCTTCCGAGATCGATGGTCCCGTTCGCAAGCGCGTTCACGAGGCCGTCCACGAAGACGAGATCGAACCATCCGGAGATGAGCGCGACGATCCGCGCGATCCATCCGGTGAGGTTTACGATGCCGTCGATCACGTAGTCGTCGAAGACGCGGAGCGCGCGCGAGAGAATCAGAACGCCGCGAACGGCGGTTGCCCCGTAGATCTCGTCCACGTAGTACTTGTTCTCCACGAGGCGATGAAGACCGCGCGCGCGGGCCGTGAGCCGGGCGGGGAGATCCGGTTTCTTCATGTAGAAATGATAGGCGAGGGCGATCCCGGAGAGAGCGAGGAGAACGGAGACGGCTATGAGCACAAGCTCGAGCGCGTGCGATCCGTGCGCTTCGTGCGCCGCGACCGCCGGCTCGAGGTAGTAATGAAAATGGTTGCCTCCCCCGAGAGCCTTCGGAATCCCCACCCATCCTCCGGCGACGGAGAGAACCGCAAGCGCGATGAGCGGAACGGTCATGACGCGCGGCGACTCGTGAAGGTGCCGCATCGTTTCCTCGTCCGCGCGGCATGTTCCGAAGAAGGCGAGGAAGAGCAGGCGGAACATGTAGAAGGCGGTCATCCCCGCTCCGAGAACGCCGGCCAGCCAAAGCGCCCAGTGTCCGTGCGGTCCGGCGTACGCGTTCCACAGAATCTCGTCTTTCGAGAAGAAACCGGAGAAGCCGGGGATCCCCGCGATCGCGAGGGTCGAGAGGAACATCGCGAGAAACGTGACCGGCATCTTCTTCCGGAGGCCGCCCATCTTGCGGAGATCCTGCTCGCCTCCGAGCGCGTGGATCACGCTCCCGGCCGACAGGAAGAGACACGCCTTGAAGAACGCGTGCGTCATGAGATGAAAGATTCCGGCCGCGTACGCGCCGACGCCGACGCCGAGCATCATGGTCCCGAGCTGGCTCACGGTGGAATAGGCGAGAACCTTCTTGATGTCGGTCTGCGCGAAGCCGATCGTCGCCGCGAAGAGCGCGGTCGCCGCGCCGATCGCCGCCACGACGGCGAGAGCTTGCGGCGCGAGCGAATAGAGGAAGCTCATCCGCGCGATCATGTAGACCCCCGCGGTCACCATCGTCGCCGCGTGGATGAGGGCGGAGACCGGGGTCGGGCCCGCCATCGCGTCGGGGAGCCAGACATAGAGCGGGATCTGCGCGGACTTTCCCGCCGCCCCGACGAAGAGCGCGATTCCGATGAAGGCGAGCGCCGGGACGCCGAGAATCGTGTCCCCCTGGAGGAGATGGATTCCCTCCGCCATCGCGCGAAAGTCGAGCGAGAAGAGTCCGTGCTTCGCGAGGCTCCACCAGAGGGCGAGGATTCCGACGATGAACCCGAGATCCCCGATCCGGTTCACGAGGAACGCCTTCATCCCCGCGGCCGCCTTTTCCCGATCGGCGAACCAGAAGCCGATGAGAAGATACGAGCAGAGCCCGACCCCTTCCCATCCGACGAAGAGAAGCAGGATGTTGTCGCCGAGCACGAGGAGGAGCATCGCGAAGACGAAGAGGTTCAGGAACGAAAAGTATCGATAGAAACCGCGATCCCCGCGCATGTAGCCGATCGAATAGAGATGGATGAGAGCGCTCACGCCCGTCACGACAAGAGCCATCACCGACGAGAGAGGGTCGAGGAGGAGCGCGAACGGAACATGGAGGTCGCCGGCCCCGAACCACGTGTAGATCCGGTCCACCGCGGCGCCCCCCGGCGGAAGCGCGAGCACCGCGCGCAGGGCGATAAGGAAGGAAGCCGCGACGGCAAGGCACCCGACGGCGGCGATCGGCCGTTCCCCGAAACGCCGCTGGATCCTCTTTCCGAGGAAGCCGTTCCAGACGGCCCCAAGAAGAGGAAGGAGAACGATCCACCGAAGGAGGCTCGTCTCGGCGATTCCCGCTCCGCTTTCGTGCATCGCCTACCCCTTCAGCTCTCGCAGGCGGTCGGCGTCGATCGACTCGACCTGCCGATAGATCGCGATGATGACGGCGAGAAGAATGACCGCCTCCGCGGCGGCGAGAACGATGATGAAGATCGCGAAGATCTGCCCGTCGAGAGGGTGCGTCCCCGCCGCGTTCTTCACGAAGCGGCCGAACGCGACGAAGTTCAGGGCCGCCGCGTTCAGGAGAAGCTCGATCCCCATCAGGATCGCGACGGCGTTCCGGCGACTCGCGATCGTGACGACGCCGAGCGCGGCGAGGATCGAGCTGATGAGAAGGTACGACTCGAGCCGGTTCATCGGAGTTCCTTCCGGGCGATCGCCACCGCTCCGATGAGCACGGTGAGAAGCACGACCGACGCCGCCTCGAACGGAAGCAGGTGCCGGCTGAGGAGGAGGTTCCCCAAGGTTCGGATCGTCGGTTCCGCCGGACGAGCCTCGGCGATCGGCCAGGAGATCCCGAGCCCGAGGACGACGAAGAGCACGGCGAAGAGAACCGCTCCGACGAGGAGCACCGGGGCGAACGCGAACCGCCCGGTCGTCACCGCGGGCGTGTACACTTTTTGCGTGAAGAGCACGCCGAACAAGATGAGAACGAGGATGCCGCCGACATAGAGAAGAATCTGAAGGATCGCGAGGAAGTCCGCGGCGAGAAAGCCGTACAGGCCGGCCATCCCGACGAGCGTGAAGAGAAGCGCGAAGGCGGAGTGAACGAGGCTTCGTGAGAAGGCGACGACGAAGGCGGGGGCGACCGTCATGAGAGCGAGAAGCACGAAGAAGAGATCGCTCGGCTTCATTCCTTGTCCCCTTCCTTCGATTCCTCGCCCGCGGCCGGCGGGTCAACTTGTTTCCCGCCCTCCGGCTTCGCGGCCGCCTCCGCCTTCTTCCTCGCCTTTTCCGCCTGCTCCCTCTCGTACCCCTCGCCCTTTCGAAGGACGACCTCGCGTCTCTCGGGGGTTACGAAGCGGAGATGGAGGCGCGAGAGGTCGTCCGTCGCCCCTTCAAACTCCTTCGTGAAGCGGATCGCCCCCGTGGGACAAGGCTCGACGCAGAGCCCGCAGTACATGCACTTGTAAAGGTTGATGTCGAAACGGGTCGGTTCCTTGACCCGCGCCGTCTCCTTGCCGTCGACGCCGGCGACCGAGTCCTTCGGAATCCTCACGTCCTCGATCACGATGCACTCGATCGGACACGCCTTCTCGCACGCCCGGCAGCTGATGCAGATGTCGAGATCGACCTCGAGATGCCCGCGGGTCCGGTCGGGGAGAGTCTCTTGGATCCGTCTCGGGATCCGATCCGGGTACTGCACGGTGATCGGCCGGCGGAAGAGATGCGAGAACGTGACCGCCATCCCGTCGAAGATCGATGCGCAGGCATCCTGAATGTTCCTCACGTACGCGATCATTGCGCCCTACGAGAACGGGTTGAGGTAGAGGCGTCCGACGTCCGCGTCCTTCAAGTTCTTCCGCACGCGAAGACCGAAAAGCCCCGAGAGGGAAAGCCCGACGAGCACGAGGAGCCAGGAGGCGACCCGGCCCGCGGCGCTTCCCTCGGGAACGATCATCATCCAAACCGCCGTCCCGAGAACATTGAGAAACGAGAGCGGGACGAGGTACTTCCAGCAAAGGAGCATCATCTGGTCGACGCGGAGGCGCGGGAGCGTCCAGCGGACCCAGATGATGACGAACACGAGGACGAGCGACTTCGCGGCGAACACGACCATCTGCAGGATCGTGAGAACGACTCCCTCGGCGATCGGAGGCACGTTCCACCCTCCGAGGAAGGCGACGTTCACGACGGACGCGACGACGTACAGGTTCGCCCACTCGGCGAGCATGAAGAACGCGAAGCGCATGCCGGAGTATTCGGTCGAGTAGCCCGCGACGAGTTCCGATTCCGCTTCCGGAAGATCGAAGGGGGTCCGGTTCCCCTCCGCGAGATTCGCGACGAAGAAGTAGAAGAATCCGGTGAAGAGGAACGGGTTGCGGAAGAGAAACCAGTCGGCCGGACTCCACCCCTGGGCGCGGATGATTCCTTGAAGACTCAATGTCCCGGCGGCGAGGACCACCGCGAGGAGCGACAGCGCGGCCGGAATCTCGTACGAGATGATCTGCGCCGCCGAGCGCATGCCGCCGAGGAGCGACCACTTATTGTTCGACGCCCAGCCGGACATGATGATCCCAAGCGGCACGAGGGAGGTGATCGCCATCACGTAAAACGCTCCGGCGTCGAGGTCGGCGATCACAAGGTGTTCCGAGAAGGGAAGAACGGCGAAGGCTCCGAAAAGCCCGCAGAAAACGAGATAGGGAGCCGCCGTGAAGAGGATTCGATCCGCGTCCTCGGGGATGAGATCTTCCTTGAGAATGCACTTCAGCCCATCGGCGGCCCACTGGAGGATCCCCTGCGGCCCCACTCGGTTCGGCCCGACGCGCGACTGCATCCGCGCGGCGATGCGCCTCTCCGCCCACGAGACGATCCCCGTGAACGGGGTCACGACCACCAAGAGGAGAGCGACCGCGAAGAAGAGCATCCCGAGGAAATAGACGAGCTCGATCGCCCAGTCCCCCGTCCATCCCCGGCTTTCGATGAAGCGGTCGAGAAGCTGCTGCACGATTCTTCTCCTACCGGTCGATCTCAGGCGCGACCACGTCGAGGCTCGCGATGAGCGCGACGAGATCCGCGACCATGAGACCGGGCGCGATCTTCTCCACGACCGACATCGCCGTGAAGCTCCCCGTCCGGATGCGCATCCGTTCCGCCTTTTCCGTGCCGTTGGACACGATGAAGAAGCCGAGCTCCCCGCGAGGGGCCTCCGACGCGACGTAGACCGATCCGACCGGCGGCTTCACCTTGCGGATGCGGGTCCGGTGTTCCTTCTCCTCGTGCGGGAAGCGGTCGAGGCACTGGCGGACGATCTTGAGCGATTCCTCCATCTCGCGGACGCGGATGACGAAGCGCGCGTATCCATCGTCGATGCAGCCGAGCGCGTCCCCCCCGATCGGGATATCGAACGCGAGTTCCGGATAGATTCCGTACGGAATGTCGCGGCGGATGTCCCAGTCGACTCCCGAAGCGCGGAGGTTCGGCCCCGAGATCCCGTACGCGAGCGCCGTCTTCCGGTCGATCACGCCGACGCCGACGAGCCGTTCGTGAAAGATCTTGTTCCCCGTGATCAGGCGGTTGAACTCAGGAATCATCTTCTCGAACGAATCGATGAAGCGGCGGACCTTTTCGAGCCATCCGTCCGGCGCGTCGAAGGCCACGCCGCCGATCCAGACGTAGTTGTGCGTGAGGCGCGCGCCGCAGATCTCCTCGAAGAGATCGTTCACGCGTTCTCTTTCGCGGAGCGCCCAGGGGAACGGGGTGATCGCTCCGAGATCCATCGCCATCGTGCCGAGCGCGACGAGATGGCTCGAGATCCGGTTCAGCTCGCCGACGATCGCGCGGAGGAACTCCGCCCGCCGCGGCACCTCGATCTTCGCGAGCTTCTCGACGGCGAGCGCGTATCCCCAATTCGCGTTCATCGCGCAGACGTAGTCGACCCGGTCTGTGTACGGCATGAAACCGATGTAGGTCATGATCTCCCCGATCTTCTCGATCGATCGGTGGAGGTACCCGACGTCCGGGCGGCACGAGTGGACGACCTCGCCGTCGGACGTCAGGATGAAGCGGAGAACGCCGTGCGTCGAGGGATGGTGCGGCCCCATGTTGAGAGTCATGTCTTCGGTGCGGAGCGCCTTCATTCCTAGATCCCGTAGTCCCTCGTGTTGTCGATGTCCTGGTAGCGGAGAGGATCGACGTAATCCTTGCGGAGCGGATGGCCTTCCCAATCCTCGGGAAGCAAGAGCCGCCGGAGATCCGCGTGCCCCCGATAACGGATGCCGAGAAGATCGTATGCTTCGCGCTCGAACCAGCCGGCGGAAGCCCAGATGTCCGAGATCGTGTCGATGACCGGATCCTCGCGCGGCACATAGGCGCGCATCGCGACCGTCCGTTTGTGCAGGAGCGACAGCGCGCGATAGACCGTGCAGAGCAGCTCCCCGCAATCGAGGCCGGTGAGGTGCGTGAGATAGTCGAAACGGAGCGCGCCGTCGTCGCGAAGGAAGAGACAGACCTCGCGGATCTTCTCCGCGTCCACCACGAGGTGGGGCGAGTAGGGTCCCTTGTGGAGCTCGAGAACTCCGCCCGGCACTCCCTCGCGAAGACGCGAGTCGACTTCCTCGATGTTCATCGTTCGGTTGTCCGGTCTTCCACCCGCCGGCCCGCGCGGCGGCTATTCGTTCCCATCCGTCTCGAGCGCCTCCGCGCGGCCGAGGTACTTCTCCTTCCGGATCTTCTTCTGGATCTCGAGAAGCGCCTCGGTCAGCGCCTCGGGGCGCGGCGGGCAGCCGGGGACGTAGATGTCCACGGGGATCACCTTGTCGATCCCCTTGAGGACGGAATACGCGTACGCGAAAAGCCCGCCCGAGTTCGCGCAGCTTCCCATCGAGATCACGTACTTCGGCTCGGGCATCTGCTCGTAGAGGCGCTTCACTCGCTTCGCCATTTTGAGCGTCACCGTCCCCGCGACGATCATGAGGTCCGCTTGTCTCGGAGTGGCGCGCGGAACCGCGCCGAAGCGGTCAAGATCCGCGCGAGGCCCGCCGGTTTGCATCAGCTCGATCGCGCAACAGGCGAGCCCGAACAGGAGATACCAGAGCGAGGAGAGGCGGCCCCAGGAGAGAAGCTTGTCCACGTTCGTGACGAGCACGCCGTCCGGCAGCGATTGGTACATGCTGATCTCGTCGATTCTTTTCATCGTACGCTCGGAACGTCTTCCGCCTCCGGTTCCTCCTTGTGCCAGGAAAGCTCCCCCTTCCTCCATAGATAAACGAGTCCGAGGAAGAGGATCCCGATGAAGAGGAAGATCTCCGCGAAGGCCGTTGCCGCCCGTCCCGATTCGAGCCATTCGCGGAAGACGACGGCCACCGGGAAAACGAAAGCGATCTCGACCTCAAAGACGAGGAAGATGAGCGCGAGGATGTAGAAGCGGAAGTTGAACTGGATCCGGCCCGCGCCGACCGGAAGCTCCCCGCACTCGTAGGTGAGGCCCTTGTCGCCCCCCGGAGCCCGGGGCTGGATGAGGCGGCTTGCGAGGAGGGTCGCCCAGACAAACCCTAAGGCCACCGCGAGGAAGACGACCACGTTGGCAAGATCGAACAGCATGAGCACCCATCCCGTAACTTGCGCAAAATCAATTCTTGCCGCTTATGAAATCATGCGAAAGCGTCCTCTCCCGATCAAGCGGAAAACGGGCCATTCCGCGAAGGCGACCAGTTCCACCCCCGTGACGCGATCCTGAAACTTATTGTTATGGTGCAGGTTAGGCTCGCTCCCGTCCTTTTCGGTCGGGAAGCCGCCTCGCCTAGGTTGTGCACGCGTTTTCGTCGCGAGGGCGCGGAGCGCGAGCCGAGAGGCCGACCTGCAGAAGCCGCTCCCGGAAGCGCAGTCTCGGCACTTCGCTCTAGGAAGCGGCCACGGAAGGAAGGTCTCGCAGGCAGCGATCCGCGGCCGCAGCAGGAAATGCGTGCATCATCTAGGCGATCCTTCGGACTCGAGAAACCGCTCCGCATCGAGGGCCGCCATGCAACCGCTCCCCGCCGCCGTGACCGCCTGCCGGTAGACGTGGTCCTGCACGTCCCCCGCGGCGAAGACCCCGGGGACGCTCGTCCGGGTCCCCCCGCGGGTCTCGATGTAGCCGGCCTTGTCGAGATCGAGCCGCCCTTCGAAGATCTTCGTGTTCGGATCGTGCCCGATCGCGAGGAAGAAGCCCTCGATGGGGAGCGCGCGTGTCTCGCCGCTCTTCACGTCCCGGAGCCGCACCCCCTCGACCGCGTTCTCTCCGAGCACCTCCAGGACGACGGAGTTCCAGACGATCTCGATCTTCGGGTTATCGAAAGCCCTTTGCTGCATGATTTTTGATGCACGAAGTTGATCGCGGCGATGAATGAGATACACCTTCGAGGCGAACTTCGTGAGGAATCCCGCCTCCTCGATCGCGGAATCGCCGCCCCCGACGACGGCGATCGCCTTTCCGCGGAAGAAGAACCCGTCGCATGTCGCGCACGCGGAGACGCCGCGCCCGCGGAGACGAAGCTCCGACTCGAGACCGAGGTAGCGCGCGCTCGCGCCGGTGGCGACGATGACCGCGTCCGCGAGAACTCTCTCCTTCTCCTCGACCGTGAGGGTGAAGGGACGGCGGGAGAAATCGACGCCGGTCGCCTCGCGCGAGACGATCTCCGAGCCGAAGCGCTCCGCTTGCCTCCGGAAGAGATCCATGAGCTCGGGTCCCTGGATCCCCTCGGGGAAGCCGGGGAAGTTCTCCACTTCCGTCGTGATCGTGAGTTGGCCGCCCGGTTGCGGTCCCTCCAGGACGAGCGGTTCGAGATCTGCCCGGGCCGCGTAGATCGCCGCGGTGAAGCCCGCGGGTCCCGAGCCGATGATCGCGAGTCGATAGTGATCCTTCTTCACGTGGTTCCCTCTCCAAAGCCCGGATGCGCGCGCTTTCGCTCGTCGACCCGGCGGCTCGCCGAGCTTATCCGGCCGCCGCTCCCCGCTTCGCGAGAAACGCGAGGAGCAGCGCCGCCCCGAACCCCGTCGGGCCGCCCGGTCCGAGATCATGGTCCCCGCTCGCCCACGCCACTCCGGCGATGTCGAGATGGGCCCACCTCGTCTTTTCCACGAAACGATGGAGGAACTTGGCGGCGAGGATCGACGCGCCTCCCGCCTCCGCCGATCGCGCGACGTTCCGAAGGTCGGCGAGATCGCTCTTCAGCTCCCGATCGTACACGTCCCAGAGCGGAAGTCGCCAGACACGCTCTCCCGACTCGTCCCCCGCGCGCGCGACTTCCTCGGCGAGCGAGTCATCGTTGCTGAAGAGACCGGCCGCGTGGCGTCCAAGGGCGATCTTGACCGCCCCGGTCAGCGTAGCCACATCGATCAGGATGTCCGGGCGGACGTTCTTCACCGCCCAGGCGAGACCGTCCGCGAGGAGGAGGCGGCCCTCCGCGTCGGTGTTGTCCACCTCGACCGCGAGGCCTCCATACGAAGCGATCACGTCCCCCGGCCGAAGCGAGTGCGGTCCGGGCATGTTCTCGGCGGAGGGGATCAGCGCCGTCACGCGGAGCGGGAGGCGGAGCAGCGCGGCTCCCCTCGTCGCGGCGAGCACCGCGGCCGCCCCGCTCATGTCGTACTTCATGTGGACCATGCGCTCGGGCGACTTGAGCGAGAGCCCTCCGGAGTCGAACGTGATCCCTTTGCCGACGAGCCCGATCGCCGGGCCGCGTCCGCCGGAACCGTCGTACGCGACTCGAATGAACCGGGGCGGGTTCGCGCTCCCGGACCCGACCGCGAGGAGAGAGAGCAATCCTTCCTTCGCGATCTCTTTCTCGTCCATCACGCGCGCGTCGGCCCCGATCTCCGAAGCGATCCGCTCCGCCTCGGCGGCGAGCGCGGCCGGGGAAAGATCGTTCGGCGGGGTCATCGCTAGACGTCTCGCGGTGAGCACCGCCTCCGCGATGCGAAGGCCTTCCTCCGCAGCGCGCGATCCGTCGGTTTCCGAAAGGCCGCCGAAGATCGCGATCTCCTCGATCTCCGGCGCGCTCTCCTTCTCTTTCCATGCGAAGCGCGCTCCAAGAACCGCTCCGTGCGCGCACGCCGCGATGCGGCGGGTCTCCGCTCCGGCGCCCTTGGGAAGCACGATCGCAAGGCGCCGCACGCGCACGCGGCGCGCTTCCCTCGCCGCGCGGCCGGCCCAGCGCCGAACGAGAATCGTCTCCGAGGGAGCCGCCTTGCCGAGCCCGACGAGAAGGATCCGCTCGGGAAGATCGCCGCCTCCATAGATGAGGGAGGTCTCCATCTCCTCGCCGCGGAAGTCGCCGAGGCGCGCGGGCGCCCCCGCGCCCTTGAGGAAATCCGGAAGGGAGGACGCGGGCTCTCCCTCCGTGAGCGCGGCGACGACGAGCGGGAAGTCGGCCGGCGCCGGCCGTCCGCGCCGGTAGATGAGATTGGGGATCGATCCGACAAGGGCCAAGTTACGTTCTCCGTTCGAGGGCGCGGTTCCGTTCGTTCCGCTGCGTGCGTCGCCCGCGCATCGAGTTCACCGGAGCAATCGCGATCGCGTCCTCTCAGCGCCCGCAATCTTACAGGACGCAGGCCCGGCGGGAAAAGGCCGAAGATCACCCGCCGGCCGGACGTTCCCATGGTATACTCGGGATGTCTCTCGCGAGGTCGACCCGCTTCCCGGCAAGGAGTCCCGCATGCGCGAACGAATGACCGGACCGCGCGCTCTTCTCTCGATCGGCCTTCTCGCCGCGGCGATCGCTGCGGGCGCCTCGTTCGCCGAGGCCGATCCGCTCGAGTCTCGGGATCTTCCGATCGGGGATACCCTCACGGTGATCCAGCGGCCTCTTCTCAACATCCCCGCGATCGTGACGTCCGGGGACACGCTCCGGATCGAGTGCGAGGCGGATCCTGCCTCGACCGGATGGTCGGCCTGCCTCGTCCGCGGGTCGATCGAGATCCCTCTCCCGGTGCTTTCCGCTTCGTATGACGCATCGACGACCTGGTGGACGATCGAAACCCTGGTCCCTCCGGTCCCGCTCCACGAGCTGTACGATCTCGAAGTCTCGGCGTCGGGAGGAATCCACGACGCGACGGAACACGCGGTTCGCGTCATCTCCGCTTTCCGTTCGGATTTCTACTTCGTTCACGTCACGGACACCCATCTTCCCACGCATCTTTACTATTACCAGCAGGGGGCCGACACCGACACATCCGAGATGGCCGACCTCCACGCCGTCATCGACGACGTCGCGATCATCAACCCGGAGTTCGTTCTCCTCACGGGCGATCTCCTCAACGAGGGGGAGCTCGAGGACTTTCTCGTGAAGCGCTACTACACGCGCGCGCAGAGGATCCTCGCCCGCTTCACAGTCCCCGTCTATCTGACGTCCGGCAACCACGACATCGGCGGTTGGAACGACACGCCCCCGCCGGCCGGGACCGCCCGAAGGGACTGGTGGCGCTTCTTCGGATGGAAACGGCTGAACAACCCGCCCGCCGGCGCTCCGGCGAGGACGCAGGACTACAGCTTCGACTACGGTCCGGTCCACTTCACGGGCCTCGAGGCGTACCTTAACTATGATAGTTGGAGATACGAAATTTACGGATCCAAAAGCTTCACGTCCGCACAGATGGCGTGGCTCGCGGACGATCTCGCCTCCGCCTCGGGGAGCGCCGCGCAGGTTCTCTTCTATCACCGGGACTTCTCGGGCCAGATCAACCTGAACTCCCTCGGCGCGGAGATGGCCCTCTGGGGACACATCCATCGGGACGAGGGGAGCGTCACCCAGGCCCCGTACAACCTCAGCACGAACAACACGTGCGACGGAGAGCGCGCGTATCGCCTTGTGCGGTTCTCGAACGGCGCGCTCGTTCCGTCCCCCACCGTATCCGCGGGGTCGACCGGGCAGAACCTTCGGGTCGCCTACTGGCCGGCGAACGACGGCGGCGCCGACACCGTGTCCGCCCTCGTCGTCAACAACTTGAACGAGCGCTTCGAGCGCGGGCTTCTTCGTTTCCTGATGCCCGCACGAGCCGCTTCCTACGAGGCGGACGGCGGAACGCTTCTTCAGGTGGACGACACCGACTCCGTCGCGGTCTGCTACGTGGAGGTGGACATACCGGCGGCCGGGACGACGACGGTGACGGTCGCCGCCGCGAACAGCTCGGACGTGGCCGGCGGAGCGGAGACGATACCCTCTCGCCCGCGTCTCGCGCC
>JAGUYC010000063.1 GCA_020061515.1 Gemmatimonadota bacterium
GCCGCGGCCCCGCCCCAAGCGAACGGAGTCTCGAGACCGTCGAACGGGTTCCGCGGGAAGTCGCCGCCCGCGGCCCCGTCCCAATCCGGAAGCAGGCTCTCGAGGGTCGTGCCCGCGCCCCCGTAGACGCTCGCCGCGTTCACCGGATAGACGCCGTCCGACAGAACGCTGAAGTCCTCGAATCCCAGCTGTACCGTGTGCAGGTTCCCCTTCACACCCGCTTCCTTCGCGCGGCTCTGCATCGAGACGAAGTTCGGGATCGCGATCGCCGCGAGGATCCCGATGATGACCACGACGATCATCAGCTCGATCAGCGTGAAGCCCTTCTGTCCTCTCATGGTTGTACCCCCCTTCGAGCCTTCGGTTCTGGGCGGGTCCCGGGATCCGTTGTTGCTCTTCCCAAGGTGGTCTCCGGTTTTCTCCAGGACCCGGGACCCGTACCCTTTTCTCTCTCCGACGGGTGGAAGGAGCAAAGCCTATGCCAGGCGGGAAACCCGAAGGACCGCCTGGAATCCGTTCCCGTCCAACGCGTTAGTGAACGAGGCCTCTCCTGCGCACGGAATGGACAGAAGGCTTCATCGCAGAATGCGAGCGGCGGGGCCAAAACGCAACGAGAGTCGTGTGCCAGGTACACTTCGTGGGGGCCGTGTACCTGGTACAGGGTGTACCTGGTACACCTCATTTCTCCAGGCCGTAGCGCTGGAGCTTTCGATAAAGCGTCGAGGTGTTGATGCCGAGGATCGACGAGGCCTTCCGCTTCTGCCACCCGGTCTGCTCGAGCACGCGCACGAGGTGCCTCTTCTCCAGATCCTCCAGGCTGAGGGAGGAGGGATCCGTTTCGTCGATCGGGCTGCTTTCCGAGCGGCTGCGCAGGCGCGCCGGAAGATCGTCCGGCGTGATGAGATCCTTGTCGTGGAGGATCACCATTCGCTCCACGTTGTTCTCGAGCTCGCGGACGTTCCCCGGCCAGCCGTAGTGAAGGAGAATCTCCATCGCTTCGGGCGCGACCCGCTTCCGTCCCTTCGCGTCGAAGCGCTTCAGAAAGTGATCGACGAGAAGTGGAATGTCCTCTTTCCTCTCGCGGAGCGGCGGAATGTGCATCGGGATGACGTTCAAACGATAGAAGAGGTCCGCCCGGAACGTACCCTCGTGGATCTTCTCCTCAAGATCCGCGTTGGTCGCCGCGATAAGGCGGACGTTCACGCTGATCGGCCGTGTGCCGCCGACCGGAATGATCTCGCGTTCCTGAAGGACTCGGAGGAGCTTCACCTGAATCACCGGTGTCGTTTCGCCCACCTCGTCGAGAAGGAAGGTGCCTCCGTTCGCCACCGCGAAGAGCCCCTCCTTGTCGCGCACCGCCCCGGTGAACGACCCCTTCACGTGTCCGAAGAGCTCGCTCTCCAAGAGGCTCTCCGGAAGCGCGCCGCAGTTGATCGAAACGAACGGCCCTTCCGCGCGCGCGGATGCGAAGTGGATCTCGCGGGCGATGACCTCTTTCCCCGTCCCGCTCTCGCCGTAGATCAGCACGGTCGAGTCGCACGCTGCGACCCGCTGCACGAGATGGTACACCTCCTCCATCTTCGGGCTTCGGCCGACCACTTTCCGGGTATCGTGATGGAGACGCAGCTCCCTCTTCAAGAGACGGTTCTCCACGCGGAGCTTTCTGTGTTCGAGCGCCTTGCGGATGACGAGCTTGATCTCCTCGTTCTTCGCCTGTTTGGTCAGGTAGTAGAACGCGCCCCGGTTCACCGCCTCGATCGCGGTCTCCTGGGACGCATAGGCCGTGAGAATGACCACGGGGAGCGAAGGATCGATCTCCTTCACGCCCGAAAGCACGTCGAGCCCGTCGACGCCGGACATGCGGATGTCCGTGATCACGATATCGAACGGCTCCTCCGCGACCGCCGCGAGCGCTTCCTTCCCCGAGCTCGCCGTTCGGATTTCGTGCCCCTCCTTGCGGAGCATGATGGAGAGGAATTGGCACATGCTCTCTTCGTCGTCCACGATCAAGATGCGGGAGGACGTCATGACGGCGATTCCTCGTTTTTCTTTCCCGCTCCGATCGTCCGCGCGGAAGCGGCGCATGCGCTCTCCGCCGCCGGGCGGACTCCGGAACGACCAGCGGTCTCCTCCACCGGGAGAAGAACCGTGAAGGTGGTTCCCTCGTGATTACTTCTTACGTCGATCTTTCCGCGGTGGCTCACCACGATCTTCTGCGCGAGTGCGAGCCCGAGCCCGACGCCCCCTCTCTTCGTAGTGAAGAAGGGGCGAAAGAGATCGGCTCGCGCCCTCGCGCCGATTCCGGGCCCGGTGTCCGAAACAGAAACAGCCACAGCCGAGACCGGATAATCCTCCGGGGATGCCTGGAACGCGCGTTCTGCTTGCGTCCGCACCACGAGCGTCCCCCTCTCCCCCATCGCCTCGAGGGCGTTCGTGACGAGGTTCAGAAGAACCTGGCGGAGCTGCTCGGCGTCTCCTCGCACCGTGCAGCGCTCCCTTTGCGGATCGAAACGGATCTCGACGCCGGAGCCCCTCTTCGGATGAGTCTCGGCAAGGTCCCGGATCTCCTCGAGGAGTGCGGCGAGGTCGACCGGATGGCGCTCCGTCGGACCGGTCCGCGCGAAGGAAAGAAAGTCCTCGACGATCCGGTGCAGGCGGTCCGATTCGCGCACCACGATCTCAAGGAGCCTCGCGTTCTCTCCCCCGACCGGGAGTTCCGTCTGAAGGACCTGAACCGATCCGCTGATCGTCGCCAAGGGATTCCGGATCTCGTGCGCGATTCCCGCCGACAGCTCCCCGATCGCGGCGAGACGATCGACGTGACGCACGTGCTCCTCCATCCTCCTCACCTCGGTGAGATCCTGGAAGATGCAGACCACCCCCGCCACATCTCCCTTCTCGTCGCGAAGCGGCGACGCGCTCATGCCGATCGGCACCACTTCCGAGGAGACCGAGACGAGCGTCGTTTCCTGCCGCAGCACATCGCCCCAGCCGGAGAGAATCCCCCGGAGCAGGGTCACGAGAGGCGGCGACGCCTTTTCGAGAACCTCCTCGAAGGACCTGCCGAGCACGGTGCGCGCATCGAGACCGGTGATCCTTTCTGCGGTTCGATTGAAGTGCACGATCCTCCCCGCCTCGTCCGCGGTGAGAAGACCGCTCGAGAGGCTCCCGACGATCTGGTCGGTGTTGAGACACGCGCGACGGAGACGCGTCCGGACGGCGGCGAGCGCCTCGCCTCCGCGGTGCACGCGCACCGAGAGATACCCGGAAACGACCGCGAGCAGGAAGAACGTGATCGTGTAGAGACCGATCTGGAGCGCGAAGAGGCGGCTCCCCTCGTCCGCCGACGCGGCCGGCGGGAAGAACCCGGCGAGTTCCACGCTCCTCTCCCCGCCGAACACGAGGTGAAGAGAGAGATGCGCGCCGTGAACCGCCGCACAGAGGAGCGCGATCAGGATCGTTCCGCGCAGGAGAAGAAAACGGGAGCCGGCCGAGATGATCAAGATATAAAGGAGCGCGAACGGGGATGCGAAATCCCCCGTGTAGTGGATGATCCCGGTCGCAAGGCCGATGTCCACCAGGAGCTGGAGAACGGCTTGGAACCGGAAGCTCCTCCCCTTCTTCACGCCCGCCCAGTAGACGGCGGAGAGAAGGACCGTGATCCCCAGCATGACGAAGAAGGGCCGATTCCAGCGCTCGAGACCCCCGTCGCCGCGAAGGAAGAAGATCCCGAGCCCGAGGATGGCCGACACGACGGCGAGACGGAGCGCAATCAGCGCCCGGAGCGAACGGCGGAGCCCCGCCTCGTCTCTTTCCCGATCCGCGCGTTCCAAGGCCGACCTCCCGCCTACTGGTTCGCCATGATGACGTTGACCATCTTGAAGATCGGGAGGTACATGGCGACCACCATCCCGCCCACCATGCCTCCCATGAGAACGATCATGACCGGCTCGATGATCGACGTGAGTCCTTCGACTGCCGCGTCGACCTCCGCCTCGTAAAAGTCGGCGATCTTCCCGAGCATCTCGTCGAGAGCGCCCGTCTCCTCTCCGATCGCGATCATCTGCACCACCATCGGCGGGAAGACCCCGGACGTGCGAAGAGGCTCCGCGATCGTTTGCCCCTCGCGGATGCTCACGCGGGTTTGCATGATCGCGTTGTGGACGACCATGTTCCCGGCCGTCCGCGCCGTGATGCCAAGGCCGTCCAGAATCGGCACGCCGCTTGCGATGAGCGTCCCAAGGGTTCGCGTGAAGCGGGCGACCGCCGCCTTGCGCAGAATGTCGCCGATCGCCGGAACCCGGAGAAGAGCCGTGTCGATTCGAAGCCTTCCCTTCTCGGTCGCCCGATAGCGATTGAAGAGGAAGATCCCTCCCGCGACCGCCGCCACGAGGACATACCACCGGCTTCGCAGAATGCCGCTCGCCCCCATCACGATCCGCGTCGGAAGCGGAAGCGTGCCGCCGAAATCGCTGAACATCTTCGCGAAGGTCGGGATGATGAACACCAGCATGAAGACCGTCGCGAGCGCCGCCACCGCGAGAACGACCGACGGATAGATCATCGCGGTCTTGACCTTTCGCTTGAGCGCGTCCAGCTTTTCGAGAAAGATCGAGAGCCTCTGCAGGATCTCGTCCAGGATGCCTCCCGACTCTCCCGCCTCCACCATCGAGATGTAGAGATCGGAGAAGATCGACTTGTGTTTCGCGAGACCCTCGGCGAGCGTGGAGCCGGTTTCCACGTCTCTCGTGACCTGCTGGATCGCTTCGCGAAAACGCTCTTTCGTGACCTGCTTGGCGAGCGTGTCGAGGCACTGCACGATCGGAAGGCCCGCGTTGATCATCGTTGCGAACTGGCGCGTGAAGACCGCGAGGTCGCTCGTCCGAATCGACCCCCGCTTCTTCCCCTTCGCGCGGGTTTTCTTCTCCTTCACCTCGGTCGCGATCACCCGACGCTTTCGGAGAACGTTCCCGAGCTCCTTCCGGTTCTCGACGGCGGTCTCCCCCGAGACGATCTCACCCGCCGCCGTCTTCCCCTTCCACGCATAGGTTACCGTCATGGGGAACCCCTCTTACGTTCGGGACGCAACGGGCGCCTCGGCCCGCCCGAGCATCTGCTCGAGTTCCCGCGGGTCCTGGCTCCGCTCGAGAGCCGCCTCTCGGGAAAGCATCCGCCGCCGGATCGCCTGGAAGAGCGACTGGTTCATCGTCTGCATCCCGAACTTCGCGCTCGCCTGCATCATGCCGTAGACCTGGTGGATTTTCCCCTCGCGGATGACGGCGCGGATCGCCGGCGTGCACGTGAGCACTTCCGCGATCAGCACTCGTCCCGGGCCGTAGCTCCGCGGGACGAGCTGCTGGCAAATCACTCCCTCCAAGACGAAGGCGAGCTGCGCTTGGACCTCGTTCTTCTGGCCGGCCGGGAACACGTCGACGATTCGGTTGATCGATTCCGCCGCCGAGTTCGTGTGGAGCGTCGCGAGCGCGAGATGGCCGGTCTCCGCGATCGTGAGCGCCGCTTGGATCGTCTCGAGGTCGCGCATCTCCCCGATCAAGATCACGTCCGGATCCTGTCGGAGAACGTATTTCAGCGCGGCGTGAAAGGAGACGGTGTCGGCGCCGACTTCCCTCTGGTCGATCGTCGAGGACTTGTTCCGGTGCACGTATTCGATCGGATCCTCGATCGTGATAATGTGCGACCGGCGCTCCTCGTTGATCTTGTCGATGAGCGACGCGAGGGTGGTCGACTTCCCGCACCCGGTCGGTCCGGTCACGAGAATGAGCCCCTTCGCTTTCTGGGCGAGCTCCTGCACGATCGGCGGAAGCCCGAGCTCCTCGAACGAGAGGATCTCGAACGGGATTCGCCGGATCGCGACCGAGACGGATCCTCTTTGCATATAAACGTTCGAGCGGAAGCGGGAGATCCCCCGGATTCCGAACGAGAGGTCGAGCTCCTTTTCCTTCTCGAAGCGTTTCCTCTGATCCTCGGTGAGGATCGAGTACGCGAGCTGGAGAACCCCCTCGGGGGCGAGCGGCTCCGCCGTCCGGCTCGACATCAGATCCCCGTCGATGCGAAGCTGCGGCGGATGCCCGGCGGAAAGATGCAGGTCCGACGCGTTCCTCTCCAGCATCTCCTCCAGCAACACTCGAAGCGAAGGCATGCGTATCCCCCCGCGGTTAGACCGCCGACGTCTCCCGGAGAACCTCCTCGATCGTGGTGATTCCCTTCTCGATCTTGCGGATGCCGTCGTGACGGAGGGTGAGCATCCCCTCCTCGACCGCCCGGTCCCGGATCTCGTCCGCCGACCGGCGGTCCAGGATCAACCGCGAAACCGACGGCGTGATCGGCATCACCTCGAAGAGCCCCTGCCTTCCCGAGTACCCGGACCCGTTACAGGCGTCGCATCCCTTCCCCTTCTTGAAGGAGACCTTTGACGCCCATTCTTCCGTGACGCCGAGCTCGACGAGCGCCTCCGGATGGGGTTGGATCTCCTCGGCGCAGCGGGCGCAAGTTCGGCGGATGAGCCGCTGGGCGAGGATCAGCCGCACGGAGGAGGAGACCAGAAACGGCTCCACCCCCATATCGATGAGACGGTTGATCGTGCTCGGCGCGTCGTTCGTGTGAAGCGTCGATAGGACGAGGTGCCCGGTGAGCGCCGCTTTCACCGCGATTCCGGCCGTCTCGAGATCGCGGATCTCGCCGACCATGATGATGTTCGGGTCCTGCCGGAGGAACGAGCGGAGCGCGGAGGCGAACGTGAGACCGGCCGCCTCGTTGATCCCCACCTGGTTGATCCCCTCGAGGTTGTACTCGACCGGATCCTCGGCGGTCAGGATGTTCGTGTCCGGCGTGTTCACCGTCGAGAGGGCCGAGTAGAGGGTCGTCGTCTTCCCGCTCCCGGTCGGCCCCGTCACGAGGACCATCCCCCACGGCGAACGAATCGCGCGCTCGAAGTTCCGCCGCGCGACCTCCTCGAAGCCGAGCTTCGAGAGATCGACGCTCAGGTTCGACTGGTCGAGGACCCGCATCACCACCTTCTCTCCGAAAACCGTCGGAAGGGTCGACACGCGCAGATCGACCGTCTTGTCGTGCAGGCGGATCTTGATGTTGCCGTCCTGCGGCGTCCTCTTTTCGGCGATGTCGAGAGAGGCCATGATCTTCACGCGTGAAGCGATCGCGTTCTTCATCCGGATGGGCGGGCCCATCACGGTGTAGAGGGTCCCGTCGATCCGGAAGCGGACGCGGAGCTGCTTTTCGAAGGGCTCGACGTGGATGTCGCTCGCGCGCCGGTGAACCGCCTCGGCGATCATCGAGTTGACGAGCTTGACCACGGGGGCGTCGGACGCCTCGTCGACCGAGACCCCGGCGTCCGTCTCGGCGTGCGAGTCGAGAACCTCGACGTCCTCCTCCTCGAAGTCCTTCATGAGGTTCTCGAGCGCCTCGGACGAGTTGTCGTAGTACGCTCCGATCGCCTCGCGGATCTTCGATTCGACCGCCACCACCGGCTGAATCTCGAGGCCGGTGAGGAACTTGATGTCCTCCACCGCGTAGATGTTCGTCGGGTCGGCCATCGCGAGCTGGAGCGTGCGGCCTTGCCGGCGAATCGGGATCACGTTGAAGCGGGAGCAGATCTCGTGCGGAACGAGGTCGAGGACCGCCCGGTCCGCCTCGAGCGCGCGAAGGTCCGCGGGCGGCAGCTTGAACTGCGCGCTGAGGAAGTCGAGCAGGTCCTGCTCGGAAAGAAGGCCGAGCTTGACCAGGCAGCTATCCGTCGGGTCGCCCGAGGACTCCCTCTGCTTTCGGAGCTTCTGGAACTGCTCCGGAGTGAGACGGTCCGAGTGAAGAAGAAGTTCCGCGAGATCCAAGCCCATCGTCCTTTCCGCTCGTTTCCCGGCCGGCATCCGCTTCCCGCCCGCCCGAAGCGCGTCCGCCCTCGCTCCCGGCCGTTCGATCCTCGATCGTCACGAGCGGCGCGATCCTCTCGATCGTCTTCCGCCCGATTCCCGGAACCCGATCCAGATCGCCGAGCGATCGAAACGGCCCGTGCGCCTCGCGCCACTCGACGATGAGGCGCGCCTTCTTCGGCCCGATTCCGGGCAGCGTCTCGAGCGCGGAGGCATCGTCTCGGTTGAGATCGATGCGCGCGCGCACCGCTTCGATCACCGCAAGGCTCGGCTCCGCAATCGGCGCCGCGTCCTCGGCGGACTCCTCGTTCGCTTTCCCCTCGCTCTCCGCGAGGATCGCGATCTCGGAGGAACGTCCGTCGTGCGTGGCCGCCGGAGGCTCCGGTGCGCGGAAGCCGAACCACCGGACCGCGCTGCCGAGGAGAACAAGCACGGCAATCGCGATCGCCAATCGGCGTTCTTCTTCTGTCATGGCATCCCTCCCGGCCGTCCGGAAGAGACGCCCCGCAGCCGATCCTGCCTTCCCACGAATCGGCACATGCAGGAGTTTCTGAACAGGTCCGAACGGCGGAATCTTATGTTTTACAAGGATGTAGACGGATTTGTTCCCGCTTGGAAAGAATCGGGGAGAATGGGGGAAACGTTCCGTGGGAACGCCTGGGAGTTCCAGGGAAGAAGCGGACCGAGGCCGCCCCCGCCGCGTCTTTCGGGTCAGAGCTCGTCTTCGAGGCCGAGCGCGCGGAGCTTCTCCACGAGCGCCCGCACATCCTGCGCGCGCTCCCTTGGACAGACGAGAACCGCGCGGTCGGTCTCGACGACGACAAACCCGTCGAGCCCGATCGTCGCGATCAGACGCCCTCCCGAGCGGATGACCGAGCCGCGCGTATCGACCCCGACGTGTCGCCCGACGACCTCGTTCCCGTCCGCGTCGCGCGGAAGAAGATCGCCGAGCGCGTTCCAGCTCCCGACATCGTTCCACTCGAATTCGGCGCCGATCGCTGCGATGTTCGACGCCTTCTCCATCACCGCGTAGTCGATCGAGAGCGCCGGGAGCTTCGGGTACGTCTCCTCAAGAACCGGGTAGAGATCCTCGGCGGCGGCGGCGCGAAACGCCGCGAGCGCCGCGCGTGCTCCCGGAACATGCCGGACGAGAGCCTCCTCGATCGCGTCCATCCGCCAGAGGAACATCCCGCTGTTCCAGAGATGCCGTCCCGACGCGACGAACTCCTCCGCCGTCTCCCGATTCGGCTTCTCCACGAAGCGCGCCACCTCGTGCACCGCGAGACCCCGCGCGAGGGCGCGCCGCTCTCCGATCTCGAGGTATCCGTAGCCGGTCGCCGGGCGCGTCGGCCGGATCCCGAGCGTGAGGAGCGCCTTCTCGGCGCGGCAGAACTCCTCGCCCGCGCGAAGAGTCTCGTGAAAAAGAGGGACATCTCCGATCGCGTGGTCCGCGGGGAGAACGAGCATCACGTCTTCCGAGCCGCCCTCCCGATCGGCGCGCGCGACCGCGAGGACGATCGCCGGCGCCGTGTTCCCCC
>JAGUYC010000170.1 GCA_020061515.1 Gemmatimonadota bacterium
GCCGCGGAGACCGCGGACGTCGTGATCGTCGGCGCCTACTCCCGCCATCAGATCGGGATGCGCCTCGCGGCCGGCGACATGGACGGAGACGGACGCGACGACCTCGCGGTCGGCACGATGTACGGGACAGGGCCGGACGGACATCGCGCCGGCTGCGGCGAAGCGCGCGTCTTCTTCGGGCGCCCCCGCGACGAACTCCCCGAGCGGATCGATCTCTCCGAGTCGGAGGCGGACATCACGCTCTACGGAGCCGAAACCCATGACCGCTTCGCCGGTGAGATGGCCTTCGGCGATCTCGACGGAGACGGACTGCAGGATCTCGCGATCGGCGCGTTCTACGGGGATGGTCCGATCGGGGACCGCTATCACGCCGGAGAGGTCTCCCTTCTCTTCGGCGATAAAAGATCCCGCCTTCCGCGCGTTGTCGATCGTGCGCGCGACCGGCTCCCCACGGTCTTCGGGCCGGAGGCGAGCGACACCTTCGGGCGGGCGATCGCGACCGGAGACGTGGACGGAGACGGGCGCGAGGATCTCATCGTGGGCGCCTACTACGGGGACGGACCGGGGAACACGCGCATCAACGCCGGGGAGACCTTCCTCGTGTTCGGAAGAGAGCGGAGCGCCTTCCCCGACGTGCTCGATCTCGCCGAGGAAGGGGCGACGATCCTTTATGGCGAGCAGGATGGAGACGTGTCCGGACGGTCGGTCGCGACGGCCGACCTCGATGGGGACGGCCTCAGGGATCTTCTGATCGGCGCGCACCTCGCCCGGTTCCGCTCGTCCCCAAGCTCGCAGGGGAACTGCGGAGCGGTCTACGTCGTCTTTGGTCGGGCGCGGGATTCATGGCCGCGCGCGATCGATCTTCGGATCGATGCGGACGCGAGGATCGAGGCGGAGGAGGAGAACGACCAGCTCGGCTGGCCGATCGCCGGCGGGAGCTGGGGGAGCGAAGGAGATGTCGCGCTCGTCTTCGCGCGCGGGTCCAACGGGGGCGATCTCCGCCGATCAAAAGCGGGAGAGCTCTTCGTTCTCGGACGCTGTTCGCGGGAGGACCTCGCGCGCGCCGAGATGATTCGGTCGGCGGCGCGCTTCTCCCTGGTCGGGCTGGACGAAAGGGACCGCGCCGCAGCCGACGCCGTCCTTCTCGATTGGAACGGCGACGGACGGTCGGAGATCGCCCTCGGGGTCCCCGAGGCGGCCGGGGAGAAGAACCTCTTGCCTCAGTGCGGCGAGGTCGTCATTTGGTCCCGTCGGTAGGCCGGGCCGGCGGCTCCCCGCTCTTCTTTTGGATCACCCCGCCCACTTCCTCGGTCCTCCACGTCTGCGGCTCCTGCACGGGCACCGGCTCTCCGCGCTCCAGATAGGAGATCGCGCGCCTCGCCTCGTACCCTTCCCAACCGTACGGCGCCATCTCGTTGACGCGCTTCCACGCCTCCATCGCCTCGGCGTATTTCCCCCTCTGGTGGAGGATGTTCGCGTAGTCGATCCAGCCGTGGAGGTAATCGGGATCGACCTCGACCGCGCGCCGCACGTAGAGCTCGGCCTTCTCTCCGTCCCCGAGGTCCCGGTAGCACATGCCGAGGTTCCTCCAGGCGAGCTGGTTCTTCTCGTCGAGACGGCCCGCGACTTCATAGTAAGGAATCGCGCCGGCCGGGTCGTTCTCCATTCGGTAGATGAGCCCGAGCTGAACGAACGCCTCCACGTGAACGGAGTCGAGGAAGATCGAGAGCTCGAGAAAGCGCTTGGCGGCCTGTTTCTCCGGAACGCTCCGATGCTGGATCCCGAGGTAGAGGAGCTTTCCCGGGAGGCGCGGGTCGATCGCGTGCACACGCTCCCGGAGACGCGCCGCCTCCTCCTTCCGGCCGAGCCGCTCCTCGACGAGCGCGAGCATCGCGAGCGCCTCCGCGTCCTCGGGGGTCTCCCGGAGAAGCTCCTCGAGAACCCCCTTCGCCTCGGCGAGATGCCCCGCGTAGGCGAGCGTCGTGCCGAGTTCGAGGCGGACGGGGAGCGATCCGGGGTCGAGGCGGTGCGCTTCCCGCATCTCCGCTTCTTCCTCCCCCGCGCGCGCCCTCGCCCGGTGCACGAGCCCGAGATAGAGACGTGCCATCGCCCGTTCCGGATCGAGCTCCACCGCCCGCCGGAGCGCCTCCTCCGCCGCGAGGAACTGGAAACCCTCGAGAAGCGAGCGCCCGTATTCCTCCCACGCGCGGGCAAAACCCGGATTCTCGGCGAGCAAATCATCGAAACCCTTACTTTTTAGCTGGGAACGTCCGAGAAGAACCACCCGGGCCAGACGGACCGCGGGGTTGCTCGGATCCTTCAGGACGAGCCGCTCGTACTCCTGGCGAACCGCCTCCCTCTCCCCCGCCGCCCCGCGCAAATGCACGTAGGCGAGGTGCGCCTCGATGTCGTCCGGAACCTCCGCGATGCGCGCCTCGAGGAGAGCGCGCGCCTCCTCGACGCGCCCGGCGCGATGGAGGGCGGCCGCTTCGCGTACCGGGTCCTCGGCTCCGAGCGCTCCGGGAGCCGCGAGCGCGCACGCGATCCATGCCGCGAGGAAAACGCTTCCGTACCTGTTCCGAATCATCGAACACCCTCCTCCATCTTCGCGCGCGCGGACCGGATGTTCTCCCGGGCCGTCGCGGCGCTCGGCGAGTCGGGCGCCGCGAGCGACGCCTTCTCCCACGCCTCGATCGCTTGGGCGAGATTCCCGAGGGCCGCCTCCGCCACCCCCAGGTTGAGATAGATATCGGAATCCCGGCGGTCGTACTGAAGCGCGAGACGATACTGCTCGGTCGCCTCCCGGTGCTTCGCTTCCTCGCGCAGGAGGTTGCCGATCCCGTACAGGCCCTTCGCGAAACGCGGGTTCACCTCCACCGACTTGTTCAAGTACTCGGCGGCCGCCCGCCGATCCCCGCGCTTCTTGGCGAGGATCGCGATGTTGTAGTAGGCCTCCACCAGCGTCGGATCGCTGTGGATCGCCTTTCGATACTGGTCGATGGCCCGCTCGATGTCTCCCGCTTTCTCGTACGCGAGCCCGAGATGGTAGTAGCCCTTGGCGGCTTCGTTCGGGCTCTCGATCGCCCTCTGGTAGTATCCGATCGCCTCCGGGAGACGGTTCTGCTTCTCCGCGACCTTTCCGAGACCGATCAGGGCGACCCCCGATGTGGGCACGATCTCCATCTCCTTCCGGTACTCCTCCTCCGCCTCCTGGAAGCGCCCCCGCAGGAGGGCGATCTCTCCGAGGCGCGCGTGCACCCTCTGGGCGTACGGGTCGGCCTCCAGCACCGAATGAAGGATCTCGGCCGCCTCGTCCGCCCTCCCGACCCGAAGGAGAGCATAGGCGCGGTTGCTGAGCGTGGGGAGCGTCCTCGCTCCCAACTGGATCGCTTTCGTGTACACGCTCTCCGCGCGCGCGGCATCCCCCATCGCGAGGAACGCGTCGCCGATCGAGGCGAGAACGCGCGGGCTCGCCGGATCCTCCTTCTCCAGGTCGAGAAGCGCCTGGAGCCCTCCCGGGAAGTCTCCCCGGTCGAAAAGGTTGAAAGACGCGAAGTACTTTCTCAGAAGGTCGATTCGATCCTTCGGATCCGGAAGATCTTTGTATGAAGTTTCCTCGTCGACGTCCGCCTCTCCCGCGAGGTAGCCGAGCGCCTCGAGTTTCCGCCGGGTCTCCTCGTCGACGGCGATCCCGTCGGTCTCTCCGCGGCGCCGATTGTCCTCCGCGATGATCTCTTCCAGTAGGGCTCGCATCTCCGCGGCGATCTCCGGTCTCTCCGCGATCCGATTCGCGGTCTCCCCCGGATCGACGGCAACCTCGTAGAGCTCCTCCTTCGGGAGAAGGATGAACTTCCACCGGTCGTTGGAGACCGAGCGCACCTCGCTCCAGCCGAAATCCTCCCGCGAGGAGAACGACTCGGCGTAGTGGACGAGCCCGAGGGGAGAGTCCGGATCGAGGAGGAGCGGGACGAGGCTCACCCCCTCCGCTTCGGGCATTCCCGGAAGGCCGAGGAGGTCGAGGATGGTCGGCGCGGCGTCCACCATCCGAACGATGCTCTCCACCACGGTCCCCCGCCGGAACGGTTTCTCGCGGAACGCCGGATGATCGGGCCACCGAATGATGAACGGGACGCGGACCGTCGATTCATATGCGAAGGTTCCGTGCGTCACCTCGCCGTGGTCCCCGAGCCCCTGCCCGTGATCCCCGACGAGAACCACGAGGGTCTCGTCCGCGAGCCGGAGCCTCTCGAGCGCGTCGAGGAGACGCCCGATCTCGCGGTCCGTGTACGCGATCTCGCCGTCATAGAGGTTCGACGCGTAGCGGGTCAGGAAGGGTTCCGGAGGTTCATACGGCTGGTGCGGATCGAAGAGATGAACGAAGAGGAAGAACGGCTTCCCCTCCTTCTTCTCCAGCCATCGGATCGCGCGGTCGATCGTGACCTCCGCGCGCACCTCGGGGATCCCCCTCTGGAGCGGAGACTCCCTCTCCGGGGGGAGGGAATCGACGTACGTGTCGAACCCGCGCGCGAGGCCGAAGCGGGCGTCGAGGACGAACGCGGAGACGAACCCCGCCGTCCGGTACCCTTCCGCGCGGAGCCGATCGGCCAGCGTCTCCTTCCCCTCGGGGAGGCGATACGTCCCGTTGTTCCGCACCCGGTGCCGGTAGGGGAATTGGCCGGTGAGCATGCTCGCGTGCGAGGGGAGCGTGAGCGGAGCGACCGAGGCGGCGCGTGCGAAGCGAACCCCCTCGGCCGCGAGCTTGTCGATCCTCGGCGTCTCGACTTCTTTATATCCATAGCATCCGACGTGGTCCGACCGGATCGTGTCGATCGAAAGAAAGAGGACCGAGAGACCGGTCCGAGCGGACGGGGCGCCGTCCGGCTTCTGCTCGCGGACGCCCGCCCGGTCCCCGGCCGGCTTCTCCCCGCCCCCTCCGCAAGCCGCCGCGGAGACGAGAACCACAAGGACGATCGCAAGGCTCTTACGGATCAACGGGACCCTCCTTCCCGCCCCTCGGCGCGGGCGGCTTCGGCCATCCGGATGTTCGCGAGTACCGGGCTCTCCGGATCATAGTCGAGAATCGTCCTCCACGCCTCGATCGCCGCGTCGACCTCTCCCTTGTGAAAGCGGAGAAGACCGATGTTGTTCCAGGCCGCGGAGTGGCGCGGGTCGATCTCCACCGCGCGCCGGTACTCCCGCATCGCCTCCTCCTCGCGCTCCTCTTTCTCGAGAAGATCGCCGAGGCGGTTGTGAAGATCCGCCGTGGACCCGATCCGCGCGATCGCCTCGCGGATCGTTCGCTCCGCCTGCGGGAGGTTCCCGCCCCGCTCGAGCGCGTTCACGAGGTTCCGAACGATCCTCTCGTTCCTCGGGTCCATCTCCGCGGCGGCGGCGTACTCCGCGGCCGCCTCGCCGAAGCGGCCCATGTCGTAGAGCGCGTTCCCGAGGTTGTAACGGAGTTCGGGCGACGCGGGTCGAAGGCGGATCGCCTCGCGGTACTCCTCCGCCGCCTTCTCGTCCTCCCCGAGAGAATGATACACCGTGCCGAGGTTCGCGCGCGCCTCCGCGAACGCGGGAGAGCCCCGGATCGCCGCGCGGTACTCCTCCGCCGCCTCGGCCGTTCTTCCGTCCAACTGCAGGAGACGCCCGAGCCCGTAGTGCGCCGTCGGATATCCGGGAAGAAGCCGAAGCGCCTCGCGATACGCCGCCTCCGCCTCCCCGCTCTCGCCGCTCGCCAGGAGCCCGTTCGCGAGGTGCACGAGCGAGTAGGCCCGCGCGATCCCCTTCCCCGCGCCGAAAGAGCCCCCGTTCACGAGGACGAAGAGAAGGGCGAGAACCCCGGTCGCCCAGAGGCGGGGCGCCCAGCCGCCTCGTCGAAGAACGCCCGCGAACGCCGCCGTCCCGACCGCCGCCGGCGGGATGAGCGCGACGGAGAAGGGGATCCGGTACCTCGAATGCGTATAGAAGAGGAGAGCCGAGAGGAACTGCGCGGCAAGAAAGAGGAGGACCGGCGATCCCCTCCGCCGGCGGAGAAGAACCGCGAGACCGAACACGCCGAGGGGAGCGATCACGCCGAACGCGAACGGCGCCAGTCGGAGCGCGGGGATCTCCTCCTGAAAGAAGGAGAGGTCCGCGTTGTCCGGCGCCTCGGCGTTGTTCCAATGGAGTACCGCTTTTCGGCCGAGAAGAGCGAGATACGCGCCCGGGTCGCCGCGGATCCAATCGAGCGCGCGGCGCGTCCAGTACCACGAGACCTCGGACGCCTTCAGGGGTCGCCCCGTCCCCGCCTCGGCGATCCGCCGGGAATCGCGGATGTTGATGTTCTCGGGAGAGAGAGGGATCGGCTCGTCGGGAAACGCGAAGACCCCGGCCGCCTTCTCGTTGTTCCCCATGTAGAAGTTGATCCCGCTGTGCGAGGAGACGAGGACAAGATCATTCCCGCGGACGAGGTTTCGAATCGTCGCGGGAGAGACGGCGAGGAGAAGACCGGCGAGGAGAAGAAGGGAGGCCCGCGCCTTTCTCGTTTCCTCGCGCGCGAAGAGGATCCACCCGAGAAGAAACGGAAAGAAGAGGAGCAGGTTCCCTTGGATCAACGTCCCGACGCCGAGCAGGATCCCCGCTGCGAAAAGCTTCGCGTGGGAAGCGCCGGGGCGCCGCCGAAGAAGGAGCGCGAGAAGAAGGAGATTGACGAACACCCCGAGCGCCGTCGGGAGAAGGAACGCCTCGTAGAAGAGCGCGGGGCGGTAGAGTCCGCCGGCGAGAACCGCGAGAAGACCGGCCGGCGCGCCCCCGAGGCGGCGCCCGATGTCGAAGAGAAGGAGCGCGCTTCCGACTCCGAGAAGAAGCTGGAAGAGGACGATCGGAACCGGCCCGGCGCCGAAGATCGCGTAGAAGAGGGCGAGGAAATACGGGTAGAACGGGTTCGTCGCGAAGACGTCGAGCGGATACCCCTCGCCCTCCGCGATCGCGCGAGCGAGCCGGTCGTTCACCTCCGCGTCCACGGCCGGATGAAGGAAGAGCGGGTGCGCGCGGACCTCGGCGAAGTACGCGATTCGAAGGCCCGCAGCGAGAAGAAGAGCCCCCGCGAGAAGGAGCGCCCCCCTCCTCGTCCTCACGGCTCTCCCCGCCGGAGCGGCGGCTCCCCGGGGCCGGGCTCCTCCGAGCACGTCGCCCGGTAGCAGCCGGCGCGGAGATCCCCGA
>JAGUYC010000071.1 GCA_020061515.1 Gemmatimonadota bacterium
CCCCGCGCACGATCGCCGTGACATACCCGCCGCCGATCCGTTCGTAGTTCACGAGCTTCACCTTGGCCGCCTTCACCATCGCGTCGGAGGCTTCGACCATCGCGACGAACCCGCGGCATTCGATCAGGCCCAATGCTTCGCCCATCAGCTCACTCCTTGTGTCGGTCCCCGGACTCGATCCGTCCGGAACGGGAACATCGGCTCCCCTGGGGGAAACCGAACGGAAACTATCAGAACGATTTCGAGCCTGTCAACGCTTCCGCGCCAACGGAACGGTACGTCTCCTCAAGACGGTTCCAGAGATCCTCGCAGACAGCCGCGGTCTCCGGTCCGATCGCGAGATCGCTCCCCTTTCGGATCGAGCGCGGGTGGACCGGCGCGACGATCCGGTCCCCCGGATAGGGGACGCCGACGAAGTCGTAGATCCTTCGCATGAACGACGCCGGATCGGCCGCCATGTCCTCGTAGCGGCAGAGGAGGACTCGCTTCTCGTTCGCGAGGTCGAGATCGAAATAGAAACGGTTCCGCGCGTACCAGAAGAGCGCGGCCGCGTCGGCGCCGTTCATTTGTTCGGAGAAGAGACGACCGACGAGCGCGCGGGTCTCCTCGGAGACCTTCTCCGCTCTCCAGTCGGACGTCTCCCCCCGCACGATCGGCCGAAGATCCCGGATTCCGTTCTCTCGGCCGAATTTCTTCATGTTCGAATAGGCGACGTCTTTATAATGACGGTACATCCAGAGCGCCTTCGATCCCTCCAGCTCGTTCAGGAGGGACACGACGTTCTGGCTCTCGACGAGGGGCTTGAACACGACGAGCGGCACCCGATGCGAAAAGAGCGCTCTTCGGACCGAGGGGAGAGGGTTCAGCCGGAGGTTCTCCTTCCGGTCCTCGCTGGAGAGAACGCTCATCTCGCGGTAGACCTTCGCGTCCCGGTCCCTTTGGAAGAGATCGTTCATCATCGTGGTCCCGGAGCGCTGGCAGCCGACGATGAGAAGAACTCTTGGAGTGTCCCCGCGAAGCCGCATGCGCTGATAGATCTCTTTCGTCAGGCGGAACCACTTCCAGGAGAGCCAGCTCATCTGTTGGAGAGCGTGCGCGCCTTTTCCCTTGTCGTCCATCGCCGATCCCTTCCTCATCGCGCCGATCCGAAGGGCGATCCGCTTCTCGGGCGTCTGCCTCTCGAGCGGGCACGGGTGTCCCGCGGGGCCGCCCACGCCTACTCCGCCTGCGTCGAAATCGGTCCTCACACTAGCACGGCGAGGAGCTTCCCGCCAGGGCGGAAACCGGCCGGCCGCGCGGCGCCCGGTATCCGCAGCGCCCGACGGACGAACATCTCCGTTCTTCCCCTTTCGGCCGCGATGTGTTAGGATTCAAGCGTCGCCGTACGCGTCCGACCGCCCTTCCCCGCGCCGATCGCCGGCGGAACGACGGCCCGGAGGTGCCGACCGATGCTCGCCGAAAGGAACCGATCCTCGCGCGCGGTCGCTATCTTCGTTGAAGCTTGCGCCGCGCTCCTCCTTCTTCTTCTCGTTCCCGCTCGCGCTCCCGCCGTTCCGACGATCTCGATCGAGCCGTCCCTGATCACCGTGGCGGCGATGGAGGTCTTCGATCTTCAGATCGCGGTCGACGCCGAGGCGGACACCTTCTCCAACTTCGACGTCGTCGTCCGCTTCGACCCGGGCCGCATCGAGCTCGTGACGGTTCTCGAAGGCTCTCTCTACGTGAACTCCGGCCACTCGACCTGGTTCGTGTTCGAGGAGGAATCGACCGGCGTCTGGGAGGTCTTCGACGTGATCTTTCCGGCGGGGAGCTTCCTTGTCGCGCCCGGGGAGCTGGCGCGCCTCAGGCTCCGAGCGCTCGCGGACGGATGCTCCTCGATCGAGTTCCTCTCGGCCGCCCTCAAGGACATCGACCGGCTTCCGATCGAGCCGCTCGCGACGCGGGGCGGTCTCGTTCGCATCGGGAACTTCAGCGCGGTTCCCGAGGCGGAAGGCGCGAGCGGAAGGTTCGCTCTCGGCTTTCCGTATCCGAACCCGACGAGAGGGTCGATCCGCATCGAGGCGACCGTCCCCCGCGGAGCGTTCGTTGAGCCTCCCCCCGTCGGAGTGTTCGATTTGGCGGGCCGCCTCATCGGGGAGGCGAGGATCGCGGCGCGCGGCGATCCGCTCGTCTATTTCTGGGACGGGCGCGAGCGGGCGGGCGTCCATGCGTCTCCGGGCGTCTACTTCGCCCGGTCGATCGGCGGTCCGTCATCCGTCTCGCGCCGGATCGTCATCGTGCGATAACCGAGCGATCAACTGGTGCCGAGCGAATCTCCGCCCGGCCGCGCACCGGCCACGTCTCAACGGTTCGCTTCGAATCATTCGTGATTGACATGATTCGGCGCATGATGTATCATGCGTGCCGCAGACTGGGATCCACGAAGGAAAAGGTGGAGAAGCGAGAAGGCTCCTTGTGACAAGCCGTTCTCGCGGATCTCCGGCCTGATCGCTCAGGCCGAACGGTACACCCTCCAGAAGCCCCCCCTCTCGGGTGTGCCATCGACCGCTCAGGAGAAGAACATGCTTCTCAAGGGTTTCGTCGTTGGCCTTGCCCTCGCTCTTCTATTCCTGATCGCGTTTTACGTCGCGGGGCCGGGGTCGTTCTAGCACGCGCGGGGTCCGATTCCCCACGAGTTAGGTTCGCCCGATCGCGAACGCCGAAGCGGAATGCTTCCGCGCGGGCGGGAAAGGAGGGCGCCGAGCCGAAGGAACGAACCGTCGAGAGGGCGTTTCCGGAACCCACCCGGTAACTGTCCGGCCCGAGCGCAGCCGCCCTGAGCGATCCCGTGTTCGGCCGAGCGGAGCCTCGACCGAAGCGCGGGAGAGCGTCCCCGCGGTCCGCACCCGCCCTTTTTTTCCTGAAACCCAAGACACAATGCGAACGGAGGAAAGAGAACCATGCTTTCGTCCAATGGGAGAAACACGATCGGCGCGGGTCTGCTCGCTCTCGGTTTCTTCGTGTGGGCCTCCGGAGCGGCCGCGACGGTCATCCACGTGCCGACGGACTCCACGACGATCCAGGGAGCGATCAACGGGGCAGCTCCTGGGGACACCATCGAGATCGCCGCGGGAACCTACGTCGAGCAGGTTCACATCACCAAGAACAACTTGAGGCTCGTCGGGGCGGGTGCGGGCGCCACGGCGATCCAATCCCCCGCGACGCTCACCGACTACTTCATCACCGGCACCAGCACGACGAACTATCCGATCGTCTTCGTCGACGGCGCGACGGGGGTCGTGATCTCCGACCTCACCGTGGACGGCGACGGCCAGGGGAACGCGAACTATCGCTTCAGCGGGATCGCGTTCTGGAACGCGGGCGGCTCGGTGAGCGACGCGGCGGTCACGCGCGTGCGGGAGACTCCCTTCAGCGGCAACCAGCACGGCGTCGCGATCTACGCGTACAACAACACCGGCGGGCCTTACACGATCGCGCTCGCGGACGTCGTGATCGATGATTTCCAGAAGAACGGGCTCGCTCTTTCGGGGACAGGGCTCACCGTCGATCTCGATCGGCTCGACGTGACCGGCCAGGGTCCGACTGCGCTCAACGCCCAGAACGGAATCCAGATCGGATTCGGCGCCGGCGGCACGGCGACCGATTGCTCCGTGTCGGACATCGCCTACACGGGGGGCGGTTGGGCCGCCGCAGGCATGCTCTTCGTCTATGGGACCACGGTCGATGTGGACGGCTCGTGCATCCTCAACGACTGCATGACGAGCTTCCTCATCGAGGAAACTTCGGGATCAGTGGCCGGCGCGACTGTGACCGCGGCGGCGATGGAGAACGCCGAGGGCGTCAGCGTGCGCGACTACGGCTCCGCGAAGGCGCGCGGGGATCGCGAGCCGCTCGAGGCTTCTCCGTTCGACGAGGAGCTGGTGGCCGGGTTCCGGGGCGCGCCCACTTCGGTATCGCTCGACGACCTGGTTCTGACCGGCGCGCACGAAGCCGGGACGTACGGCGTGGCCGCCTGGTCGCTCGGGGACAACGTCACGGTGACCCTGACCAACTCCGAGATCACGGACTGGGAGATCGGGGTCGTGGCGTACGAGTCCGGGTCGAGCGTCTCGCTCTCGGCGACCGACAATACGATCGCATCGAACGATCTCGGGCTCTGGACGAACGCGGCCGCCGAGCAGGACGCGGACAAGAACTGGTGGGGCGACGCGAGCGGTCCCGAGGATCCCGCGGCGAACCCGGGCGGGACGGGGAACGGGGTCGAGGGGAACGTCGACTACTCACCCTGGTACGGAAACACGCCCGGCACATCCCCGATGACCTGGAAGACGAACGGCTCGATCCAAGAGGCGATCAACGCCGCGAGCGCGGGGGACCGGATCGACGTGAACCCGGGTGCCTACGCCGAGCGGATCACGATCCACAAGACGCTCGACCTTCGCGGCGCGCAATACGGGGTCGATCCCACGGCGCCGGGGGCGCGCACGAACCCGGCGAACGAGTCGACGATCGACATCACCGGCCTGCCTCTCGTGAACCCGAACGTCGCGGTCGAGATCCCGAGCGGCGTGACGGGGGTCGGCTTCTCCGGATTCACGGTGATCGGCTCGCCGACGTTTCACTGGGCGGATGAGTGCGTGGTTCGCGCGTGGAGCGGAGATCTCTCGATCGAGGACAACATCCTCTCGGGATATCTCGGAGTCCTGTGCAAGGGGGCTGACAATCAGACGGTCGCGAGGAACCGCGCGGTTGTCAACAAGAACGGTGTCGTGGTGCAGCCCAATCCGGGGATGAACGTCGATATTTCGGACAATCATCTCGCGCTCGGAACGGCTCCGGCGGGCGACGAATCGGGGATCTACATCACCGGTTGCACCAACGTAACCATCCGAGGAAACACGTCGAACGGGTTTGTGAACGGAAAGGGGATCGTCGGGAGCAACGTCGACCACACGACGATTTCCGGGAACACGCTGACGGGCAACAAGGACGCGATCTCGTTCTGGGGGAACACCACCTTCATCGCGATTTGCGAGAACCAGATCTTCAGTTCGCTCCGCTACGGAATCAACATCAAGGGCCAGGACATCACGATCGAGAACAACCAGATCACGGGGAGCGGCGATATCGGGGTGAACGTGGCTCGCGACGCGATCAACACCGAGCGGGTCACCCTTCGCTACAACAACATCAGCGGGAACGCAGCCTACGGCGTCAGGGAGCAGAACGCCTCCGAGGCGGTCGATGCCCGCTGGAACTGGTGGGGAGACGCGTCGGGGCCGAACGTGTCGAAGCGCGGCACGGGGGACGGCATCACGGGGAACGTTCTCTACGACCCGTGGATCGGGAAGTCGGGGGGCGAGAACATCGTCTGCGATCCGGATCCGCGATACCTCACGGTCGCGGAGCCGACGAACACGGTGGACGTCGAGTACCTCGGCGGGGGCGGCGGCCTCGTGTACGGCTACTCGGTCTCGGTGAGCTGGGACCCGACGAAGGTGACGCTGAACTCGATCGCCCAGGGGAACCTCCTCTCCGACGCGGGGACCACCTACTTCTTCGTGAGCGGAACCGGGAGCTCGCGGACGGTCGATTGCGTCCTCACGGGCGCGAACCCGGGCGTGAGCGGGCCCGGCACGATGTTCACGATGACCTTCACGGGGGCCGGCTACGGGACGAGCCCGGTCGACCTTACGGTCATCAAGGTTCGGGACAACAACAACCAGACTCTCTCCGGGTTCTACGAGGACGACGGGGAGATCCACGTCGACATCACGAGCCCGGTGGTGACGGACGTCCACCTCGCGAACCAGACGCTCGCGCACACGGACGATTACGCGAAGGACACGGACGATCTCGAGCTGACCGCGACCGTGTCGGACGACTACGGGCTCTCGGCGTCGGACATCACCGCGGACTTCTCGGCGCTTCTCGTCGGGGGCGGGACGGCGGTGCCGGCGGAGAGCTACGTCGGCGGCGTGGCGACGTGGACCGCGGCGCTCGCGAACGTGACGCTCACCGCGGACGGCTCGAAGACCGTGACGGTGACGGCGACGGACGATCTCGGGAACAGCGGGAGCGGTTCGGACGCGATCCTCGCGGACAACACGCCTCCCGGCGCGATCACGGGCTTCGACACCGCTCCTCATCACGAGCGGGTGTCGATGACGTGGGCGAACCCGAGCGGTTTGGACACGTACTACTACGGCGTTCTCGTCCGTTATGACGGGGGCGGGGACTATCCCGAGTACGCGACGCTGGGGGTCTATCCGGCGGACGAGACCGCTGGAGACGGAAACGCGTACAACCAGACCGGCGTCGTGACGGGCGGGGATCACAACATCATCTCTCGCGACATCTACTACTACACGGCGTTCGCGTACGACTGGGCGTTGAACTACGGTCCGGCGGCCTCCTCGGCGCGGGATCGCGCGACGAACTACTGGCTCGGGGACGTGTCGGACGATCTCTCTCCGGGCGGTCCGTACGACGGCCGTGTCGACGTGTTCGATTTCAACCAGCTTTCCGCGCACTACTGGGAGTTCAGCCCGACGAGCCCTCCGGGCGCTCCGTTCAACGAGTGCGACGTGGGTCCGACGGACAACGGGAGCCGGCTCGGGATTCCGGAGCCGGACGACTACGTCGATTTCGAGGATCTGATGGTCTTCGCCCTGAACTACAACGTGGTGAGCCCGACGGGGAAGGCGGCTCCCGCCGTGCACCTGGCGAGGAAGGCGGAGGCGGGCGTTCCCACGTTGATGTTGAAGAGTGAAGGACCGGCCGAGGTCGGGAAAGAGTGGACGGTTTCGCTCGTGCTGGGCGGGAGCGCGGACGCGGTGAAGGGCGTGAGCGTGGTTCTCGCGTACGATCCGTCCGTTCTCGCGTACAGGGCGGCGGCGCCGGGAGAGGCTCTCGGGAGCGGCGCTTTCTTCAAGAGCGACAGCCCTTCGGCCGGGACGGTTCGCGTCGATCTGGCGGCGCTCGGCGCGGGCGCGGTGTTCGGCGGAAGCGGCGAGCTCGCGCGCCTCACGTTCCGCGTGACGGCGGAAGGACCGGCGGATCTTCGCTTCACCGAGGTTCGGATGCGGAACGCGGAGAACCGGGCTCTTGTCACGGCGACGGCGGATCGGGAAGAAGGCGGCCGTGGGTCGGCGCCTGTTCTTCGAACGCGTCTTTCGGGCGCGTGGCCGAACCCGTTCAACCCGACGACCAAGGTGAGCTACGAGCTTCGCGCGCCGTCGCGGGTATTGCTCGAGGTGTACGACGCGCAGGGTCGCCTCGTGCGGACGCTGGTGGACGAGGTGCGAAGCGCGGGCGCGCACGAAGCGGTCTGGGACGGACGGGATGGGTCCGGGCGCTCGACGGGGAGCGGGATCTATCTTGTTCGCATGCGGGCCGGGGACTATGAGGCGACGTCCAAGCTGCTCATGCTTCGATAGAAACGGCGGATGCCGGCCGAGGGAGTCGAGAGGCTTCCCCGGCCCGGCCTCCGCGGAAAGGAGATCATGCGGGGAGAGAATCGATTCACCGTTCAAGGGGTGCGGCGCATCGGCGCCGCGTGGGCGGCCGTGCTCTTTCTCCTCGGGGCGGCCGCGGAAGCCCGTGCGATTCCGACCGTGTCGATCGATCCGGTCGCGACGATCGTCGATCCCGGCGAGGTTTTCGAGGTCGGAGTCTGGATCAGCGCGGACGCGGAGACGATCTCCACGTTCGTCGTGGTCGTCCGCTTCGATCCGATCGTTCTCGAGATGGTCGCGGCGTACGAGGGTTCCCTCTACGTCAACAGTCCGTGGACGACATGGTTCGTCGCCGAAGAGGAATCGCTCGGAACGTGGGAGGTGTGGGATGTCATCTTCCCCGGGGGGAGCTACGTCGTGGCGCCCGGGGAGATGGCTCGTCTTCGTTTCCGCGCGAAGACGAACGGCTACTCGGACATCGAGTTTCTTTCCGCCGGCGTGTGCGACATCGAGCGGTATCCGCTCGATCCGCTCGTGTGGGAGAACGGCTTCGTCTGCGTCGGCGGCGGAGGCACGGAAGTCGAGAACGGAGCCCTTCCGGATCGTTCGTGGCGATTGGGGCCCCCCTTCCCGAACCCGACGCGCGATGCGGTCAGCGTCCCGTTGCTCGGGTCGCGGGAATCGATCGTCGCGCCGATGCGGGTCGCGGTTTTCGACGCCTCCGGCCGCATGGTTCGCTCGCTCCCCGGCGTTCCCGATCGCATTCCCTCCGATCTCCGTTGGGACGGGAGGAACGATCGCGGATGCGAGGTGCCGGCCGGCGTCTATTTCATCCGTTGCGCGTCGCCGGGGATCACGGGTTCGCGACGGGTGGTCGTCGTTCGTTGAGGCGCGAAGTGGTTGAGAGATGCGGCCGCTGCGGGCCGCGGAGGAAGAGGACATGACATCATCGAGGGAGAGATGCGGAGCGGCAGCGGTCCTTGTCGTCATCGGGCTTCTCGCGTGGGCCGGAACGGCAGGGGCGGCGGTGATCAACGTCCCCACGGATTACGCGACGATTCAGGGGGCGATCAACGCGGCGGCGCCGGGGGACACGGTCGTCGTGGCTTCCGGTTACTACGAAGAGAACGACGCGGCCTGGCGGGACATGCACATCGGCAAGTCGCTCCGCCTGGTGGGCGCAGGAATGGGCCAGACGGTCGTCGGTCTCAGCAACGGGAAGACGAACGGCGTCGAGATCTACGGGAGCAACTTGGACATCCGGATCGAGGGGATGACCTTCACCCATCGGACCGGCCAGGCCGTCGCGAGCGGGTTCAGCATCCGGATCGGCGAGGTCGCCACGACCGTCACGAGCCTGGTGTTCAGCGACGTCGAGGTCGCTTACGCGGCCGGCCGAAACGTGTTCATCGACGGGAACGGAACCTATCAGTCGATCACCGTGGAGAACAGCAGCTTCCACCACTCGGGGGCGTGGGGCTTCAGCGTGCGAGGGACGGTGAACGGGCTGACGATCACGGACTCGGATTTCGAGCACAACGGCCTCACGGACGGCGCTCATGGGATCGGGTTCGACATCGACATGCCGATCACGATCAGCAACGTTCAGGTGACCGGCGGGAGCTTCAGCCACAACAAGGCGAAGGGGATCAACCTCGTCAAGACGGTCAACGCCTCCTTCGACGGCATCGTCGCCGACTCGAACGGCGGCGCTCCGGGCGGCGGTTTCGGCGTTTCGCTTTGGGAGTGGGTGAGCGCATCCGGCAACCTCTCGTTCACGAACAGCTCGTTCTCCAACAACTCGTTGGACGGATTCCTGTTCGGAACCGAGGGGACCTGCCAAATCAACGGCGTGACGATCGATGAGTGCAAGATCGCCGGCAACTCGCGTCACGGCGTTCTCTTCTATCATAACTACGGAGGGGACGCGACCGGCGTGCGCGTGGCCGGCTGCGATCTTTCCGGGAACGCCGGTCGCGGGATCTCGACCAGCGCGAAGGGAACTCTGGTGGACGCGCCCGGCAACTGGTGGGGATCGAGCGAGCCGGCGACGGTTCGCACGAAGGCGGACGGCGGCGCGGGAAACAAGGTCGACTACACTCCCTGGCTCGCGAGCGGGGCGGACACGAGCGGCGATCCCGGATTCCAGGGGGACTTCTCTACCCTATGGGTCGATGACGACAGCCCGCAGACGGGAACGGCCGGGCGGGTTCAAGAGGGGATCGACCTCGTCGCGGGGAGCACGGTCCGCATCGCGGCGGGGACGTACGAGGAGCAGGTCGAGATCGCGAAGACGCTCACGCTGGAGGGCGCGGGGACGGGTCAGACGACGATCCAGTCGCCGACCAACCTGACGAAGTTCTTCCTGACGTCCACGACGAACTACCCGGTCGTCTACGTTCACGACGCGGACGGAGTCGTTGTTCGGAAACTCACGGTGGACGGGTTGGGAAGAGGGAACGCGAACTATCGGTTCGAGGGGATCGCGTACTACAACGCGGGCGGCACGGTCCAGAATTGCGTGGTCAAGGAGATCCGAGAGACCCCGATCAACGGGAACCAGCACGGAGTCGGGATCTACGCGTGGACCGACGAGGCGACGCCCCGGACGTTGCACGTGACCGATTGCACCGTGAACGGTTACCAGAAGAACGGGATGGCGCTGAACGGCGAGTCCCTCACGGCGCACGTGAACGGGTGCACGGTGCAGGGGTACGGCCCGGCCGCGTTCATCGCGCAGAACGGGGTTCAAGTCGGATGGGGGGCGACGGGGACGATCGGCGCGGCGAAGAAGAACACAGTCTCCGGTCATTCGTACACGCCGCACACGTGGGCGGCGAGCGGGATCCTTCTCTACGCGTCGAGCGGCACCGTGGAGGTGGCGAACAACGCGGTGACGGAGAACTCGGAGGGGATCTTCAGCGTCGATGCGTCGGCCACGATCGAAGCGAACGTGGTCCAGGCGACGCAGGCGGGGACGGGCGTTCCGGACTATTGGGCGGTTCTTTGCGATCCGGGCGGCGCGGGTCGGATGGCGCCGGCGCAGCCCTTCGACGATCTCGGGCGGAAGAGCGGTCGAGCGGTCTTCGAGTACGTCGTGGACGGAAACGTGATCGACGGGGACGACGGCGCGGGGAGCGTCGGTCTCGACATCTGGTGCGACGGTGCCGACAACCTGACGTTCACGGGGTCCAACAACACGATCACGGACTTCGACTACGGCGTTCAGGTGGATGAGGCGAGCGCGGGACTCGTTTCGTCGGTCCTCCTGAACTGGAACTCGATCTACGGAAACGTGAGCTACGGTCTCTACAACGCCGCCGACGTCACTGTCGACGCGAGGCACTGCTGGTGGGGAGACGCGGCCGGTCCGGTGGTCGTCACGAAGAGCCGCGCCGGGGACAACATCACCGGAAACGTCCTCTACGACCCCTGGATCGGCAAGTCGGGCGGCGAGAACATCGTGGTCGTGAACGATCCGGAGTACCTGACGGAGACGAACCCGGTGAAGACCGTGTCGGTCGACTACCTCGGCGGCGGATCGGGTCTCGTCTACGGGTACTCAGTGAAGTTCAGCTGGGACGGAGGGATCGTCTCCACGGCGACGAACAAGGTGACCGAAGGTGCTCTTCTGAACAGTCAGGGAGCGACACGCTTCTTCAAGAACGTGTCCGGGACGAACGAGATCACGGTCGACTGCGTGCTTCTCGGCGACAAGCCGGGCGTGACCGGCCCGGGGACGATGTTCACGATCGAGTTCACGGGCCTTTCGGTCGGAACGAGCCCGGTCGACGTGACCGTGATCAGCGTCCGCGACAAGTACAACCAGGATCTCACCGGGTTCTACGAGGACGACGGGCTTCTCATCGTCGACGTGTCGAACCCGAGCGTGACGGATGTTCTCATCGAGAACCTGACGCTCGCGCACACGGACGACTTCATCAAGGATACGGACGCGGCGCGGGTGACGGCGACGGTGACCGACGACGATCCGGCGTTCGGGATCGCCCACATCAAGGCGAATCTGACGGGACTCGGGGGCGGCGCGGCGGTGAGCCCGGACAGCTACGTCGGGAACGTCGCGACCTGGAACATCGCGTCGGCGTCGTGCTCTCCGGCGAACGGAACGGTGATCGTGACGGTGACCGCGACCGACCCGATCGGCAACACGGCGAGCGACAGCGACGACATCATCGCGGACAACACGCCTCCCGGTGCGATCACGGGCTTCGACGCCGCGCCGCATCACGAGCGAGTGTCGATGACGTGGGCGAACCCGAGCGGTTTGGACGCGTACTACTACGGCGTTCTCGTCCGCTACGACGGGGGCGGGGACTATCCGGAGTACGCGACGCTCGGCGTGTATCCCGCGGGTCCGACCGACGGGGACGGAACGGCGTTCGATCAGGTCGGCGTCGTGACCGGAGGCGACCACAACCTCGCGGCGCGCGACATCTACTACTACTCGGCGTTTGCGTACGACTGGGCGCTGAACTACGGTCCGCCGGCTTCCTCGGCGAAGGATCGAGCGACGAACTACTGGCTCGGTGACGTCGACGTGAACACCGGTCCCGGCGGCGGCGACTACGACGGAGATGTCGACTTCGAGGACATCAGCGTTCTTTCGGCCGCTTACTGGATGACCAGTCCGATCTGGCCGCACAACGAGTGCGACGTGGGCCGGACGGACAACGGGAGCCCCTTCGGGATCCCGGTCCCGGACGACCGCGTGAACTTCGAGGACCTGATGATCTTCGCGCTGAACTTCAACGTCGTCTCGCCTTCGATGAAGAGCGCGGTGGTCCTCTCGGGACCCGAGGAGGCGGGGTCTCCGGTGCTTCGTTTGCTTGAGGCCGGGGATTCCGAAGAGGGGACGCTCGCTCTTCGCCTCATGCTCGGCGGAAACGAAGAATCGGTGAAGGGCGCGTCGGTTGTGATCCGGTACGACCCGGAGCGCGCGGAGTACGCGGGTCTCGTTCCGAGCGCGGCTCTCGCTTCGGGCGGCGTTCTCGCGTTCGCGCGCGAGTCTTCTCCCGGAACCGTGGAGTTCGATTGGTCGGTCTTGGGCGCCGGTCGGACGATCCGCGGGACGGGCGACCTCGCAACCATCCGGTTCGTCGTGAGGGGCGAAGGGGCCGGAGCGTTCCGCTTGGAGAACGCATCGGTGCGCGATGTGAACAACGCCGCGCTCGCGGCGGCGGCCGAGGGGTTCGACTGGAGCCCG
>JAGUYC010000296.1 GCA_020061515.1 Gemmatimonadota bacterium
ACTACGTCCCTAAATGTCCGAAGACAGACCGTCGAGAGCGACCGGACATCCTCGTCGCCTCGTTCGGGGACGGAGGCGGGCGCGCGATCATCCTCGAGGACCGGGGCGCGCTCGGGGGGAGCGGGGAGCTTCCGTATCTCGAGGGGGGCGGCTGCCGCGAAGAAGCGGAGATCGCGCGCGTCGTGCAGGGACATCGCGGGGGCGTGCGCGGCTGCTACAACCGAAGCCTTCTTCGGAACCCGGATCAGGAGGGAGAGATCGGCGTCCGTTTCGTCATCGATGCCTCCGGGCGCGTCGTGAGCGCCGAGATCCTCTCCCGCACCTTCCGCGACCCCGAGATGGAGGCGTGCATCCTCGAGCGGATGAGGGCGTGGACCTTCTCCCCCGAGGCGGGGTGCGAGACCGTCGTCCGCTATTCGTTCCACTTCTCTTCCGGGCCGTAACGGAACCTGGATGTTCCGCGGGCGCTTTGCGGTGGGTGTGAAAGCGGGACGAATCGGGAATTCCCGAGAGGAAAGGGCGCGCTCGATCGGCGGGAGAGCGAGGCGGCGGGAGAGTCCGCGGGCACTTCGCGGGTGACGGGCCTTTCGAGCACGCCGGACTTGGACTTCACCCCTCAAGCGGAAAGAACGAGCGTTGGGAGACGGGGTCGGACGGCAGCCGTATCTCCGGCCTCGTGGGTGGAGAGGTTGCTCTCCGGGCCCTGATGAAATCCGCGCGCGAGGGGGGCAACCGCTCGCATCGACCTTGAGAGGCCAGGCTCGTTATCGGACCGGTCTCGCGCCGGTCCCAAGGCCTCGCCCATGCTTGTCCGGCTACGCGGGCGGCGCTCGCCGTCGATCCCAGTAGGCGCGCGGGGGTTCGGACACGTAACAATTTGCTCCGCGGCATGTTCCACGGCCGAGCCCTTCCGCGCGTTCCCGGATATCTTGAATCCCCTCGCATGGAGATCTATGATCGTGGAACTGTCGAATAGTAGTTAGAGGCTCGCATTCGCATGAACGGAAGGTGTGGAACCACGAAAGGAGAAACATGAAGAACAACGAAGACGAGATGAACTGGTCAGCAGTCATCGCGCGATGCCTGGCATATCTCTGCCTCAAGAACTCGCGGTTCGAAGACAAGCCGTTACTTGAGCAGGCGCAGTTCCTTGAGAAGCTCGGACTGCCGCTCGAAGACCAGGCTGGTGTGATAGGCAGCACGCCGGCGTCGCTGAAGGAGCTTTCTCGTCAGGCGAAGGCGAAGAAGAAACCTGCGCGTCCGCGGAAGTCCAACGCTCGGCGTCGGTAACTCTGGGAGACGATAGTGGCGAAGATCAATCAGCGCCTCCTTGAAGCAATCAGGGAGAGGACCGGCTTGAGTCAGGCTCAGGTATACGCGCGCATCAAACAAATGGCGAGCGCGGAGTACCTTCCCAGACACCTCGCCGCCATAAAGGTGGGAGCTGAGACCGGCGTAACGATCAATAAGTACGCGACTCAGGAAGAGTTGGCGCAGCTCAGGAACGCAGGCTCGCCCGTCACACCGCCCCCCGACAATCTGCCTTCACCTTCGACCACACGAAGAGGTGCGTTGGGAGCAGGCGGCAAAGGGACCCGGAAGGTCAAGCGCGAGACTCCGAACGCGGTGTTCGTGGTCTACGGTCGGGACATCGCCGCGCGAGATGCGCTGTTCGCCTTTCTGCGATCCGTGGGAGTCAAACCGATCGAGTGGACATCTGCAGTTGCGATGACCAAGAGGCCGGCGCCATACATAGGCGAGATCTTGAGCGCAGCGTTCGCGCGCGCTCGCGCAGTTGTCGTTCTGATGACCCCTGACGATCTTGCGCAGCTTCGCCCGGATCTACTCCGCAAGAGCGACAAGCCTTATGAGCACACGCTGACCGGGCAGCCACGCCTGAACGTGCTCTTTGAGGCAGGAATGGCATTCGCCACCCATGCGGACCGAACAGTGATCGTACAACTGGGCCAAGTGCGGGAGTTCAGCGACGTTGCGGGCCGCCACGTGGTTCATATGGCGAACGATTACGACAAGCGGCAGGAACTGGCGACAAAGCTGCGAAACGCTGGTTGCGACGTAGACACGACAGGCACCGACTGGGTCAGTGCTGGGGATTTCGTAGACCCGCTCTTGAGGGTCCCCGCATCAACCCCAGGCACGGGACGCAAACGGCCTCTAACTAGGCGATGAAGCGGGCGGGCTTCGCCCGCCGCTTATCGCTGTCGTTGGGCCGACGAGCACGACAGGAATGGCGGATTCCGGAAGGCCCTCGATTCGTGGGTATCGTGATCGACATGATGAATGACGGCAGCGACGTCGGTTCCAGGCTGATCGCGACCTTTCGTGAGACCTTCAGCGAGCAAGTGCAGAAGGCGCTTGCTCGCCGCATTCACGCCAAGGTGCGCGATGCGAGAAGCGACCCTGACCGTGCCGCTCGCCGCTGGCCGTTCGAACTGCTCCAGAACGCCCATGACGCCGGCGTCCGCGACGGGCATGAAGGAATCAGTGTCACGTTCGAGCTGGATGAGCGGGTACTTCGCTTTCGGCACGACGCAGCTCCCTTCACCATGGCAGACATCGCTGCCCTCCTGACCGGCGGCTCCAGCAAGGACTTCGACTCCCGAGAAACGACGGGACGGTTCGGCACTGGGTTTCTCGTGACCCACGCGCTCTCCGAGCGTGTCCAGGTAAGCGGCGTCTTGGAGGTTGAGGGCGAACACCGAGCGTTTAAGGTCGCATTGCATCGGCCTAACGACGAAGCCCTTGTCCTGCGCAATCTGAAGGAATCCGAGTCGGCACTGCGGGACACTCGCCGTCTACCCGATCTTCGCGGCGTGCCGACCGCGACCGTCGAGTATGTCGTCGACGACGTCAGGACAGCCGAGGCTGGTCTGGCTGCGGTGGAAGACGCTCTGCCTCACCTTTTCGGCTCGTGCCGCAGGCTTCGGCAAGTCACGATCCGCGTAGCTGATCGTGAGCGGCGCTGGCGGGTGACGTCGGCGACAGCCGTGAAGAAGACGGATGGCATCTGGCTGGACGAACTCGCAGTTGCACTCGTGGACGCCCACGCCCCAGAGGTCAGCTGGCGCGTGGTTCGAGCATTAAGAGATGAGGAGGCGCCTGGTCGGTTGGTCTTCGCCCTCCGGCAAGGCGAGGATGGGTGGGCCGCGCACAAGCCGGGACCGGTGCCGAGCGTATTCAGGCAGTTGCCGCTGCTCGGAGGTCCGACACTACCCGTATGGGTCATCATCGATGGCGAGTTCGACGTCGATCAAGAGAGGTCCAGCGTGCATGTGCTGGGCGAACAAGGTCGCCCTCTTCGAGAGGCCTTCGCTGCTCTGGGAGGGCTGGCGCTCCTGGCAAACCGTGAGCGATGGAAACAGGGCTACCGCGTGGCGCACGTGGCCATGCCCGAAGGCCTCGGCGAGAAGTCCTCACAGGTATGGCACGAGGTGCTCTCAGCCGCTGCTACCGAGCTATCGCAGCTCCCCCTGGTGAGTATCGTCCGTGAGGGCATGCTCCCGGGCGTGCAGAACGAGGCCCACGACCGCTGCGTCGACTTCATCTCGCGGAAGTCGTCGGGACCAAGTCATGTGGAGCTGTGGGAGTTGGCCGCCTCCTGCACGGACGCAAATCCGCCTATGCGCGAGGACTCGGAGGGATGGTCGGAGATCGCAGAGGGATGGGAAGCACTGGGCGTGTCGATCCCATGGATGAGCCTCAAGGAGATCGGCGAGCGGGCAACTCATGAAGTCGATGGCATTGCGGAACTCGCCGTCGATGGTCCGCCCCACGACTGGCTTGCGCGATACCTGGATGCTGTAGGGAAGGCCTGGCGAGCGTCCGGGATCACGAAGGACCATGTTGCGGGACTGCTGCCAGACCAACATGGTCATCTGTGTGGTGCAGGCGAGCTCCGCAGGGATGGTGGTGTCAGTGATCGCGTGAAGGAAATCAGTGACAGTGTCGGCCTCGACATCAAGGCGACGCTCCTCGACAACGGCCTGCTTGAAGCGCTCCGCAGGCAGGGGCTACAGATCGGCTTATACGCGATCGGCGAGTCCACCGGAGACGAGTTGAACGAGAATGACGCGATTCGCGCTCTCGTGGATCACCTCGACCAGAGGCTGCCCGCCGATCAGCTCGTTACGGAGAAGGAGCGAGTCCCGGCTCAGGCGACGATCTCGCTGTTGGCTCACCTGTGGGAGACGAAGGGCGTCAATGCGAAGGAGACCGCACGGAGAGTACCCATCCTGGCGGCGGATGGAACCGCTCAGCGTGCTGGTGCCAAGAGGATGATGGTCTCGCCAATTGCTGCGTGGCCGGATGCGGCACGACCGTTCGCTGAGGCTTATCCGAAGGGTCGCGTCCTGGCGCAGGACTACGCTGCGTCTGAACGAGGTGCACTTCTGGATGCCCTTGCGGCCTGGGGTGTTACACATCGTGGCTTGCTTGGGAAAGCGCAGCGCGACGAAGTCGCGGACCGCGGACTCCGCGCGATTGCAGCCGACCCAGACGAGGTCGAAGGTGCGAAGCTGCGTTCAGCCGAGCTCGACCAGATCGCGCTACTCGAGCCCGAGTTGATCAACTTCTGCAAGCAGAAGCGAGAGAGAGCGCGAGCCCTTCTCGGTCTTGTCGTGTGCTACGTCGCTCCCGAAGACGACGCGTGGCGCACGACAACCAAGCTGAAAGTACGCACATCCGAAGGCGAGAAGGAAGTCGAGATCACTCCTTGCCTCTGGCTTGCTGACTTGCAGAGCAAACCCTGGATACCGGTAGAGGACGACGAGGACGTCACGCATCACGTCCCGAGCCCGGAACTCTTGAGGGAGTTGATCGACACAAGTTGGTTGGACGGCAACTCCGCCGGCGCTGACCTCCTCGTGCGCCACTTCGATATGGACGCGCTCGACGTCCGTCTGCTGGCAGCCGCGCAGGATGAGGAGACGCGGCAACGAATACGGGATGAGCTGGCGAAGATTGTGGAGGTCGCCGGCGACAATCCAGAGGTGATTGCGGACCTCGCCGCCAAGGCTGCGCAACGCAAGCGCGGTGTCGAACGGATGCGCTGTCTCGGCCTCGCTGTCCAGGCCAGGGTAAAGACCGCGTTGGAGGAACTCGATCTTGATGTCCAGGTTGTCGACCGCGGCTACGACTTTCTCGTCACGGATGTCAGGATTCGCGAAGAGGACCCTGAGGACCTCGCAGCCTACTTTGAAGTCGGAGCGTACAAGGTCGAGGTCAAGGCCACGACAACGGAAGAGGCACGCCTCACTCCACTTCAAGCGGAAACGGCGGAAACCGACCCTACTAGATTCATCCTCTGCGTCGTGGACCTGCGCACTTTCGACGGGGATATTCACAAGGTGGATTGGACGGCAACCGACGTGTCACCATACTGCCGCTTCGTCAGTGGAAAGCAGCTACCGATCAACGAGACCCTAGCTTTCGTTCGCCGCGCAGAAGGGAGTGATGTCCCCGTGCGAAACACGACTGCACTACGCTACGCCGTGCCAGCCGATCTTTGGGGTGTGGGTCTGGCCCTCAAGGGCTGGGTGCATGGGGCCTTCAAACGCGAGCGCACCCCAGGGTAGCGCGTCCCAGCGCCGACGCAGCCGAACACTTATAACGCCCCCGGGCCCCAAGCGAAACGATCTCCCTGAGCCGCCGTCTGTGAGAGAGGCGACGAGGATGTCCGGTCGCTCTCGACGGTCTGTCTTCGGACATTTAGGGACGTAGTTCCGTTCGTAGCGTTACGCCACGGGGCATCCGTGCACCGGCACCACCGGAAGGAACGGAACTACGTCCCTGATCTGTCCTGATCTGTCTCTCGAGCGGATGAGGGCGTGGACCTTCTCCCCCGAGGCGGGGTGCGAGACCGTCGTCCGCTATTCGTTCCACTTCTCTTCCGGGCCATAGCCAAGAACCCTCCTTCCGCCGGCCTTCGCGCCGCGGCCCGGGAAGGGGCGCCCTTCCCGGGCGTCTTGCCTCTCCGGCGCTTCCCGCCTATACTCGGGCCGTTCTCGATCCTCGGATTCGACAAAGAAGGAGGGAGCCATGAAGCTCAGATGGCTCGGCCATTCGGCCGTATGGATCGCCGGAAGCCGGACGATCCTCATCGATCCGTTCCTCACGGGGAACCCGAAAGCGGCCGTTCGTCCCGAGGAGATCACCGCGCTCGACTTTGTCGTGCTCACGCATGCGCACGGGGATCACCTCGGGGACGCGTACGAGATCGCGAAGCGGACCGGCGCAACGGTGGTCTCGCTCTTCGAGGTGACGAGCGAGGCGGAGAAGCAGGGGATTCCGGTGGAGCCGATGAACGTCGGGGGGAGCATCGTCGCCAAGGGCGTGCGCTTCAGCATGGTCGCGGCGATCCACACCGGACCGGTCTGCGGCATGATCATCGAGATGGACGGGAAGACCGTTTACCATATGGGAGACACCGGTCTTCTCTCCGACATGGGGCTTCTTCCCGAGTTCTTCGCGATCGATGTCGCGTGCGTCCCGATCGGCGATCGCTTCACGATGGGCGCCGACTCGGCCGCCAAGGCGGTCGCGCTCTGTGGAGCGAAGACGGCGGTTCCGATCCATTACGGGACCTTCCCGATCTTGGATGCGAGCGCGGACCGCTTCGTCGAGAAGGTCGGCGGACGGGCGAAGGTCCGCGTGCTCCGTCCGGGGGAGGAGCTCACGGTCGGCTGATCGAAAGCGTCCGCTCGATGCGAACGTGGAACGGGCGCATCGACAAGCGGTTGAAGATGTGGACTCAAGTCGTTTCGAGAGATCGAGCGGAGGGCGGATCGCGCGAAAGGTCTCCCGCTTTTCGCTGGCGTTCCCGGACCTCCGGGAGTAGCTTTCGGGCGCTGTTTGGGGGATAGTCACGAAGGGTTTTCTGCCCGCTCTCCCGGGGGGAGGGTGGAGCGATCGGTCCGCGCCGCGGTCCGGTCAAGAGGAAGGGTGGTGAGGATCCATGACCTGCCAGACCTGCGGCAGCGCGAACGCCGTGGAGAATTGCTACCGGTGCGAGGCGTGGCTCTGCGAGGGCTGCGCTCAGGAGTACGACGGATACTATCTCTGCCAGGTCTGCTACGCGGAGGTGACCGGGGACTCCGTGGACAAGATCGACGACGACGATTTCGATTTCGAAGAGGACGAAGGGAGCTCCTCGGCAGTCGAGGAGGAGGAGCACGAATAGCGCGTCCCGCGGAGCGTCGGCGCGCGCGGCGCGCGGCATACGGGATGGGCACGGACCATCGCATCGGGCATCAAAGGGGGAGGAACATGAAGAGCGTGACGCGGACCGCCTGGGGTCTCGCCGCGTTTCTGCTTCTCTTCGGGGTCGGGCACGCGGGGCCGAAGACGGAGCAGTTCTGGAACGATCTCTTCAAGAAGTACTCGGGGGAGAGCCTGGTCTGTCTCCTCGACAACGTCACGGTGGACGTGGAGTACACCGGAGAGGTCGCGCGGCGCGATATTTCCGACACGGAGCGGGGCGGCCTCGCCGCGGACCGCGCGGCGTCGCTCGCGCTCGGATCGCGCTACACGACGATCAACCGCTACTCGAAACAGTTCGCTGTTCTCGACGAAGCGGGCGCGGCGGCGATGCGCGAGTACGCGGTTCCCTACCTCGCCGGGCAGTTGATCACGCACCACAGCCTCGAGATCGTCGATCGCCAGGGGAACCGCGTTCCCGCGTCGGCCGATCGCATCCAGGTCCGCTCGGCGTATCCGGACGCGGGGGAGATTTATCAACGCGTCAAGGATCTGGTCTTCCGGCTCGACGACCTGCCGATCCCGTGCGTCGTCGGCATGCACTACACCGTCGAAGGGGAGGAGGCGTTCGGATTCCAGGATCGGGTCTTCGCCTCGCGCCTTCCGACCTACCGGATGGAGATGAGCTACAGCTTCCCCCAGAGCTACGCGATGCAGAACGCCTGGTGGCCGAATGCGCTGAAGAGCCTTCGGATTCAGGATCCGGAGCAGAAGAGCACCGCGACGGCGAGGGGAGAGGTGCTCCAGTGGATCTGGCGGCACAAGAACCTAAGGCCGGCGGTCCGGGAACCCTTCGCGCCTCCTCTCGGCGACGTCATGCCGCGGATCGTGTTCAGCCCGAACTTCGAGTCGAACTGGTCGAAGCTGCTCGAGTGGTACGCGGAGGGCGTGACCCAAGCCCTCACCGTGGGAGGAAGCGACCGGATTCTCCGGGGGCCCACCCGCGAGGCGATCGAGCAGTTCGAGGCGGCGAAGAAGGAGGCGCGGGAGAGGGATGCTGCCGCGGAATCCGCGGCGAGCGTTGCGGAAGGCTCCGTTTCCACGGAGGGAGCGGAGGAAGAGATCGCGGCTTCGACGAGCGCTCCTCTCGCGGACGAGCCGCTCACCCAGAGGGAAGAGATCGCGGCGATCCTTCGCTACGTGCAGGACCGCTACGAGGTCCTCGATCTTCCGTTGGGCCGCGACGGGTACTTCCCCAACCGACCGGTCGATGTGTTCGATCTACCCCGGGTCGCGCCGAAGGACCTTGTGGGAATCCTCGTCGGCATGCTCCGCATCGCCGGGATCGAGACGGACTTCGCGGTCGTTTCCACGAGCGAGCACGGAGCGGTGCGGACCGAGTTCCCGGCGCTCGTGCAGTTTGACCGCGCGCTCGCCGTGGCCCGATCGGAAGGGGATGTCTTCTTCCTGGATCCGACGGACAAGGCGGCGGGGATCGAGGATCCGGCGGCGTCGATCGAAGGGCAGACGGTCCTCGTCGTCCGCGCGGGGGACGAGCCCGAATGGCTTCCGGTCCCGATCTCCTCGTCGAGCCGGAACGGCTGGGCTCTGGAGGGCGAGCTCTCCCGAGACGAGTCGGGCGCGTGGAAGAAGACGGTCGAGGGAATCGGAAGGGGAGAGGCGAACCGGGTCTTTCGGGAGCGCTTCTACGTGGGCGGCAGCGAGCGCGGGTCGGAGGCGCGGCGCGTGTGGACCGGCCAAAACTTCCCCGCCGGCTGCACGCTCGGCGATTGGACCGACTCGCGCGGTCTCACGAACGACGAGGATTACGAGTTCCGCGGCACGATCGCCTATCCGGAGGGGCTCGTCGAGGAGCGGGGGGACACGCTCATCCTCTCCGCCGCTCTCTTCGGCCGCGCGGTCCCGATCCAATACTTCGCGGTCGGCGACGCGCGCACCCTTCCGATCCGCCTCGGCTTCGAGGAGAGGGGGGAGGAGAAGACCCGCTTCCGCGTGCCGGAAGGGTACGCGATCGTCTCGCTCCCTGGGGAGCAGGAGTACCGAAAACCGTTTGGCAAGGTCCACATGACCTTCTCGCGCTACGAGGGGACCATCGAGTACCTGATGGAGTACACGCTCGACGAGACCGAACTCCCGGTCGAGGCGGCGCCCCTGCTCCTGGAGATGTTCGATCAGTTCCTCGCGAACGATGGGAAGAAGATCATTCTCCGCAAGCGGAGCGAGGAGGAGTTGGTGATCGGGGGGTAAGGGGCTCCGGTTCTACGCCATCCATGCGAAGAGCCGCGAGGCGAGGCGGTCCGCCTCGCCTTTCTCGATGCGGTTCGATTCGGCGAGGCGGCGGAGCGAGCCGGCGAAGCCGTCCTCGCCGGCGGCGTGCTCGAGGGCCGAGGCGAACGCGGAGAAGTTCTCCTCTTCGAGTGCGGTGCGCGCGTCGGTCGAAACCGGCGCCGCGGAAGTGACCGGCATCGCCCGACCGCCCG
>JAGUYC010000328.1 GCA_020061515.1 Gemmatimonadota bacterium
AAGCGCGCCGCGGAGCGCGAGCCGCACCTCGCTCCCGAGGACGTGCGGGGCGAGATCGCCGCGGGGCGCATGATCATTCCGGCGAACCGCGCGCATCTCCGATGCGGTCTTGATCCGATCGCGATCGGGCGCGCGGCGACGACGAAGATCAACGCGAACCTCGGCGCGTCTCCGGTGAGGAGCAGCGCGGACGAAGAGGTCGAGAAGATGCGCTGGGCGGTCCGATGGGGCGCGGATACCGTGATGGACCTCTCGACCGGCGGGGACCTCGACGCGACGCGCGAGGCGATCATTCGAAACGCGTCGGTTCCCGTGGGGACGGTTCCGGTCTACTCGATGATCGTCGGGCGCGCGATCGAGGATCTGTCGCACGCCGACATTCTCCGCACGATCGAGCATCAGGCGAGGCAGGGAGTCGATTTCATCACGATCCACGCCGGTCTTCTTCGCGAGCATCTCCCCTACGTCCGCGGGCGCGTGAGCGGGATCGTCTCGCGGGGCGGCTCGCTCCTCGCGAAGTGGATGATCCATCACGGGCGCCAGAACCCCTTCTATGATCTTTTCGACGAGATCTGCGACATCGCGCGCGCACACGACATGAGCTTTTCGCTCGGCGACGGGCTTCGGCCGGGCTCTCTCGCCGACGCGACCGACGAGGCGCAGCTTCGCGAGCTGTACGTCCTCGGGGAGCTCGTCGAGAGGGCGTGGGCGAAGGGGGTGCAAACGATGGTGGAGGGGCCGGGGCACATTCCTCTCGACCAGATCGAGTACAACATGAAGATCGAGCGCGCTCTCTGCCACGGAGCGCCGTTCTACGTTCTCGGGCCCCTCGTGACCGATTGCTTTCCCGGCTACGACCACATCACGAGTGCGATCGGCGCGACGGCGGCCGCGTATCACGGCGCGGCGTTTCTTTGCTACGTCACGCCGAAGGAGCATCTCGGCCTTCCGAAGAAACGCGACGTGAAGGAAGGCTGCATCGCCTACAAGATCGCGGCGCACGCCGCGGACGTCGCGCTCGGGATTCCGGGGACGCGCGACCGGGACGACGAGATCTCGAAGGCGCGCGCGGCGCTGAACTGGGAGAGGCACATCGCGCTCGCCTTCGATCCCGACACCGCCCGCGCGTTCCACGACGAGGATCTCGACATGGACTCCGATTTCTGCGCGATGTGCGGGCACGATTGGTGCGCGGTGCGGATCAGCAAGGAGATCGAGGAGTTCGCGTCGGGGAAGGCGGAAGGATATGACCCGGGCGGGCCGAAGGAATCCCCGGGCCTGACACCGGAAGAGAGAGAGATTCTCGAAGAGCGCGGAAAGCCGCTTCCCGGCGAAGTCCCCTCGCCCGCCGCCGGAGACGCGCCGCGCGGCAAGAAGCCCCCCTGCCACAGCGACCTCATTCGCGATCCGGAAAAGGCGAGGGAGCTCCAGAAGACGCGCGCGGCCCGGCGGGAATAGAATTCGGCTCGGAAGCGAAGAGGCCCCGTTTCCAGGGCCTCTTCTTTCGAGCTTTCGACTTGGATGCGAACGTGAATCCGAGTATCTACTCCGCCGCGGCGAGCTGCGTGACCGCTCCGCTCAAGCGATGCGCGAGCGCCGCCGCCACCTGCTTAACCAGCAGGAAGCCGAGCTTCGTGTCCTTCTCGCAGAGTGCCCGGATCTTCTCCGCGTCGATCGCGATCACCTTGCTCTCCTTGCGCGCCACGGCCTTCGCGCGCATCCGGTGCGGCTCGACGAAGACCGAGTACCCGAGAAGATCGCCGGGAACGATCTGGTCCACGACGACCTCGCGGCCGCTTCCGAGCTGAAGGCTGACGTCGACCTGTCCGTTCGTCACGATGTAGAGCGCGTTCGCCGGATCCCCTTCTTTGAAGAGGACCGCGCCCACGGGGAGCGTCTTCTCGTCGGCGATCTCGGCGACCGCCTTGAGCGATGGGTTGTCCACTCCGGCGAAGTAGGAGTAGTAGCGCAACATTTCGGTGGAAATCATGTTCGTTCCCTCTTCTCGTCCAGGATGGCGAGCACCGCCTTCGTCGCGAGCGGCACGGCGGCCTCCACTTCGGGCGTAAAGTCTTCTCCGAAGTTCAGCACGTCGGCGGCTTCGATCCCGACAAGGACGATCTCCTCGGCGGGCGGAAGATGCGCCCCCGCCATTCGCCCGAGCTCGAGAGCCGTCGGCAGGTTGACATCGTGAGCCGAGGCGCTCCGCTGTGTCGCGATCGAGTCGGGGGCGAGAAGACGAATCCGTCCCGGCTCGTCCCCCGGCGCCGTCGCGTCGATCACGATCGCGCGATCGTAACCGATCATCCGCTCCATCAGACGAAGCCCTCCCCAGTAATCCTCCTCCACGGAAATCTCCGGACGGTCCGCGAGGAGAGGCCGGAGCCTCTCCGCGACGCGGATTCCGACCCCGTCGTCCCGCAGAATCGGGTTCCCGAGCCCGAGCACGAGCGTTCGCATGTTCGACGTCCGTCCTCAGTCCATGTTCTGCGCGAGCCGGTCGATCACCTCGCCGTCCGGACCGCGGAGCGTCACCTCGAGCGGCATCCGGCCCGGCAGGGTGTGCGTGGCGCACCCGAAACACGGATCGTACGCGCGGAAGGCCATCTCGACCATATTGAGAAGACCTTCGTTGACCGGCTTTCCTTTTTGGATCAAGCTCTGCGCCGCTCTCTTGACCGACATGTTGATCGGGGCGTTGTTGTTCGTCGTTCCCACGACGAGGTTCACCTTCGTGAGGATCCCGCGCTCGTCGGTCCAGAAGTGGTGCGTGAGCGTTCCGCGCGGGGCCTCGACGCTCCCCACGCCTTCAGTCGGCGTCTCGGTCGGAAGGACGCGGAACTCCTTCCCGGTGATCTCCGGGTCGGTCGCGAGCTCCACCCAGCGCTCCGTCGCGTAGAGAAGCTCCACCAGCCTCGCCCAATGCGTCGCGAGGGTGTGGTTCACCGGCTTCCCGCCGAGCGTGTCGTACATCCTCTCGTACTCGGTCTGTGCGAGCGGCGTCGCCATTCCGTCCGCGGCGTTCAGCCGCGAGAGCGGGGTCGCCTTGTAGACGCCCGAATCGACGCCGTCCACGAATCCCTTCCATCCGATTTTCTTGAGGTACGGGAACTTGAGGTACGACCATGGCTCGGTGCGCTCGGCGATGTACTCGCGGTAGTCCTTCGCGTCGTACTTGGCGTGCTCTCTGCCGTCCGGACCGACCACGCGGATCTTCCCGTCGTAGAAGTTGACGTGGTTGTTCGCGTCGACCGTGCCCATGTTGTAGGTCTTGTGGAGGTAGATGTCCCCCGTCACGATCTTCACGTAGTCCGGGTTCTTGAGGACGATGTCCTCGAAGAGCTTGAGCGAGAACTTCGCGAACTCGACCGCGTCGCGCCCGAGCTTCTCGATCTCCGCCCGCTGCTCTTCGTTGATGCCGCGGCTCACGCCTCCGGGAAGCCCCCAGTTCGGATGCACGGGACGACCGCCGATCATCTTGATGAGATAGTGGCCGTCGCGCCGCATCTTGAGAACCTTCCCCGCGATCTCCATTCCGACCTTGCCGACGATCCCGAGGATGTTCCGAACTTCTTTGGGCGCGTCGGGACCCATGACGAAGTCGGGCCCGGCGAGCGCGTAGAAGTGGGTCGTGTGGTCCGTCGCGTAGAAGATGCTGTAGAAAAGCTCGCGCAGCTTCTTCGCGGTCGGAGGCGGATCGACGTGAAAGAGCGCGTCGAGCGCCTTCGTGGCCGCCATGTGGTGCGCCTCGGGGCAGACGCCGCAGATACGGTTCGTCAAGTTCGGCATGTCCTCGGCCGGCCGCCCGACGCAAAACGTCTCGAAGCCGCGCAGCTCCGGCACCTGCACATACGCGTTCGCGACCTCCCCCTCCGGGGTCAGGAAGATGTCGATCTTCCCGTGCCCCTCGAGGCGGGTGATGGGATCAATCGAGATGCGTTTCATCGTCCGCTCACCTCCGCTTCTTCCTTGGCCGCCGGCTTCCCATTTCCCGCCCGATTGGAGCGGCGGAGCGAGCTGTGCGCGAGAGAGAACCGGTAGAACGTCCCGACCGGGTCCGGGATGCCCTCTTGGATGATCCGGTCGATCTCCTCCGGATCGTTGGAGTCGATCACGGAAGCGATCGCGGTCATCATCCGGGCGCCGAAGTCCTCCACGCCGGCGTTCGGCCCGTAGCATCCGATGCAGGGAGAGCCGACCTGCGGGCAGAGGGCGCCGCATCCGGCGCGCGTCGCGATCCCGCAACAGACGATCCCCTGTTCAAGCAGGCACTTCTCCGTGTCCGGAATGACCTGCCAGGTGCGCTTGAACTCCTTGATCTTCTTCTCTTCGCGCTTGCGCGGGCACTCGTCGCACACGGTCGTCTCGGCGCCGATCACCGAGCCGGGCGGCGGGAGCTTTCCGGTCAGGATCGCCGTGATCGCGTCCCAGATCCGCTCGGGTTCCGGCGGGCAGCCGGGAAGGTAATAGTCGACATCCACGGTTTGCCCGAGGGTCTTCAGCGTGTCATAGAAGAACGGCAGGTGAAGCGTCCCCTCGGAGACCTTCGTCTCGACCTCGGGGAGCACCCCCTTCGGGTTGTCCGCGGACGGACAATCCTTGTAGACGAACTGGAAGATCTCGTCCCGCGAGTTCATGTTCGCGAGGCCCGGAATGCATCCCTCGTGCGCGCACGATCCGAACGCGACCAGGACCTTCGCCTTCTTCCGGAGAAGACGCGCCATGTACTCCTGCTCGCTGTTTCGAATGCCTCCGTTAAAGAGGCAGAGGTCCAGCCCCTTGTCGGGCATCTTCTCGATGTCCCGCACCTTCCCGTCCATGACGCACGGCCAAAAGACGATGTCGAACGCGTTCGCCACGTCGAGAATCTTCTCGTTGATGGCGAGCACCGCGATCTCGCAGCCGCCGCAAGACGCGGCCCAATACAGCGCCAGCTTCCCCTTGTCACTCATCTTGCCGGCACCTCCATCGCTTCTTCGTGTTCCTTCAAGAACTTCTCGATCTCCTTGTCGCCGACGCCTTTCTCGATCCAGTTCCGGGGCCAGTTCAAGGGCCCGAGCTTCCGGATCTCGTCGGTCATCTTGGCGACATGCTCCGCGAAGCGATTCCCCTCGGCGGCGGAGGCCCAGAGGAGTTGGAAGCGTTCCTCTTCGAGCTTCATGGCGCGCAGGGTGTGCTTCAGCATCGAGAAGCGCCGCATCGCTTTGTAGTTCTGCTCCAGATAGTGGCATTCGCCCGGATGACAGCCGGCCAGGAGAACTCCGTCCGCGCCGAGCTCGAACGCCTTCAGCGCGAAGGTTGGGTCCACCCGTCCGCTGCACATCACGCGGATGATCCGGACATTCGGCGGATACTTCACGCGCGAAGAACCGGCCAGATCCGCGGCGCGGTAGGAGCACCAGTTGCACAAGAATCCGACAATCTTCGGTTCGAAGGTTCCGTCACTCATCGGCATCTTCCTCCCGCTACTTCACGGCGGGCTCGGGCACCCGCTCCGTCTCGCCCATCGCGTCGTAGAGGATTCCCCTCAGCTCGGCGAAGATCTGCGCGTTGTTGAAGTGAGCTCCCGTGATCGCTCCTGCCGGGCAGGCCGCGACGCATGTGCCGCAGCCCTTGCACAGCTCGTGGAGGATGAAGCTCACTTCCTTCTCCGCGAGGTAATCGATTGCATTGTACGGGCAGAGGTTGTTGCAGATCCGGCAGCCGGAGCAGCTCTCCTCGCGGATCGTCGCCACGATCGGCTCGATCATCACCTTGCCCTTCGCGATCATTCCTTGGACGCGCGCGGAGGCGGCCGCTCCCTGCGCCACGGCGGCCGGGATGTCCTTCGGCCCCTGGCACGCGCCCGCGATGAAGATGCCGTCGGTCATCGTCGCCACCGGATCGAGCTTCGGGTGGCGCTCGGTGAACCAACCGGCCATGCTGCACGAGATCCCGACCTTGAGGCCGAGCTCCTTCGCGTCGAACCGCGGCTCCATCGCACCCATGAGAACGACGGCGTCGAGCGGGATTCGGCGCTGCTTGCCGAGGAGCGTGTCCTGCACCTGGACGACGATCTTCCCTTCCTCGCCCGGGAGGCGCGGCACGTCCGAGATGTCGGCGACCTTTCCGCGCACGAAGTTCATCCCCTCGTCGAGCAGGCGCTGGTAGAACTCCTCGTAGCCCTTCTGGTTCGGGCGCATGTCGATGTAGAAGGAGTAGACCTCGGCTTCGGTCTTCTCCATCACGAGGTGCCCGAACTTGAGAGCGGCCATGCAGCAGACCGCGCTGCAGTATTCGTTGTAATTCTTGTCCCGGCTGCCGACGCAGTGGACGATGCCGATCGACTTCGGCTCCGTCACGCCGTCCCGCATGAAGATCTTTCCCGCCGTCGGGCCGGCCGCGTTGCACATCCGCTCGAACTCGAGGTTCGTGAAGACGTTCGCGATCCGCCCGTATCCGTACTGCGGGATCCGCTTGCAGTCGAAGAGATCCCAGCCGGTCGCGAGGATGACGTTGCCGACATCCACCTCGACGATCTCGTCCTTCTGGTCCCAGACGATCGCGTCGGTCGGGCAGAACTTCTCGCACGCCTTGCACTTTCCGGTGTCGAAGTAGATGCACGTCTCGGTGTCGATGACCGGGTACTTGGGAACGGCCTGCGCGAAGGGAACGTAGATCGCCTTGCGCACCCCGATGCCCGCCTCGAACACGTTGTCCACGACCTTGCGAGGACACTTCTCGATGCAGATCCCGCAGCCGGTGCAGAGGATCTCGTCGACGTATTTCGCGCGCTTCCGGATCTTCGCCTTGAAGTTGCCGACCGAACCGGAGAGCTCCTCGAGCTCCGCCCAGGTCATGAGCGTGATGTTCTCGTGGAGACCCACATCGCTCATCTTCGGCGTGAGGATGCACGCGGAGCAGTCGAGCGTCGGGAAGGTCTTGTCGAACTGCGCCATGTGGCCGCCGATGCTCGGCTCGCGCTCGACCAGGTAGACGTGGTAGCCCGCGTCGGCCAGCTCGAGCGACGCCTGGATCCCCGCGATTCCGCCCCCGATCACGAGCGTGTTCGGGTTCACGTCGACGAACTTCGGTTCAAGCGGTTCCTGGAGCTTCACCCGCTCGACCGCCGCGGCGACCATCGCCTTCACCTTCTCCGTGGCCGCCTTCTTGTCCTTGGTGGTCCAGGAGATGTGCTCGCGGATGTTCGCCATCTGCGTGAGATACGGGTTCATCCCCGCGGTCTCGGCCGCGCGGCGGAAGGTCCTCTCGTGCAGGTGGGGCGAGCACGCCGCCACCACGATGCGCGTGAGACCGTCCTTCTTGATGTCCTCCTCGATGAGCTCTTGGCCGAGGGACGAGCACATGAACTTGTAGTCCTTCGAGACGACGACGTCCTCGAGGTTGACGCCCGCCCACTTGGCCACTTCTTCAACATCGACGATGCCGGCGATGTTGCTGCCGCAATGGCAGACGTAGACCCCTACTTTCTCTTTCATGCGTCTGCCTCCTTATCGAGCGTCGATCCGGCGGCGGCCGTCTCGACCGCAGGCGCGGCCGTCTCCGCCTCCGCCGTCGCCTCGTCGACCAGCTCGATGAGATCCTTCACGCGGAGCTTGTTCTCCGCCCCCACGGTCTTGACCGCGTCCCGATACATCGTCAGGTCCTTCGGGCACGCGACCACGAAGCATTCCGCGCTTCCGAGCGCCAGCGCCTCCCGGATGCGATCCTCGCTGGGCCTCTGCTTGACGACCTCCTCGTTCATCCAGATGCGTCCGCCGCCGGCTCCGCAGCAGAATCCCTTCGATCGATTCCGCGGCATCTCGACGATGCGGCAGCCGATCGCCTCGAGCACCCGCCGCGCGGGCTCGTAGATTCCGTTGTAGCGCCCGAGATAGCAGGGATCGTGATAGGTCACCGTGTAGCCGAGCTTCCTTGAGACCTTCAGCTTCCCCGATCGGAGCGCATCGTCGAGCACTTCCGAGTAGTGCCGGATCGGCGGCACCGGCTTTCCGTTTCCGTTCGCGAAGTACTCGTTCTTCAGCGTGTTCAGCGTGTGGGGATCGGTGGTCACGATCTCCTTGAACTCGCACTTCTCGAGCACCTGCTTGTTCTTCATGGCGAGCATCTCGAAGAGACCTTCCTCGCCGATGCGCCGAACATCGTTCCCGGCGTTCCGCTCGCCGTCGTAGAGGATTCCGAAGTCGATGCCGGCTCTTCGAAAGACCCGCGCGGTCATCTGGGTCGGCTCGACGAGGGTCTGGCTGTACGACGCGTAGTCGCCGACGAACCAGAGCGTGTCGGCCGGTTCCTTGCGGATGTCCTTGACCTTGGGGACGATGTCCTTCGTCCAGACCGCCCGCTTCCGATCCGACTGGCCGAACGAGTTGCCGTAGCGCCGGAAGCTTCCAAGCACCGTCATCAGCTCCGCGTCGGCCCGCTGCTTGAAGAGGAGATAGCGGCGCATGTCGACGATCGAGTCGACGTGCTCGATGAGGACCGGGCACTCGGCGACGCACGAGCCGCACGTCGTGCACGACCAGAGGACCGGGTCGGCGACCCCCTGCCCGACGAACTCGGGCGCGTCGGCTCCGGTCTTCGCGAAACCGTTCTTCCCGTGGAGCCCCTCTCGAATCGAGATCATCAGTTCTTTGGGCGAGAGCGGCGTCTTCGCGTAGTGCGCGGGACACGCGTCCTGGCAGCGGCCGCACTCGGTGCACGCGTCGCCGTCCATCAGCTGCTTCCACGTGAGGTCGGAGAGCTTGCCGGCGCCGGCCGCTCCTCCTTCCTGCACCACCGCCGGCGCGAGCTGCCCGACCGGACGGTCGAGCTTGGAGAAGAACGTGTTGAGGGGGGACGTGAAGATGTGCACCAGCTTGGTCGTCGGGAGAACGAGGAAGAAGATCCCGACGAAGCAGGCGTGCACGACCCAGGCGACGTTGTGGAAGGTGATGAGCCCCGGAATGGCCATCCCGGCGCCGAGCCAGATCTTCGCGATCGCCCATCCCGCCGGCGTCGACCACGCGAGCCCCTCGTGCCAACCGGGCTGAAGCGAGGTGTCCTGGGCGACCGCCGCCAGGCGCGTCGACTCGATGATGAGCCCGGTGATGCCGAAGAGCGAAACGAGCCCCCACATGAAGACGAACGAACCGGTCTTGGTCAGCCTCTCCGGTTTCTGAACGAACCTTCGAAAGGCGGCGATCAGCACCCCGACGAGGAAGAGGATGGTGAAGGTGTCCAGCGCGAACTTGTAGAACAGATACCAGCCGCCGTTCAGGATCAACGACGGCTTCTCATCCGAGAACCCGAACAGGATTGGGACATCCGCGTCGATCGTCGCGATCGCGGTCCCGAGGAAAAACACGAAGAAACTCCAGGCGATCAACACGTGCATGATGCCCGGGTATTTCTGGCGCAGGATCTTGGTCTGGACGACTCCGTATTGAATCAGCCTCCCCACGCGCGTGCCGAGGCAATCCCATCGGCGATCCGGCCGGCCCACCTTCCACCAGACGCGAATGTGGAGGAAGAAACGGGCCAGCATGATGAGCGCGCACAGAGGAAGAATGAAATAGGCGAAGACGTGCCCAACCGTTTCCCAGGCGCCGTTGTGCTCCAGACCCCAGAAGTTGACTCGATAAATCACTTCTCCGGTCATTGCTCCCTCTTCTTAGCCTTTCGCCGCCTTCACCTTCTCGGTCAGCTTGGGGATCAGCTCGAGCACGTCCACCGCGGCCCCGAAGGTCGCCACGTCGTAGATCGGAGCCTTCTGGTCGGTGTTGATCGCGACGAGCGTCTCCCAACTGGGGAGTCCTTCCATGTGCTCCGGGGATCCGCTGATGCCGAGCGCGAGGTAGAGCTTCGGCTTGACCGACTTGCCCGACTTGCCGACGAGGCGCGACGTCGGGAGCCATCCCTGATCCACGATCGGGCGCGACGAGGAGACCTCTCCGCCGAGCGCCGCCGCGAGCTCCTTCGCTGCGTCGATGTTCTCCTTCTGGCCGATGCCGCGGCCGACGGAGATGAGGATCGGGATCTTGCTGATGTCGACGTCGCTCGTGTCCGGCTCGATGTAGGCGCGGAAGCGGGTGCGGGCCGCGCCGAGATCGGACTCCGGCGAAGCTTCGTCCACCTTCGGCGAGCCGCCGACCATCGCCTCTTCCGGCTTGTAGCCGCCGGGCATGACGATCGCGACGCCGGTCGGTCCCGGGAGCTTTCCGTCCGCGATGATCTTGCCGCCGCACGTGACCGCCTCGAAGAGGATCTCGCCCCCTTCAACCTTGAAGGTTCGGCAGGGACTCGCCACCGGAAACCCGAACTTCGCGGCGAGGCCGCAAGCAAGGTCGGTCCCGGATGCGGTCTGCCCGAAGAGAAACGCGCGGGGCGCGCCTTTCTTCGCGAGATCGGTGAGCGCGAGAAGATGCGCGTCGGGATTGAAGTCGGCGAGAGCGGGGTGATCGACGACGGTCACGCTGTCCGCGGCGCCGAGCTTTCCCGCGAGGCCCTTCACGTTGCCGCCGAGGAGAACCGCGCGAAGGCTTCCGCCCAGTCCTTTCGCGATCGCCTTCCCCGCGGCGAGCATGGTGTAGGAGATCTCCGTCACCTCGCCGCGCAGGGTCTCTATGTTTACCCAGACATCTTGAGCCATCGGTCGTCTCCTTGATTTATTAAAGAACGCCCTTCTCTTTCAGGATTCCGACGAGCTTCTCCGCCACCGCGTTCGCGTCGCCGTCGATCATCTCGGCGCCCTTCCCCGCCTCGGGGGGGCGCATGCCGGTGATCTCGGCCGCTCCCTCGAGCCCCGCGGCGGCTCCTTCGGCCTCATCGATCTTCGCTTTCTTCATCGCATCCATGACGAGCGAGGTCACGACGTAGCGCGGCGGCTTCTCGGCCGCCTGGATGCCGATCACCGCGGGGGTGCTCACCTCGATCTCCGCGAGGAGACCGCCCGGGTATTCCTTCGTCGCGACGACCTTTCCGCCCGCCTCGACGACTTTGGTCGCGTAACCGACGTAGGGGATCCCGAGCTTCGCGGCGAGAAGAGCGCCGACGGAGCCGTCGAGATCGTCCACCGCCTGCGTTCCCGCGAGAATGAGATCGAAGGAACCGTCCTTCAGCGCCTCGGCGAGGAGATCCGCGCAGGCGTGGCTCGTCACGCCCTCCGCGTAGCCCTCGCCCGCGATCTTGATCGCGCGATCGGCCCCTTTCGCGACGGCGGTGAAGAGCGCCTCGTCCACGTCTCCCGTGTCGAGAGTGATCACGGCGACGGTTCCGCCGTGGCGCTCCTTGAGGATCAGGGCCTGCTCGAGCGCGTGCTCGTCGAGCTCGTTCGGGACGAGCCGCATGAACGTCCTGTCGAGCTTGCCCGTGCTCGAGTCGATTTCCATCTCCTCGACGAGATCCGGGACGAACTTGATCGGAACGGCGATGTTCATGTTCGAAATCTCCTAGCCCTGAAGGGCGTCCGCCACGAGTTCGGCGATGTCCTTCACCACGATGTCCTTCGCGTGATTCGTGCTCTTGACCGCGTCGTCGAACCGGGGCGTCTCGTACGGGCAGGCGACGGCGAGGATCTGCGCGCCGGCCGCGACCGCTTCGAGAATGCGCCACTCGGACGTGCGCGTCCCCGCCTTCTCCCACGCGAAGCCGTCGAGCCACATGCCGCCCCCGCCGCCTCCGCAGCAGATGCTGGTGGTCCGGTTGTGCCCCATCTCGACGAGCTCGGCGCCGGGAATCGCCTCGATGATCTCGCGCGGTTCCTGGTAGATGTGGTTGTCGTTCGCGCGCCCGAGGCCGCAGGGATCGTGATAGGCGACGCGCGCCTCGAGCTTGTTCTTCATCAGGCTTCTCAGCCGGTTGAGGTGCGCGTGGAGGAACTGGGCGTAGTGCCGCACGGGGAAGTGATAGCCGAGCTTCGGGTATTCGTGCTTGAAGGTGTTGTAGGCGTGCGGATCGGTCGTCACGATCTCCTTGAACTCGTACTTCTCGAAGGTCTTCGCGTTCTTCGACGCGAGGAGCTCGAAGAGGCCGCGCTCGCCGGCGAGATGGAAGACGTCGCCGTCGCTCTGCTCCTCGGGACCGAGGATTCCGAACGAGACGCCGAGCGCCTTGAAGATCTTGGCGGTGGCGCGCGTCACCTGCTGCACGCGGGCGTGGTACGAGGGGTAATCCCCGACGTACCAGAGCACGTCGACCGGCTTCTTCGTCTTGGCGAGAATGGGAACTTCAACCGTGAAGTCCGCGGTCCAATCGGCCCGCTTCCTCGGCGATTCGCCGACGGTGTTCCCGTACTTGCGGGCGTTCACGAGCGCGTCCTGAAGCTCGGTCGGCACGGAGCTCTTCATCAGCTTCTCCGCCTTCACGCTCGAAAGGAGACCCGGCGTGAGGGGGATCTTCGCCGGGCAGACGTTCGTGCACGCGTAGCACGAGACGCAGAGCCAGATGGAGTCGGTGTCGAGAAGCGGCTTGAGCTCCCCGGCGCGCAGCGAGGCGATGATCGCCTGCGGGGGGAACTCCATCCAGAGGCCGAAGGGGCAGACGCCGCTGCAGGACCCGCACTGGATACAAAGCCGGATCCTCTCCCCTTCCGCGACGCTTCCCGACACCTGCTTGAGGAACTGGTCCGCTGATTCCACTTGTATCATGGGCCACCTCACACGGGGTGCAGTTGCCCCAGGCGTTTCCCGTCGCCGGGAAACGGACTGGGTAGTCCCAAGGAACGACAGGAGGAAGGCGCCTCCGCGGGGAAACAACGGGGCGGCCTGCTGGCGGGATTCCTGCGAGTTCGGATGGGACGGTCAACGTGAGACGCCAGCACTCGATTCTCCGGGGCAGGAGGGTCGGCCGGACCCCAATCGGGCGCGAAGATGCAAGCTCTTGGTCCAACCGGAAGGGGCCCGATAGCCGACACTCGCTCTGGTTGCTACTCGGCGAGTCTCTCCGAGAAGCGAGGAGAAGTCCAATGAATTGTTATTGATGATACAATTACCACTTGGAATCGGATGCGGAGCGGGGGCGTGGCGACGCGCCGCCCGCCCGGTGAGCGCAATCGGCATATCGCCTGAGAAAGCAAGTAATTAGATCGTGGAACCTCTCTTGAGGAACACGCGGGCCCGTGAAGAAGTGTTGACGAATCCTCGGCAGGCCGTTAGATTCATATTAACATACCATAAGAGCTGCTAATGGGGGGATCGCTCATGTTGGAAACCCTGAAGATCTTCGTGGACCTCATCCAGACGGAGAGCTTCTCGCGGGCCGCGACCCGGAACTACCTCACCCAGTCGGCCGTCTCCCAGCGGATCCGCCAGCTGGAAGCCGATCTCGGGCAGCAGTTGGTAGTGCGTGGCCGCGGGCGGATGAAACCGACCGAGGCCGGGAAGATCTTCTACGACGCAAGCCGGGAGATCCTCGACCGTTTCGCTCAAGCGAGGGACGAGCTTAACCGGATTCGCCACGTCGTCTCCGGAAGCCTTCGCCTCGCAACGGTCCCGTCCGTCGGGCTCCACATTCTGCCGCCGTTCTTGAAGGCTTTCCTCAAGGAGTTTCCTTCGGTCGACCTGCAGCTGGAGTACCGGAGGAACAACGAGGTGTACGAGGGGCTCCTCGACCTCTCGTTCGACCTTGGAATCGTCGCGTACCCTTCCCGCCACGCGCAGATCACCCAGATTCCGTTTCGGGAGGATCGACTGGTTCTGATCAGCCCGCCCGAGCATCCGTTCGCCAAGGGTGTCGCCGTCCCTCTGAAGAAGCTGGACGGGCATCCGCTCATCGCCTTCGACTCGATCACGCCGACCGGCCGGGTCATCGATCGGGCGCTTCGAAGCGCGGGGGTAACCGTTCGGGTCGTGCACCGGTTCGACAACGTGGAGACGATCAAGCGGGCGGTGGAGATCGGGTCGGGCGTGGCGATCGTGCCGAACTCGACCATCCGCGAGGAAGTGCGGAACCGACACCTGGAGGCGGTCACGCTGAGCGGCTCCGGGTGGAGCCGCCCGCTCGCCATTCTCCACAAGAAGGGACGAAAGCCGAGCGCCCCGGCTCTCAAGTTCATCGATACTCTGCAGAAGGAGCTGTAGCCCTCTTCTCTACCCCGCGATGAGATAGACGCGGACCGTGCGGGTCCGAGGCCCGTCGAACTCGCAGAAGAAGATCGACTGCCAGCGGCCGAGGAGGAGCTTCCCGTTCTCGACCGGAACGATCTCCGCGGGCCCGATGAGCGCGGACTTGATGTGCGCGTCCGAGTTCCCCTCGGCGTGCCGGTAGTCGCCGGTGCTCGGGAAGTGCGCGGCGAGAGCGGCCTCGATATCGGTCTTCACATCGGGATCGGCCCCTTCATTCACGGCGATCGCCGCGGTCGTATGGGGGCAATAGACGACGCAGGCGCCGGTCGCCGTCCTCGGGAGCCGCGCCTCGATCTCCCGGGTGATGTCGATGGTCTCGATCCGCCTGGAAGTACGCACATCAAAGAAGAAGCTGTTCATGGTTCGTCTCCTGGGTTTCGCCCGCGTTTCGCAGAAACGAGGGGTGGCCCTGTTTTCACCTGTTTGCGTCGCCTCCTCGTGTGAAGGAACAGGCGCCGATCCCTTGCTTCAAGGGATTCATGACAGCTAGCCTGGATTATGCACGCGTTTTCGTCGCGAGGATGCGGAGCGCGTGCCGAGAGGCCGACCTGGACGAGCCGCTCCCGGAATCGTAGTCTCGGCACTACGATGAGGAAGCGGCGACGGAAGGGAGGCCTCGTAGGCCGCGATCCGCAGCCGCAGTAGGAAACGCGTGCATAATCCAGGCTAGGCTAGAAGATCCGGTCGATTTCGGTGAAGAAATACACGGGGCTTTCCGGCGACGCGCCCGGGGGGAAGACCGCCTCGCCGTGCCGTCCGCTTCCGATCGAAAGGACGGCTTCCCGGTCGAAGAAGACCTTCCGTGTGATGTCGACCTCTTGCCAGGGTTCGCCGGGGCAGACGAGCGGCACGAGGAAGACCTGGGGATCGATGAGGGTCCGGACGGAAACCGTGCCCGCGCGGCGCTCTCCCTCGACGCGAAAGGTGAAGCGGTCGGGCGCGACCGCCCCGGCCTCGCACCCATCGGGCGAGATCCGGAAGACGGAGACGATCCCTTCTCCGGTTCCGGAGAGGCTCCAGTCGGCGCAATCCGCGACCGCGCGAAACGTCCCCTCGCTCCGCACGCGAGTGCCGGGGATTTCCGAGAGATCCATCTGGGTGACGGCGCGCCCCTTCCAGATCTCCGTGCGGCAGACGAGCGTGTAGTCATTGCTCAAGTGCTCGATGTTCGATGGATCGAAAATCCACGCAGCAATCGATCCTCCGGCGAGCGAGCAGCCGTCGGCCGCGAGGAAAGTCGGCTCGGGGACGACGCGAGCGGTCTCTCCCTCGGCGACGTCGAAGGGCCCCAAGGAGAGCGGGCGCGCGTTCGAGAGGAAGAGGATGAGCCGGTAGGATCCGACCGGAAGGCCCGAGAGAAGATTCGTTCGTCCCGCAAGGAGCGGGCGGGAGAAGCTTCCGGCGGGCACCCCCTCGAGGGGGAGGAGGACGGCGACCGCGGGGCCGTCCGCGGGAGGAGGGCTCGGTTCGATGCGGAGAGACCCCGTCCCGCCGGCCCACTCCTCGATACCCCACCCGGATGCCGTTCCCGCAGCCTCGTTCGCGAGATGAAGGGAGACCGAGCCCACATACGGACTCGAGCGCTCCGCGAGGGTCCCGATGGCTTGAAGCACGAAAGAATGCCATTCGTCCGCCCAGAATGAACCGGCGCACGCGACGAACGAGGGGAGAAGCTCCGCCCATTCGCGATCGTCGGCGCCGGCGATGAACGCGGGGAAGTCCTCGAACAGGGGAGCGACCCTCCGAGCGCTGCAGGCGAGAGCGATCCGAACCCCGAGCGTTTCGGAGGGAGCGATCTCTTCGGAAACCGCGCGTGCCCGCTCCCTGACGAGCGCGAAGAGCGATTCGCCGGCGCGCATCGTCTCCTCGATCGACTTGAGCCACTCCTCGAAGAAGGGCGTCCATTCCAAGCCGGGATCGAGCGGGCCGGCCTCTTCGCGAACAGCGGCGATGCAGGCGGCGAGCGAGTCCGAGATCGATCGGAAGGTCGTCGCGGAGATGACGAGGTCGTAGATCTCCTGTTTCGAGTACGCGCTCCCGTGACCGGCGACCGTGGTCGCGAAGCGGTCGGTCGCTCCCTTGAGAAGAAGCAGTTGGGCAACGTCAAGGCGGTAGAGGAGATCCGACAGGAGGCCGAAATGGCCGTTCAGGTCGGCGAAGGGTTGGTCCGGACACGGGGGAAGATCGGCGGGCGGGCCGGCCGAGTCCCCTCCGCATCCGGCGATAAGAAGGAAGAGAAGAACCAAGAATCGCACGCTCTTCATTCCCATTCGAAGGCCTCCGTCCTCCGCTGCCGGCTCCGCTCGACCCTACTCGGGTCCGTTCGACACGTCAACCGGAGCCGACTCTCCCTCAAGAAACGCCGCTATCGGCCGCAGGTGTGCGAGAAGAACACATAACTGCTTGCAAGAATGTTTTTTGCGGTGCTTTTTCTCCGATCCCCGAGCGCGGCGAAGGGACTCCTCGCGAGGCAAGCCGGCTCTTTTGTCCGGGGAGACGAGCTTCAGCCTTCTGATCCCGCGACAGAATCGTTGATGGATGGACTCGTGAGCCCGGTATCGGATGGAGAGGCCAAGAGGATCACAGGCGGTACCGCTCGCCGTAACGAACCATCGTGACCCTGCGAAAACCCTCCTCCTCGCGGAGCACGCGGGCAAGGTTCTTCTGTGCGCTCTCCTCGCCGTGCACGAGAAAGACCTCACGGAGCGAGTCGCGCTGGTAGCCGGAGAAGAAGCTCCTCAGCTCCTCATAGTCCGCATGGGCGCTGAACGCGTTCAGGATCTTCACCCTCGCTCGAAGGCGGAACTCCTCTCCGAAGATCCTCACCTTCTCATGGCGCTCCACGAGCCGGCGTCCGAGGGTGTTTGCCGCCATGAAGCCGACGATCAAGATCGTGTTGCGCGGGTCTTCGATCGTGTTCATCAGATGATGCAGAATGCGCCCACCTTCCGCCATGCCGCTCGAGGAGATGATGATCGCCGGTCCGTGGAGGCTGTTCAGCTTTTTGGATTCCTCGACGTCGCGGATGAGCGTCAGCCTCTCGAACCCGAACGGGTTCTCGTTGTGGAGGACGAAGGCGTCGAGTACCTCTTTGTCGTAGCACTCCGGATGATCGAGGAAGATGGAGGTCGCCCTCACCGCCATCGGGCTGTCCACGAAGATCGGGATCTCCGGGATCGCGTTCTCATCGCTGAGGAGGTGGAGCATGAAGATCAGCTCCTGCGTGCGCCCTACGGCGAAGGCGGGGATGATCACCTTCCCTCCGCGCTCCGAGGTCTGTCGCACGACCTCTCCCAGCTGGTCCCGGGCTTCGCGGATCTCCTCGTGGAGACGATCCCCGTACGTGCTCTCCGAAACAAAGGCATCGGGCGACGGGGGCATTTGGGGGTCGCGAAGGATCGGGAGGTTTTTCCGCCCCATGTCGCCCCCGAAGACAACGCGGCGCGTCTTCCCTCCCTCCTCGACCTCGAACAACGCCATCGCGGATCCCAGGATATGCCCCGCGTCGTAGAGCGTGAGGTGGACCCCGCGGGCGATCGCCGTCCGCTCCTGATACCGGATCGGGCGAAACCGTTCCATCGTTCGATCGACATCTTCCTGGTCGTAAAGGGGTTCGGCGACAAACCCCTGCTTCCGTCTCTTCTTGCTCGAGAGCTTCTTCGCGTACTCGGCATCGCTCGCCTGGATGTGGGCGGAATCGAGGAGAACAAGCCGGGCGATGTCCCGCGTCGCGGGCGTGGAGTAAATGGGGCCCTTGAAGCCGTTCCGGAGAAGGGTGGGGAGGTTCCCGCAGTGGTCGAGATGTCCGTGCGTCAGAACGCACGCATCGACACTCCGCGCGTCGAAGGGGAGGGTCCGGTTCCGCTCGAACGTCTCCTGCCTGCGCCCTTGGAAGATGCCGCAGTCGATCTCTATGCAGGCGTGCGGAGTCTCCAGGAAGTGCTTGGACCCGGTAACCTCCTCGGCACCGCCCCACGAGTAGATCTCGGTCGCCACCTCTCCCCTCCTCGGCCCTCGCGAACACGCAAGGCCCCGGATCATAAGGGGAGCCTCTCTCCCTGTCAAACGGGACCTTTGGGGGGGGCTGGAGCACCGTAGCTTTTTCACACGAACAGCGAAAAGACCTTGTCATGTAGGCGCGTGGTTCGTATCATGCCGCGCGAGGAGCGGTTGTGTTTCACGTGAAACATTGGGGGGAGGATGTATGGGAAGGGTAATCGCGGTGGCGAACCAGAAGGGCGGGGTGGGGAAGACGACTACGGCGGTGAACCTCGCCGCCAGTCTTGCGGTCGCCGAAAAGAAGACGCTTCTCGTCGATATCGATCCGCAGGCCAACGCCGGGAGCGGCCTCGGGATCGTGGCTTCGGATGGCGAGAACACGATCTATGAGGTCCTTCTCGAGCAAGTTCCATTGCGCGAGGTGATCCGGAAGACCGAGATCCGGTTCCTTGATTTCGTCCCATCCGGCAGAAACCTCGTCGGGGCGGAGATCGAGCTGGTCAACGAGCTTGCCCGCGAGCAGAGGCTCCTCAAGGCGATCGAGCCCATAAAGGGAGATTACGATTATATTTACGTCGACTGTCCTCCATCGCTTGGGCTCTTGACCGTCAACGCCCTGACGGCGGCGGATACGGTTCTGATCCCCATCCAGTGCGAGTACTACGCCCTCGAGGGGCTTACGCAGCTTCTCAACACGATCCGCCTGATCCAGAAGAACCTCAACCCAAGGCTCACGGTCGAGGGGGTTCTTCTCACGATGTTCGACCAACGCTTGAACCTCTCGCGGCAGGTGGCGGAGGAGGCGCGGGCGTACTTCCCGGACAAGGTCTATGAGACGGTGATCCCAAGGAACGTGAGGCTGAGCGAGGCTCCCAGCTTCGGGAAACCCATTCTTCTATATGATGTAACGTGTTTGGGAGCAAGATGTTATCTCCAATTGGCGAAAGAGGTGATCGAGCATGACGAAGCGGGTGCTGGGGAGAGGGCTCGAAGCACTGCTATCAGCTAGCCCCGTGGACGCGGGGGTGGCGGAGGCCTCCCCGCGCGTCGAAGAGGTTCCCGTCCATCTGGTCGTCCCAAGCGATGCCCAGCCGCGCAGGCGATTTGATCCGAGCCGGATCGCCGAGCTGGCCGAGTCGATCCGCCTCAAGGGGATTCTTCAGCCGCTCGTCGTGCGGCGGAGAGGGGATCGCTTCCAGATCGTGGCGGGGGAGAGAAGATATCTTGCCGCGAAGCAGGCCCGCCTGGAGAAGGTCCCGGTAGTCGTCCGCGAGGTTCCGGACGAGGAGATGCTCCAGTGGGCATTGATCGAAAACCTCCAGAGGGAAGACCTCGACCCGGTGGAGGAGGCGGAAGCCTTCCGGATCCTGATCGAAGAGAAGCGGATGACGCACGAGGAGGTCTCGGCGCTCGTCGGCAGGGATCGCACATCGATCACCAACTCGATCCGTCTCCTCCAGCTGGCCGAGCCGATCCTGAGGGCGCTCGGCGAGGGCCGCATCACTCCGGGGCACGGGCGAGCCCTTCTCCAAGTCCCGGCGGGTCCTCCACGCAACCGATTGTTCAACAAGATCTTGCGTGGCGGACTCTCCGTCCGGAGAACCGAGGAGCTCGCGCGTGGGATTCGCCCGGCCAAGAGACAGGAGAAGAGAAAGGCCGCCACGATCGATCCGGAGATCGCGACCCTGGAAGAGAAGCTTCGCCATCGCTTGGGGACGAGGGTCCGCATTCACACGGCCGGCAAGGGGGGCACGATCGAGATCGAGTTCTACAGCCCGGACGATTTCGAGCGCGTGTTTGCCGAGCTCATGGCGGGAGCGGAGGAGTCGACCTAGACGCACAAAGCATTGTATTGCAACATTTTGTGCGTTCTTCTTGGGGGCGGGTTGGGACCGCCCGCGATCGATCGGGAGGGAGATGGCCGGGTTTTAGGATGGAGAGCTTCCGGTCGTCGGCGTGAAGCTCGTCCTGAGGACCGAGACGCCCGTCGGCCCCGCGATCGCATGGTTTCGGATCCGCGCGAAAATCGCTGCTTGCGGGCGTGCGACGATGGTACCTTTGCATCCGATCGGCTGCGGACTCGGCTCGATCGGCACTGTTGTGGGGCCGGCGTGAGGGAAGCGCCTTCGCACCGAAAGGGATGAAGCCCCGCTCGGTCCTCAGCCGCACCCGGGGCGCCGCCCGGCGCCCTTCAAACGGGGGTGGTGCGTGAACAAACTCGTGGATCTTCTCCGCAAGCTGGACGAGATCGAGGGGATGCGACTTCGTCGCGAAGAGAAAGAGGCACGCGTGCGCGCGATCGAGAAGCAGATCGACAACGAGAGGCTTCTCCGTCTCTACCGCGACAAGAAGACGCGCACGGGTTCCGGGTTGGCGCCGATCCGGGACGGCGTGTGCCTCATGTGCGGCATGCACTACCCGGAAACCCATCAGCTGATCCACAGGATCGAAGCCGAGGTCATGTGCTGCGAGTTCTGTGGGCGCATCGCCTTCACCGCTCCTCCGGACTTTCGTCTTCCGGAGAGGAGGGAGATTCGAAAGCCGCTTCCCGAGAAGGCGCCGCATGCGCCTCCCGATCGCGTCCCCACAAGTGCCGCAGTCCCTATCGAGCCGTCGGCGCCCGAACCGAAACCGCCGGCGCGAAAGGCCCGCGAAGGGACGTCGAGCCGGCGAAGAGCGAAGAGCGCCGGCCGCGACGCGCGAAAGGAGCCCCCGCGCGGGGCGAAGAGGAAGAGTCTCGGGAAAGCCGCGCGCGGAACCCGTCGAAAGGAGTCAAGCGCGAGCGGACGGGCGAAGACCATCCCCAAGAAGAAGGCGCCGGTCGGGAGAAAGAAGGCCCGGAAGAAACCGGCGACCTTGTCTCGGCCTTCGAGGAAGAGGGCTGCGCGACGATCCTGATCGATTCGAGCGGCGAGGATTCTCCTTTCGCGGGACGGCCCTTCTCGCTCGGAATGTCCATTGCCTCGCGTTCTTCCCCCGCGCCGAGACCAAGCCCCATTCTGCATGGGCGATCCGCTCGGAGGACGATCTCGTGCTGAACAATGATGGAAGCCGGATGATCCCGGAGCAGTCGAGGGGGAGCGGTCTCTATGTTGAGCACATCGCCCGGTACCGTTTCGCGGCCGCTCTTGCGAGAGGCCGGCGCGTTCTCGATTGCGCGTGCGGAACCGGCTATGGCTCTTGGATCCTTCGGGACGCCGGCGCTCTCGATGTGATCGGCGCGGACATCGATCCGGCGGCCGTCGAGTACGCCCGCGCGCACTTCTCCGGCGAGGGGATCCGGTATCTGGTCGACGACGCGGCACGTCTGGAGCGCATCGAGGACCGCTCGATCGATCTCTATGTCTGTCTCGAGACGATCGAGCACATCGCCGATGGAGAAGCGCTCATTCGCGCCGCGGCGAGGGTGTTGAAACCGAACGGGATCTTCCTCTGCTCGACCCCGAACTGGGAGGTCTCGAGGGTGCTCAATCCTTTTCATGTAAAGGAATTGACGCTCGCCGAGTTCCGAGCTCTTCTCTCGATCGGGTTCTCCGCCACGCGGTTCTTTCTTCAGAGGAACTACCTGGCGACGCGCATCGCGCCGGGGCCGCTCGATGGTGAAGCGAAGGAAGCGGACGGCCGCGCGCCCGTTCTCGGCGCGGACGATCTCTGCGAGTCGCCCGAGGAGGCTCCCTACTTTCTCGCGGCGGCGGGGAACGAACCGCTCCCCGAGCTGATGCCGCGTGTCGACCTTGGCCCTCCCGAGGTGACGGAAAGGGATCGAAGATACATCCAGAACCTCGAGGGGGGAGTCGCGGAGCGGGACCGCGCGATCGCGGAGCTCGCATGGGCGGGCGAGGAAGCCCGCACCCTTGCCGGCGCGCTTCGAGAGGGGGTCGCGGAGCGGGAGGGGGAGATCGACGATCTCAAGCGGCGGCTCGAGGAACAGGAAACCGCGCACGCCGTTTCGATCGAGGAGAGGAACCGGTACATCCAGAACCTCGAGGGGGGAGTGCGGGAGAGGGACGATCGGATCCGCGATCTCGAGATCGCCGGGTCGCGGAGAGAGATGATTCTCGCGCTTCGGCTGATCCAGGCCGGGATCCGCGTGAACCGCCTGTTCGGAAAGATCCCGACGCGCGCCTACCGATTCCTCCGCGATCGGTGGAAACGGCGCGCTGCCGCGGCCGGGGCTCCCGGCGGAGGGGCGCCGTTCTTCAGCATCATCGTTCCCGTATACAACCATTCCGAGTACCTCAAGCAAGCGATCGAGAGCGCGCTCGGCCAGACGTTCGCGGATTTCGAGTGCGTTCTCTACGACGATGCGTCGACGGAACCGGAGGCGCGGGGCCTCCTTGAACAATACGCGGCGCACGAAAGGGCGCATGTGATCTTCGGCGATCGGAATCGCGGCCTCTCCGGGGCGCTCAACCAAGGCATCGCCCATGCGCGCGGAGAGTACCTCGCGTTCCTCGATTGCGACGACCTCCTGGACCGGGACGCTCTCCGGAAGGCCGCGGCCGTTCTGGCGAAGGAACATAAAAGAATCGATGTTCTCTATACGAACCGTTTGGACATTGATGAACGAGGAGCGATCCTTCGGTTCTGGGATTTCCGGAACCGCGCGGTCGGCTCTCCGGAGGACGAGCTCCTGAAGGGGATGTTCTGCAGCCACCTGAAGGTGATCCGCCGCGAGGCGTTCCGGCGCACGGGACTCTACCGGAGCGAGTACGACTCGGCGCAAGACTACGACATGGCGCTTCGGCTCTCCGAGGGGGGCGTCTTTCGGTTTCTCCCGGAGAATCTCTACCGTCACCGCGTTCACCGCGGCCAGGCGACCCAGGGATCTCCCGCCTTTCAGGAGGCGCTCGCGGCCAAGGCGCGAGAGGCGTCGCTCGTCCGCAGAAGCCTCGCGAGGGGAGAGTTCGGGAAGCGCGTTTCGATCGTGATCCTCTCGCTGAACCGGGTGGCGGACACGAAGCGCTGCGTCGAGGCGGTCGCCAGGCACACGCCTCTCCCCCACGACGTTCTCGTCGTCGACAACGGATCGACCGAAGAGGCGCTCCGGGATCTCCGCGCGCTCGCATCGACCGACCGCTCGTTCCGCCTGCACGAGGCGGGGCGCAACCTCGGGTGCGGCGGCGGGCGGAACCTCGGGGTCGAGATGACCGGCGGGGAGTATCTCGTCTTTCTCGACAACGACATCGAGGTCTCGCCCAGGTGGCTGGAGAAGCTCCTCGCGGAGATGGAAACCGACGAGCGTCTCGCCGCGTGCTGCTGCCGAGTGATCTTCCCGGACGGACGGATTCAATACAACGGCGGCGCGATCCGGAGGGGCGCGCGCCGGATCCGTTTCGATCTCATCGACACGGGGAAGAACGCGGCGGATCTCTCCTCTCTCGAAACCCACGACTGCGATTGGATTCCGGGAGGCGCGACGATCTTTCGAAGGGAAGCGCTCGTCCCGTTCCCTTACGACACGATGATCGCCGGCGCCTACGAGGACAACGATTGGTCGATGCGCGTGCGTGCGGCAGGGTATCGCCTGAAGAACGCGCCGCTCGCCGCCGTCGTCCACCATCACATGGACTTCGACGCGGCCGTCCGGCGCGATCGACACTATCTCGACGCCCGGTACAACAAGGCGACCCTCGAGCGCACGCTCCTTCGCTTCTATCGAAAACACGGGGTCTTCATCGACGAGGAGGATCTCTATCGATACCTCGGCTACGAGGGGAGCGAGGCCTTCATCGAGCGGCATGCTCCGGAGAAGCGGATTGCCTCCGCGTAGGGCGGGAGAAGATCCTCCCGAAGCGGGCCGCGCGTTTCCTCGGCGAGGATCGGGGCTCCTGCTTCGCGCCCTTCGCGTTCTCGCGAGGGGAGGGCCGGGCGCGTTCCTCCGTCGCGCGCACCGTTTTGTGAAAAAGAAGATGGAGGCGAGAGTCCCGCTCGAAGAGTCCGTGCGGCGCCGGTTCGAGGATGAGCGCGCGGCTTCCCAAGATGTTCGCCGTCTCTCCGCCGCCGCGCGCGCGCTTTCCGATCCGCCGCGCTTCGATGTCGTGCTCATCGACCGGAAAGGAATCCCGCTCTCGATCGGATGGCGAGAGGAAATCGAGGCGGCGATCGCCGCCTACCCGAGGGCCGCGTTCGCGAGCGAGACGCTGCGGGAAGACGCGGGGGGCGAAGCTCTCGGCAGGCTTCTCAGGAGCCTGACGTCCGACTTCGTGTTCCTCGTGCGGGCCGGGGACTCGCTTCTTCCGGGAGCGATCGCGAGAGCGGCGCTCGCTCTCCGCGAGCATCCGTCCGCTTCCCTTCTCTATGGAGACGAGGAGGTTCCTCTCGCGGGGACGAGCCGAACGATCCCGCTTTTTAAGCCGGGCTGGTCACCCGATCTCTTTCGAAGCGCGTTCTTCACCGGTTGGCCGGTCGTTGTGCGGCGCGCGGACGCGGCCCCCGCGACGGATGGGCTCGCGGGACTCGGCGCGGCGGCCCTCTACGAGCTTCTTCTTCGTCTTCACGATCGCCCCGGCGCCGTCGTTCGCGTC